>CAIKNA010000208.1 GCA_903828645.1 uncultured Bacteroidales bacterium
TGTAGAGCCGACTTAACATTTCGGTTCGCATGTCTTCGTCAGGAATTATTTCTTCCAAACGCATTCTCTTTTCTCTCTTTTTCGATTGTTGTTTTTCCATAGTGGTCAAAGTTATTTAGTTTTATTGATTTAACGTTGACATACTTTATTGAACATACTCTTTGCAAGAAGGGCTGGATCATTTACTCCAATTCTCCGCAGTTCCCGAATCCGCAATTCCAAGAAAGAGGATAGACAGGTTCAAGTTTAAAAGACGCAGTTCTCGAACACTTTTTTTATCAGCCTTCTGTTCACTCAAAGTACCGGAGCCAAAAAATAGAAAAGGTAAAAGCCTTAGTGTAATCCATATTCTGAAGGTTTCCGGGTGGCGGGTTGAGTGTTTTTATCTGCTTTTTCTTTTTTCTTGAAAAAACCACGCAATAAAAAATTATGCTGTGCGGCTTCAAGGTCTTCATCTAACTTTTTGGAACTGCTTTCCAAGTATTTCATCGTTTCTTTTAAATGACTGCCCGCATCTTCGTCGTTCAACAAAACGCCAATCGGAGCATTGGGATTGCTGGTCGCATTTTTAAGGTTCATTATAAATAGTGTTGCTGTGTCTATAACTTTCTTCAATTGTAATACAGAAACTTTAATGGATTTGAATACCACGGTATCTGTTGTCAATTCATGCGACAGCGTACCTTCGTTGTTAAGTTTTGAACTGAATGCAGCAAGTGAGGCTGCCAATTGTTGTGCTTTGTCAGATGTCTTTTGAAGTGATGCCGCCGCCGAATTGATGTTATCATAAACTGAATTGTCGTTGAGTAACTTCCCGATGGTGCCTTCCCCGGTGGCCATTTTTTTGCTGATGGTTTTAAAATCGGTTGTGATCGCTAAAAGATTTTTATTATTCTCTTGTAATGTGTTGATCATATCATCAGATGAAAATGTCTTTTCAACCTCCAGAGTATCTCCCTCCTGCACTTCTGACGACAGGGAGTTGCCACCGTAAATAACAAGTATTCTGTTCCCGATGAGTCCGTCGGTGCCAATTTTAACTTTTGCATTTTGACGGATATACTGTTGAGCTTTGGTTTCAATCTTCATGCTGACTTTTACCTGCGATTTCCCATAAAACTGAAGATCACTCACAAAGCCAATTTTCACACCCGAAAACCAGACATTATTGCCTTTTTGCAAGCCACTGACATCATCAAACAGTGACACGACAGTCATTTTTCTTTTAAAAGTCGCGTGAATGTTCCCAACCATTAGAATTCCCCCGATAAGAAACAGCAAGCCCAGAAAAACAAAAAGTCCTACGATGACCGGACGTTTATAGGTTGATTCATTCATGGTTCATTGTATAAAATTATAGCTAAAGAAACGTTTTACCTGTTCATCCTGGGTATTAAATACCTCTTCAAATTTCCCGATCTTCAGGAACCTTCCATCGAGCAACATGGCGGTACGGTTGCCAGTACTTTTGGCACATGTGAGGTCGTGGGTAATAATAACTGAACTGGTTTTATATCTTTTCTGCACGTTGTTAATAAGTTCATTGATTTCTGAACTGGTTACCGGATCAAGACCCGAGGTAGGTTCATCATATAACATTATTTCGGGCTTAAGAATCAAGGTGCGGGCAACCCCAATCCTTTTACGCTGACCACCGGAAAGATCAGAGGGCATCTGATCAGTTTTATCAGGTAAACCCACTGCATCAAGTGCTTCCATAACGGCATTCTTAATTTCTTTGCTGCCAAGATGTTTAAAATTCATGGTTAAAGGAAATGCAAGATTCTGATAAACACTCATGCTGTCGTATAAAGCGCTGCTTTGAAACGAAAATCCAATTCGTAACCGTAATTCATCCAGTTCTCGTCCTTGTAATTTATCAATATGTTTTCCCAAAACAATCACTTCCCCCTGATCAGGTTTCAGAAGTCCTGCAATGATTTTAATCAGAACTGATTTTCCTGAGCCGGATTTGCCAAGTACGGCCACATTCTCGCCTTTGAACACAGTAAGGTCAATTCCTTTTAAAACATGCAGTTCTCCGAACGATTTAAATAATCCGGTTATAGAAATAACCGATTCGTTGCTGTTTGTAAGATGTTCAAGTTTCGGGGTTTCCATTGCGGTTAAAAATAACGGATCCAGTTGGCTATCTGAACGATGACAATTTCCTCAAGAAAAACGAGAAACATGGCAAGCACCACAGCCTGATTTGCTGCTTTGCCTACACCACGTGTGCCCTGTGTAGCATTAAAACCCTTGTAACAGCCGATTATGCCAATGGTAAAACCGAATACAATTGTTTTGGTCAGTGAGGTAAAAAGATCGAGAAATGAGAGGGATTTAAAGGCGCTTTGATAAAAAAGTGTAATACCCGTAGATTCTTCAGCATGAACATTGGTATAAGAACCATAAAGTGCAATAAAACTGCAATACAAAGCCAGCAGCGGAATGGTGATGGTGGTTGCCATCACGCGGGTTACAACTAAATATTTATATGGATTTATGGCCGATACTTCCATGGCATCTATTTGTTCTGTCACTTTCATAGAACCCAATTCCGCTCCAATGCTTGAACCAACTTTTCCTGCACAAATCAGCGCCGTAACCAAAGGTCCCAGTGCTTTTACCAATGCAATTCCCATTAAGGACGGCAGCCAGGATGTTGCTCCGAAATCCTCAAGCGAAGGCCGGGATTGTTTTGTGAAAACCACGCCAATAATAAAGCCTGTTACTGTGATGAGGGCAAGTGATCTCAACCCGACCTCGAAACACTGGTTGATGACTTCGCGAAAATGAAAAGGCTTTTTAAATGCTTCGATGAAAAAACGGGTAGTGAACCTATAAGCCTTGTCAATGCCAATCAGGTAATTGTCAACTGCTTTTGAAAAAACAACCTTTTTTGTCCCGATGGTGTTCATTTTCATTGTGGAATTGCAATCCTTCACGCGCATGCTGTCACAATGGAACAAGAGGATTGATATTGATTAACAAATTTGAGTACTTTCAGCAGGAAAGATGTTACACAATCCTTGAAATTAGTTACATGTTTCACACATCTTGACATAACGGGCCATACACTCCACTTGTGATGAACCAATTCAACCAAAAACAGTCCATGCTCAGGGTTTTATATGCATCGCATTAAAGTTCCCTGAACCAAACTTCAAAAGCATTATCAGGACCAGTGAATATTCCACTTTTAAGGGATTCGACCTGTACCGGGGTCCTTCTGCCCTCTTCAGTAAGGATTTCCATGGTGGATTTCATTCGTTTTAATAAATGGGAGCTGCCTTTATGTTCCTTAACCACCGATTTCTGATCCGCGTGAAGATCAAAGGCACTTTTAATTTCACCAACAACAAATTCATCAACTTCATGCCTCTATGGTGGCCGAAAATTAAACTAGATTGTTGCAATCCTCTTTCCAACTAATCCTTTGATCCTATCTAAAGTCCATATTTTGTATTACCTTGAAAGACTGCCTGATTCATTTCCTCTAATGTTACCAATTGCTATATCCAGGGATTGATTAACCGGCATCGCCAGGGTTAACCAAGTTACATGATCAAAGTTTGGCGAATTTTCAGCATTATTCTGATAATTCTGTAGGCGTCTTCTCTCCCTCATTCGATTGTTGTTTTTTCATGGTCAAATATATTTAGTGTTATTGATTTAACTTTGACCCAGCTATTTGAACAGACTCCTTTCATGCCGAAAAAGCAAATATTCTTTCCTGTTGTTGAGTTCACAACACTAAAACAGGTAATCTTTCCGACTATCAAAACATTGTGTATGATGCTTATATACAATGTTTTGACGGCTTTATTCATACCGTTATTGCAGATTTACGGATAACAAGTAAAATTTTCGTGTTCCTGTCATTTGGTCCTGGTATTTTATGGTAATTTTACGCTTACTAAATATCATAATTCTCATATTTTCTCTATCATCGTGTTAATTCTCTGCTTTAAAATCAAATTACATGAAAAAAGTATCATTAATATCGTTGTTGTTGTTTTTGGCCTCCTCCTTGTTTTCTCAGGTATGGCTGGCCAACTTGCCGCAAGGGAAAACCAAGGCAGAATTGACATTTTTTGATTACAGGAATGCTTTTTATTCCTATTGGGCCCCGTACAAGGTTGACACCGGGTATTACGTTGAAAACGGTGTGAAAAAGAAAGCTGCTGGGTGGAAGCAGTTCAAACGCTGGGAGTATGATATGGAACGGCAAATAAATCCGGCGACGGGGGAATTTCCCCGACGTACAGCACAGGAGATTTATGAAGCTTACCTGGACTCCATTCCACCTTCAAGATCGACCCTCCAGGCAAACTGGACTTCCCTGGGGCCTGTAAGTACAGGGAACGGTTACGTGACAATCGGCCGCGTAAATTGTATCTCCTTTCATCCGACAGACAACAATACCTATTGGGTTGGTGCCGCATCCGGAGGTTTGTGGGTGACAACAACAAATGGATCAAGCTGGACTTGTTTAACTGACCACAACGGGGTCCTTGCCGTCAGTGATGTCCTCATTCCCACAGATTTTGCCACGTCAAATACAATATACATCGCGACCGGCGATCGGGATCACTGGGATAACCTAAGCATCGGGGTGCTTAAATCAACAAACGGGGGATTAACCTGGAATACAACAGGCATTACCTATTCCTTCGGTACCGGAAAAATGGTTTACCGCCTGTTGTCCGATCCCGGGAACAACCAAACGTTACTGGCATCTACCTCGGATGGGGTTTTCAAATCGACAAACGGAGGCACTACCTGGAATACAAAATTAACATCCACTGTTTTCAGGGACATGGAATATAAGCCGGGTGACGCAAACACATTGTATGGCTCAACTCTGGATGGAAAAATATACCTTTCTTCAAATGGCGGAGGAACATGGACTCTGGTATTCAGCAATGCAAGTGCCCGCTGGATAGACCTGTCCGTATCACCGAATCAGCCAACATGGGTATATGCAGTTGCTGCAGCATCCACTTACGGGTTATCTGGAATCTACAAATCCACAACAAGCGGAACAACTTTCTCGTTGGTTTTCGATGGAACAACAGCGTGCCATAATCTATTGGGTTACGATACATGTCAAACAGGTGGTCAGGCCTGGTACGACCTTGCCTTTGCAGTTTCCCCTACAGATGCGAATACTTTATTTGTCGGAGGAATCATCTCATGGAAGTCCATAAACGGGGGGAATTCATGGGCTGTAATAAACTCTTATAACACTCATGTTGATAAACACATGCTCCGGTACCGAACCGATGGGAAATTATTTGAATGCAGCGATGGGGGTGTGAATAGCTCCTCCGACAATGGGATCACATGGAACAATGTGTCCGGCGGCCTGGTTATCAGCCAGATGTATAAGCTTGGCGTTTCGGGTACTGTATCGGGAGATGTAATTACCGGCTTGCAGGACAACAATACCCAGCTAATGTCAGGCGGCAACTGGTCTACTGTGACAGGGGGTGACGGGATGGATTGCATCATTGATTACTCGGATGTGAATGTTCAATACAGCTCGACACAAAACGGTGGGGTAATCTACAGGACTACAGACCATTGGGCAAGCTTATCTACAATAACCCCGGCAAGTGCCGGTACCGGGGGGTGGGTGACTCCCTATATCCTTGATCCTACGAACAATCAAGTTTTATACGCCGGGTATTCAGATGTTTGGAAAACTACCAACCGGGGAGATACATGGACCAAAATTTCCACCATGAACACAACGAACTATCTCCAGTCGATGGCCATTGCCCCCTCAAATCCCCAATGTTTATTTGTTGCGGATTACAACCACATCTGGACAACCACTAACGGAGGAACTTCCTGGACCAATGTTACCGGGACATTGCCGGTAAGTTCCAGCTACATTACCTCCATCGCTGTAAAAAATGATGATGCAAGTACGGTTTGGATCACCTTGAGCGGGTACAATGCAACTAAAGTTTACCAATCTGTTAATGGCGGATCAACCTGGACAAACATTTCAGCCGGGTTACCGTCTATCCCTGCTTATTCCATTGTTCAAAATAAACAATCAACAGGTGAAGTGCAGTTATATGCCGGCACCGAGCTTGGGGTCTATTTCAAAAAGGGTTCCGATAATTGGATTCCATACAACACCGGGCTGCCAAATGCGAAAATTGGTGAAATTGAAATTTACTATTCCGGAAATCCCCAGGAAAGCAAGTTGAGGGCGGCTACTTTTGCCAGGGGCCTCTGGGAAACCCCCCTCTATTATCTCTCGACCCCCATGGTGTATGGTTCGTGCACAACAACACAAACCAACACGACTTCGGTAAATCCAAATCAGGCAAACCAGGTCATCATAGGGGTTGAAGTAGTTACGAGCGGCGACCTCACCCCTTTGAGCGCCACTTCATTTACGTTCAACACTATCGGAACGACCAATCCCTCCGCCGATATTTCTGGTGCAAAGCTTTTTTATACCGGGCCGGAAAGAATATTTGCACCAACCACACAGGTTGGTTCCACGGTACCCAATCCGAACGGTTCGTTTACCATCACCGGAAACCAACTCCTAAACAATGGCACCAATTTTTTCTGGCTGACCTACGACATTCCGGCAACAGTAGCCATGAATGATTTCCTCGATGCCCAGTGCACATCACTGACAGTGGGGACATCTAAAACACCCACAGTTACAAATCCAACCGGGAACAGGCAGGTTGTTTTAACTTATTGTAATGCCGGATCAACCTCCTCCAACGCCGGGTATATTTCAAGGGTCAGGCTGGGCTCAATAGATCAGTCATCCACCTATGGGGCGGGCGGGTATGAAGATTATACCGCGCAGGCCACAACTGTCCAGATCGGCTCCAGTTACAACATCTCAATAAACAGGTCGGCATGGTTTACAAGGGATTCTCTTTTAATCTGGATTGACTGGAACAGGGATGGAGATTTTGGAGAAGCTGGGGAAAATATCTATTCCTCAACCGCTTCTTATAGTTCCTATTCAACGAATTTCATTCCTCCACCCGGTTCATATATCGGTACGACGAGAATGCGGCTCAGGTCATTGTACAACGCGTACTCACCAAACCCTGCTCCCTGCGGCAACTCTTACTATGGCGAAGTGGAAGATTATTCGATCATTGTTGCCCCGCCATGTACACCTCCGTCAGCCCAGGCAAGTGTTTTTACTTCATCTGCCATCACAGGCACATCCATGACTGCAGGCTGGACCCATGGAACCGGAACATCCGTGCTGGTGATCGCCCGGCAAGGCAGTCCTGTAAATACGGATCCTGTGAATGGGATCACCTATGCAGCAAACGCTTCATTTGGCAGCGGAACACAGATCGGAACAGGAAATTTCGTTGTGTATAACGGGACAGGAACCTCTGTCAATGTTACCAGCCTGGTGTCAGAAACTACGTATTACTATGCAGTTTACGAATACAACTCAACATATAGTTGTTATCTGAAACCTGCCCTTGCAGCCAGTGCAATTACCGGTGTTTGCTCTTATTGTGCCTGCTCGGGCAACATGACGTTCAGCACCGGGATTACGACGGTGAATTTCAACACGATCAACAATGTAACAGCAAAACCAGCTGGATACAACGACTATACGGGCTTGTCAACGACTGTAAACAAAAACTCGTCGTACAACCTTTCGGTCAATGTAAATACCGACGGTAACTATACCATCCATGCCCTCGCCTGGATCGACTGGAACAAGGACTGTGACTTTTCAGACGCCGGAGAAACCTACGACCTGGGAACTGCCACCAATGTGGCGAACGGGGTCACTAATTTAAGTCCGTTGAGTATTGTAATTCCTGAAACAGCACGCACCGGAGTGACAAGAATCAGGGTTGCTGCAAAGTTTGGCAGCAATCCGGGTTTGTGTGAAACCCTGTTTGACGGAGAAGTTGAAGATTATTCATTGAATGTATTGCCTCCGTTTATTCCTGCTACTACAACGGCAACCGGTACTGTAAGCGGTGCCATGTGCTATAATGCCACCCAGTCAATCACCGTTGCAGGGAATGGGAACACTTTTACGGTTCAGCCTGGTGGCAGTGCCACGATGATTGCAGGCCAGAACATCCATTTTTTACCCACTGTTAATGTTGTATCAAGTGGCTATCTTCATGGGTATATAGATCCTGTTAACCAGTCCTGCCTGGCACCGCTCATTCCGGAAAATCAGTCAGGTGAAGAGGACGTTGCGATTCCGGGAAAGCAAGCATCATCGCTCAGGGTATATCCCAACCCGACAAAAGGAAGCTTCGTACTTGAGATCAACGACGCAATCACAGATGATCACATCAGGATTGATCTTTTCAGGATGGACGGAAAAAAAATCTTTTCTAAAGTTTTGATCGGAGAGTACAGGCACGAATTCTCACTATCAGACCAGCCGGCAGGAGTTTACTTTATCCGGGTTATATCGGGTGGAAAGGTTGAAACTGCAAAGATTATCAGGCAATAGGGCGTATGGTCTTCCCCAATAAGTGATTAAGTTGCCTAGCCAATAGGTTGCAATTTTTTAGGTGTATTTGCAGGCATTTGCCAAAAAAAGGGTTTCAGAATTTCTGAAACCCTTGATACTGTAAGAGCGGTAAATGGGATTCGGACCCACGACCCTCAGCTTGGGAAGCTGATGCTCTACCAACTGAGCTACTACCGCATGTGTTGGTAATCAATATATAAATGGAAAATGTTTATGTCAAAACATTGCTTAAATCTCCATCTTAATCAGACAAATGTAAGAATTAAAACAACACTTGTCACCTGGAAAGAAAAAAAACATTGATAATTGTCCGATACCTGAAACGCAAATTGAAAACCCGCAATAACAAGAATGAGTGTATAGGTATTCTAAAAAGGCGATGCACTTTTCTTTGATGACAGCTACTCCAGGTGAAACTGATCTGAAAATTATAAAGAAAGTCAAAGATTCCAACGCTTTGATTGAAATTTCGGTTCTCAATCATATCATTGTTGCCCGGGATGGTAACTTTTTATTTGCAGATGAAGGTTCCTTATGATTTCTGGCCCCTGGAAACCGGGGCCTTTATTCTCGAACCTACATCATGAATTGTAAAACCCGGCCGGGAGAAATATTTTTGAGATATTTTTTTGCAATTGGAATAATTACAGGCTATTAAACTTATCTTTACGATATAAAACCCATATGAAAAGTATCTAAATGTGTGTTTGCCTAGTGTTCAATATGATCATGACATTCAGCCTTATATTACAGATCAAATAGTTATCGCTGAAAAATCATTATTATCTAAAGTTTTCTGGAATTTTCATCAATTACCGTTGGTATTCATTGCATGTTATAATTAAAAAATTGAATAACCATTAAATAAACCTGCATCTGACAAATCGTTGGAGTGAAAATGATACCACCAAAAGAATAAGTTTAACTTAAAAACTTGATACATATGAAAACATTAACAACAATCCGGATCTATTCTTTGTTAATTATTGGAGTGATTTTCATGGCAACTTACGGCTGCGAAAAAAAGGAAAACTCAACAATACCCATAACCGACATTGATGGGAATGTTTACCATTCTGTTACGATTGGGAATCAGACATGGATGGTTGAGAACCTGAAAACAACAAGATACAACGATGGTTCAGCAATCCCGCTAATTGCAGATAGTGCTGCATGGGTTAACATAATTTACTCGAGCACTCCCGGATATTGCTGGTATAAGAATAATGCTGCAAATTATAAAAATACCTATGGAGCAATTTATAACTGGTATGCTATAAATACCGGTAAACTTGCACCCATTGGCTGGCATATCCCTTCCGATGCCGAATGGACAATACTGACTGCCTTTTTGGGTGGTGATAGTTTGGCAGGAAAGAAAATGAAGGAAGCAGGTACATCTCATTGGAAAGTTTTTAATACTGGTGACAACATCAGTGGTTTCTCAGCACTTCCGGGCGGAATGCGTCCTTATGATGGCTCTTTCGTTGGAATAGGTGAAATTGGTTACTGGTGGTCGGTTACCGCATACGATTCAGGCAGCGCATGGGTACGTAACCTTGATGGTGGTACTACGATGGTGACCCGTAACAATTATGGCAAGACCCTCGGTTGTAGTATCAGATGCATCAAGGATTAGGGTTCTATGAAAACTATAATTTCACCCCGAAGACAGAAATGTATCCTTTTGTGTTATCAGATCTTTAAAGTGCAAGCCAAACAAAAATGTTTTCTAACAACATTTTAAACAAAGAAGATGAAAACATTTTTATTCTCGATCATAATTACAATGGCAACCTGTGAAACTTATGCGCAGAATTACCAGATTAGTTTTGCAGGAACAGGTGCAAGCACAATCATCGATTCCGTTAAAGCAGAGAACCTCTCTCAATGCACAAGCCTGACGCTTGCGGGAACGGACATATTAAACCTTAATGGAACAGCAGGAATAAATGAATCCCACAAAAATGAAACCGGGGTATCCATATATCCGAACCCTTCACCGGGATATTGTTCAATTAAATTTAAAGCAACTTCAGCAACCAGGTTAAGCATCGGGTTATACAGTATTGATGGGAAAGAGGTCGTGAAACGGGCTGAATTTATTCAGCATGGGAAACACCTGTTTCAGCTGTGTGATATTCCAGGCGGCTTATACATCCTGAAAATTGAATCAAACAAATCTCTTTATTCGGCTAAACTGATAAGCACCGGAGCCAAAACAGAACGCCCTCATATAAAATACAATGAATTAACAGGAGATATAATTGAAGGACCCCAGTTGTCCGGGTCAATGGAATTGAAAGGCCCGGGGAGCGTCAAATCGATCGTTTACATGCAGTTCAATGCAGGTGACACACTCAAACTGACCGGGAAATCAGGGATCTACAGAACCGTAAATATGTTTTTCCCGGTTCAAAGTCAGACAGTAACCTTCAATTTTGTCTATTGCAGCGATGCCGATGGAAACCATTATGCGGTTGTTCATATAGGGTCACAATTATGGATGCAGGAAAATCTTAAAACAACCAAATATCGTGACGGGTCGGAGATACCCAATGTGCCTGACAGCGCCGCCTGGGGAAGTCTCTCCACAGGGGCCTGGTGCGATTATCACAACCTTCCGGCCGAGGGAGAATATTATGGTCATCTCTACAATTTCTTTGCGGTAGCCGATAGCCGGAATATGTGCCCTACCGGATGGCATGTACCTTCTCACAGTGAATGGAACATCATGGAGAAGTTTCTTGACAACACGGTTAATACAACAGCACTCGGTGGTTCCGGCAATATCATTGGAAGGATATTGAAGGAAGGGTGTAACACAAGATGGGAATACATGGATTCGACATACGGATTAAATTCAGCAGGATTTACGGCTCTTTGCTCAAATTACAGGAATGCAACGGGAGCGTGGAGCCTGGCACCGGGCAATAATCACGATGATAGCTTCTGGACTGCGACCTCTTATAATACCACTGCAGCATGGTATCGGAGCCTGCGCTGGTGTTACAGCGATGTCTATTCTTTATTTCCAATGAAAAACGCCGGCCAGTCAGTGCGGTGTATGAAGGACCAGTAATCCTTCGGATTTTCATATCTTTAAGGTGCGATCAACCATGTTGGTTATAATCGTCTCTTTATACAATAGAAAAGTGACCGGGTCATTTATATCTCATGCAGAAAGCAGTTGCAAATCCTCCAAGCAACGCAGCTTTCTTTCAAAATAAAGAAGATACCAAAAAGTTAAAGGTGATCTGATGATGCCATGCAAACCACTATCGAATGCCATGGAAAAAGGTTATTATTCGTAAAAATGTTATACGGTGTAACTATTGCACCATCCAACATTTCCAACAATCAATGTCGAAAAGATTATTCCTGGTAGGAAATATCCCTGAAAAACATGAAAAAATTGTAACGTTGATCTTTTCGTCACGTCCTATGATCTTCAAAAGTGAAAAAACATTAACCAAATCCGACTATGAAAATACAAAGAATCAAGTGTAAAAACCTGGGTTTTTTAGTTCTCCTTTTAATGACATTGAACAGTTTCGCCCAATACACAACAACGGAGGAAGCAAAAGATTTTATCAATGACAAACTTTCGCATTCTGTATTACAGAAGATCGATCCGGACGGAACGGTTACGATAAGCACACCAGGTGAAAAGATAAAATTCAACCTTCACCATGCCGCCTTTAATTACAACGATGGCAACAATGACAGCCGGGTAAGGGTGACGACTGAAAATGGAATCGAACATTACGATCATAAAATCCTAATAGAAAAAACAAGCCGGCAATCGTTTTTATGTGAGTCTGAGAATGAAGCGAAAATGGTGATCAATGCTTTCAAATTCTTAAAACAGAAGTACTGTGCAGACCAAAAAAGCGCCATGACCAGTCCTAAAATCCTGAAGACAGGTGATTCAACTATTACGGTAAAAACGGTCGATGAAGCGTTGGATTTTATCAATGAGAATCTCTCTTACTCAGTAATCACAGGGATCGATGACAAGGGAATGATGACAATAAACAGCCCGGAGGAGGATTACCAGGTAAATCTTTTACAGGCTGAATTTGGGTACAATGATGCGGAAGATGGTTCAAAAGTCAGAATTTATGGTGATTTCTGCATAGGCTTGAAAAAACATGGGGGAGAACAGGAATTGATTACCCGGAAATCCTTTCAAACGCCAAACAGGGCAAAGGCATATAAGGTAATTACGGTTCTTTATTATCTTAAAAGTACTTATGCAAACCTCGATCCCAATAAAATACCCCAACTTAAAAATCTGTGTGCTGTGCGGGTTGCCAGCTATACAAATCCGGTTGAAGCCATTGATTTCATCAACGCACGTCTGGTATATTCCATTATTCTTGGCGTCGGTCATGACGGCATTTTAACCCTCAACGCTCCTGAAGAGATCTACAGGTTTAATCTCAACGAGGTAAAACTCTCCAGTGCGCTCAACCATAAGGTCAGGTCGGATTGGTTTTCATTTATAAATGTCGAAGGGCCAGCCAATAGCATTCTGGTTGAATGTAAGAATTGCATAAGGAAATATGATGCCCCGGCGTCGTCCAACACACTGGATGAGCAGGCTTTCCAGTGTGGAAGTGTTTCAGAAGTGAAGGATGTTCTCAAAGCACTTGCCTTTTTGAGGAATTCCATTAAAAAGTGAGATATTTCAGGATCGGATATTCCCGGAAAGCTATTAAAGCATTAGGGTTATAGGCAAATACCACAAAGATTATCGTTACAAGGAAGCAGGCGGCAAGTAATGGGAAAATTTTAAATCTGAGAATTGAAGCTGATTTCAGCGATGCCGCTCCCGATGCAATCATTGACTATTCATATCTTGCTCCCTTGGCTCCCGTCGAAGCCGATTTCAACGATTCGATTGCCGGGACAACTGATATCAGTGCGTTGGCTCCTGTAACACCTTCCATCGCCGCTTTCGAACAGCACTCATTATCCAATTATATTTACCCGCTTGGTTATAAAAGCCTTCCTAAAGGGGGGCTTTTGACTTTTGGATTTTATACCTTACCTTTGTTTCACATCCAGAACCCCTGAATAGGTACCAACCGAGTTTCGAATACCCCCGTGGTGAAATGATCTGGATCGCAAGGACCAAAAGGGTTCGTTTTTTCCCCTTTTCCCTTCCACCAGGTTTTTCACCAGGTGACACTTTTAGCATACAATATCGACGGTTTAATGAAGTTCCATTCCTATCAAGTATTTAAAAGCGACAAATGAAACACACAACCGAAAACCTGATAAAAATTGCTCTTTCCACCCTGCTGCTGATATGCCTGTTCGAGATGCCCTATGGTTATTATCAACTCGTCAGGTTCATAGCCGTTGTAGGATTTTCGATCCTGGCCTACTACGAATATGAGCGGAAAAACATGCCAATGGTTATCGTTTTTCTGGGATTGGCGATACTGTTTCAGCCTCTGGCAACTATTCCGCTGGGTAAACAGGTATGGAACATCGTTGATGTATTCCTGGCAGTGGGGTTGATCATAAGCATTTTTTTACAGAAGCATAAATCTGACAAGGTCAGATAATGAAAACAGAATTGATTGGTATTGTGTTTATTGAATAAACTATTATATGAATGTAAAAACATTATTAAAAAACTCGGTCATGGGAATTCTCGGTCTTATATTCGGCTCATGTTCTACCATTCCAGAAGGAGTGCATGCAATAAAACCATTCAACAAGGCGAAATACCTGGGCAAGTGGTATGAGATTGCCCGCTTCGATTTTAGATTTGAGCGAAACCTGAATAACACCACGGCTCAATATTCTGTTAACGATAATGGCTCCGTTAAAGTCGTTAACCGTGGCTATGACTATGAGAAAAAGCAGTGGAAGGAAGCCATTGGCGTTGCAAAATTTGTCGGAAATGAAGATGTTGCCATGCTGAAGGTTTCGTTTTTCCGTCCGTTTTACGGAGGATATAACGTGATAGCCATTGACAATGAATACAAGTATGCACTTGTTTGCGGTAATAATTTCAGTTACTTATGGATACTCTCACGCGAGACCACGATACCAGAAGATATAAAGCAAAACTACCTGACTATTGCTAAAAATCTGGGATTTAACACTTCTGAACTCATATGGGTTGAGCATAACAAGAAATAGAACTGGTGCAAATTTATTCATAGTCAAATTTAATTGACGATTCATTAAATTTGAGGTGCAATAAAGGCTATGAAAAAAGAGCCATGCGACATACAAACACCCGTTGTGGAAAAAAGGGCTGTAAGGGCAAGATCGGATTGCCCTTATAGTCATTTCTTACGGTGCCTTGCATTTTGGTTATATCAAACCGTCAGAGTCCAGCCTCATTCCTGGTATAAAATCATGGCTGAGCAGGGTGCAATGACAACCTTATCTGAACAGGCTTTTCCATCATTTTTAAACTGATAGTTTTGAAGTGCGGTCTTCCACATTCCCTTGGGTAAAACGATGTTTTTTTCAACATCCGCACCATTAAAAATAACGATGATCTGCTGCCAACTGTCATTGTTGGCATGATCTTTTAACTGGTAGGCGATAAGTTGGGGATCATTTGTCGGTAAAAACAACAGGTTTTTCTGAACCATTTTATTATTTGGCATTCTAAAGGCAGGATGTGTTTTCCTGAGGGCAATTGCATCTTTATAATATGCAAACAAATCCCTGTTCACATATTTCCAATCCCAGTTGATCCGGTTAACCGAATCCGGTTTGTTGAACGAATTACTTTCGCCACCCTTGGTTCTTTTCATCTCGACGCCCGCATGCAAAAAAGGGATCCCCTGCGAAGTAAGCACGATGGTATTAGCCAGCTTATCCATTTTGACGAGCTCTTCTTCCGAAGCATCCGGACGTGATATCTTTAACTTGTCATACAAGGTATGATTGTCATGACATGAAACATAGTTAATAACCTCATCCGGGTTTTTCGCATAGGGCTTTTTAGAATAGTTTACCGCGGAATAATCAATTTGCGGGTGTTCCCCGGCTGCAACAATGCCAAATTTCACCGATTCGGCCATTATTTTGGCACCGCTGGCAAAACCCGTACTCTTATCGTCAAACACGCTTCCTTTGACCGCATCACGCAGGTCATCACAGAAAACAGCCACCCCGTTCATCTTCCCTGCATTCATCTTCGAAGCACGGTAGTTTTCAGGCAGCGGTGAATCACCTCCTGTCCAACCCTCTCCGTAAATAATGATCGAAGGATCGATTGCCCGGAGAACGGCAGCGGCCTGGTTCATGGTTTCCATATCATGGAGGGCCATCAGGTCAAAACGGAAACCATCAACATGGTATTCCCTGGCCCAGTAAGTCAAAGACTCAAGGATGAACTTCCTGACCATCGCGCGGTCGGAGGCAGTCTCATTGCCGCAACCGGAACCATTACTGTATTTTCCATCTTTTTCCCATTGCCGGTAATAATACCCCGGAACCAACTGATCAAAATTCGAGTTGTGCGTTTGACCTGTATGGTTGTATACCACATCCATGACCACCCTGAGCCCTTTCTGATGGAGCGATTGAACCATTTCCTTGAATTCACGGATACGGACCCTGCCATCTTCCGGATCCGTTGAATAGGATCCCTCCGGCGTGTTAAAGTTCTGAGGATTATATCCCCAATTGAACTGGGGAACATTTAACTTTGATTCATCCACCCCCGAAAAATCAAAGGAAGGCAACAGGTGAACATGCGTGACACCCAGTTCGGCAATATGATCAATCCCCGTGCTTTGCCCATGGCTATTTTTCGTTCCCGATTCGGTAAGCCCCAGGAACTTTCCCTTGTTTTTGATCCCTGAATTGGCCGCAACTGACAAATCACGGATATGAAGTTCGTAGAGGATCGCATCCGTATGGTTTTTCAAAAGAGGTGGTTTGTCGTTTTCCCAACCTGTGGGATTGGTCTCATTCAAATCAATGATCTCTCCCCGTTTTCCATTAACACCAACCGCTTTGGCATAAGGGTCGGGGTTTTCATCATTCCATTTCCCGTTAATTTTTGCCTGAAAAGTATAATAGAGGTTTTTCCTGTCCCCCGGCAATTCAGCTTTCCATACGCCAAATTCATCCTTGCGGCAGCCAATCTCTTCTGTCATGTCGTTGCCCGTTGAAGTTTTGTACAACCTCAGCTTCATTTCCTGCGCAGGAGGAGACCATATTTTCAGGACGGTTAATGATTTGGAATAATTCACTCCCAGATCACCCCCATGATACAACGGATAACTTTCATATGGATCATATGCCAAAGATTTTGAGGTAACCGATCCTGCTGCCGGCATCTTCTGGGCAAGCAGGTAGGATCCGGCCATCAGCAGGATCCCTGAAAGGGAAATAAAAAAGATGATGATGGTTTTCATAAAGCGTTGTTTGTTTATCCGGGAGCAAAGTTATCATTAACCTTCATTCAACCGGCACTTCCGGCAGGTTTTCAGGCAATGACCGGTATGGAGGCATGATTCAGTCAGCTTGTGCCATTGCACAAAATACTATATTTAAACAGACTCTAAACATATAAATCAGGACAACCGAAAGAATTGAGCGTGCAAAATAAAGTTTCTCTATCTTTGAATTCTCCAAAGCGATTAAGAAATTATGAAGAACTGCCGTCAATTCTTTCTCCTGCTGATATTTTTAATCCCGTTAATTACTTCATCGCAGAATAATTACTTCGTCAGCGACACAGCGACTAACGTAGGAGTTGTCCTTGTGGATGGAGATGTTTTAACCAATCAAATGGTTTGCAAAGTTAAAAAAGGAAAAACGATTGTGGAATATACACCCTGGCAGGTGAGGGAGTATGGATTTGAGGATGGTACAACCTACCTTGCAAAGAACATCCCGGTTCCCGATTCGACTCGCAGGGTATTCCTGGAAAGGCTTGTAAAAGGAAAATACTCGTTGTACTATTACGAGGGCGAAGCCGGAACAACCTTCTTCCTGGAACAGGACAGCACCCTGTTTGTTGAATTGACAAAACACGGAGAGGATTACGGACACAGGAATTTCAGGGATGACCTGAGGCACTACACCGCCGATTGCCCCCAAATGGCCGATGCCATTAAACTGGTTCGTTACAATCGTGCAGGGTATAAAAAATTGATGAAACAGTATGAAAAGTGTAAAAAAAGGCCCTTCCCGTTTTTAAAGTTTGGGATCAGCGCGGGATACAGTGCCTGCAAGCTTGTTCCGAAATCAACCATTCCAATCCCGGAATTAAGCCAAATGGAATACAGGTATGAAGGAGGCTTCGTGGCCGGCATTTTCATGGAATGTCCGGTTTTACTGAGTGATATTTCGGTGGTCGCGGAGTTGCTTTATACACATCATGATTTTGCTGCCAGTACTTCTGTCAGATCCCAGGAGTTTGATTATTTCGGGAAGATGTCTTCACTTCAATTGCCCGTTCTGGTCCGGTATGCATTCCCTTCGAACAGAATACGTCCGTTTTTGAATGTGGGAGCAGTTTTTCTATTCAACTTCAACAATGAGGAGATGCTTTACAGTGCCACCATAGGCCAGAATGTTATTGAAATCAATGACATGCCTGAAATAACGCTGATTCCGAACTCCATGATCGGGTACTCTATCGGCGGGGGATTTGCCGTTCAGATCCTGCCAAGAAACTGGTTTTCCGTGGATATCCGTTACAATTCCTATTACGCACTCACGTCATCCCGGGCCATGGACATTTCTGAATTCCAGATAAAATCGGGCATATCTTTTTAACGATGAAGCATCTTTTCAGTTTTGCAATTATAACCCTGTTGCTCCTTGCGGCAGGGTGTAAAAAGGATTCAAAGATCCTGTCAAAAGAATATCCTTATGTAATCCAGGAAGATGTTTCTGAGATCAGTGAAACAGGGATCACGGTTAAGTCGGTGATCATCAGTTCGGGTGATTATGCAATAGAGGATTTTGGTTTTGTAATCAGCGAGGAGTCGAAACCAGTTGTTACCGACCGGAAGATATCACTTAAGGCTGTAGAGGCCAGCCCCGATAAAATAACTTTCAGAATAGACAATGCCCTCGGAAAAGACCAGAAATATTATATCAGGGCCTTCATAAAGACACCCGGTTACCTGGTTTACAGCAATGAGAAGGCATTCTACAGCAAAGGCAGCATCATGCCCCGTATCGGCCATCTGTCAAAAACCTCAGCCATCCCCGGAGATGTGGTCACCATTGCCGGCGATTATTTTAATGAATCCCCGGGCAATAATGTCGTCCGTTTCGGGGATGTGCGTGCACGGATCATTTACGAGAAGAGGGACACCATCATTGTTCAATGCCCTGAAACCAAAGCTACCAAAGAGGTTGCCGTCTCCGTCCAGACTGCCGGCCAAACCGGCTATGCAGACGCCATGTTCACGCTGGTAAATCCCTGGACACCGCTGGCCGATTTTCCAGGGGGTGCAAGGTTCTGGAGCAGCAGCTTCACTGTTGGAACAAAAGGTTATGTCGCATTGGGCATGACTAATGACGGAAACTATGCAAGCAGGGAATTATGGGAATTCAACAGCGGAACGAATCTATGGCAGGAACTGCCTCCGTTCCCGGGAAATGCCCGCAGCAATGCGATCGATTTCAGTATCGGAAATTACGGATATATCGGGCTGGGTGTCGGGAACCTGGTCGAAACATATTCCGACTTATGGGAATATGATCCCCAGGCCAATGGCTGGACAAAAAAGGCAGATTATCCCGGAGCTACATTCAATGACCATACATATCCCCATTTTGTGATCAATAACACATTATACCTTTACAGCGGGTTCAACCAATATGAATTCTGGACTTATAACCCCGTACAGGACCAATGGAGGCAACTTCAGTCCGATGCACAGATGAAAAATCATAATATAACCGAAGGATTCTCGGCAAGAAACACCGGTTACTTTATCGAAATATCCGGCACCGGCTGGGATCCGAAAACACTTGTTCTCTGGCAATATGACCCTTTGCAGAATACGATTTTCAAAACAGATTCTGTCCCGTTAGGATCCTATTGGGCTGAACCGTGCAGTTTTAATATCGGCAGGAAACTATTCATCTCGGTAAGGGATCGGTTACTGATCGAATACGACATGGACAGCAAGCTGGCATTCACTCTTGCGCATCCTTCGGACCATGAAATGTTCAACTTCAGGATGGTTTTTAACAGCAAAGCCGTGCTCAATAACTCCGAGACGCCGGTTGTCAATGAATTTAATTCTGCTGCTGCACTGCACCGAAAATAAATTTATTACGTTTCCGGCGAATTCCTGCATAAACGGATATTCTATTTATTCCCGGTCGCTGAGTTCCATCCAGCGGTTGGTCATCTGCTCAATTTCCGGCAAAATCGCCGCCCAACGCTCGGAACGCTGGGTCAGCACATCGGGCTTAAGGGTCCCCGACTGAAGATCGGCTTCAATCGCCGACTTTTCCGCCTCCAGCCTGGCAATCTCTTTTTCAAGGGACTCGAGTTCACGTTTTTCCTTGAACGACAACTTATTGGAGACCGGAGGCGCAGGCTTTTGGGCTTCAATATTCCGCACGGTGATGCGTTTCTGCAGTTGCTCCTTTTTCTTCCGTTCGTCGCTCCATGCCTTGTACTGGGTATAGTTTCCGGGGAAATCCCTGATAACCCCGTCTCCTTCGAATACAAAAAGATGATCCACAATCTTGTCAAGAAAGTAGCGGTCGTGGGTTACCACAACCACGCATCCGTTGAACGAGGCGAGATACTCTTCAAGCACATTCAGGGTCAGGATGTCGAGATCGTTGGTAGGCTCATCCAGGATCAGGAAATTCGGGCTCCGCATCAGGACCGTTATCAGGTAAAGCCTCCGTTTCTCCCCGCCACTCAGTTTGTAAACAGACTGAAAATGTGAGGGGTATGGAAACATGAAATAGTTGAGGAAAGCAGCCGCCGTGATGGTGTCGCCATTGCCAAGTTTGACCACTTCGGCAATTTCCTTTACGACATCGATCACCTTGGTATCTTCATTGAAAACCAGCCCCTGTTGCTTGTAGTAACCGTATTGAATGGTCTCCCCTGTCTGGATATGGCCTTTTTGGGGCCTGATCCGGCCTGTGATAACATCAAGAAACGTGGATTTGCCCGAGCCGTTTTTCCCAACGATGCCAACCTTTTCGCGGCGTTTGAAGGTATAGGTGAATCCCTTCAGGATGGCAAGGTCACCCCAGTTGAAATAGACATCGTTGATTTCGAGAATTTTATTCCCCATGCGGGCACCTTCGATGTTGAGGTTCATCCGCTCTTCATAAACTTTACTTGAGGCTTTCTCCTGCAAGTCGTAGAAGCTGTCAATACGGGCTTTTGACTTTGTTGTGCGCGCTTTGGGCATGCGCCGCATCCACTCCTGCTCCGTCCGCATGAGGTTTTGCGCCCGTTCAACCTCTTTATTCTGAATATCAAGACGTTCAGCCTGCTTTTCCAGGAAATAGGAATAATTCCCCTTGTATTTGTACACCGCTGCGTTTTCCATTTCAAGCACCTCGTCGCATACCCGGTCGAGAAAATAGCGGTCATGGGTGACCATCAGCAGCGTGATGCTGGTTTTCGAGAGGTACTCTTCCAGCCATTCGATCATTTCAACATCAAGGTGGTTGGTAGGCTCATCGAGGATCAGGAAGGTGGGTTCGGTGATCAGCGCTTTCGCCAGTGCGACACGTTTGCGCTGACCGCCCGAGAGTTCCCTGATGCGCTGGTCGAGATCGGGCAACTTGAGCTGGGTAAGTATTTGCTTTACCCGTGTTTCGTACTCCCAGCCCTGAATGGCATCCATCTGTTCAATGGCATGCTGTATCTCATTTTTATCCTCCCCTTTGATGACATGTTCATAATTCAGGATGGTTTTCTGAATATCATTGGAATGAGAATAGACCTCTTCAAAAACAGTTTTCCCGGGATCAAGGTCTGGCTCCTGCCTGAGATATTCAAACGAATCGCGGTTAAACATGGTTACCGTTCCGTTGTCGCAAGGTTCAAGCCCGGCGATGATATTGAGCAGGCTGGTTTTCCCGGCGCCGTTTCGTGCGATAAGCGCGACTTTCTGAGACTGGCTCAGAACAAATGAAATATTTTCAAACAGGTTCTTTTCACCATAGGACCGGGCCAGGTTCTCAACTTGAAGGATTGTAGACATGCATGATGTAAATGATTGGCAAAGGTAGTCAATATCACCATAAAAAATTTGACCGTACTGGTTCCGGGAAAACAGAAAATTACTTAAATTTACAAAAAAAAAATGCCGGTCCACAGCTATTTTGTATTGACAGCATTTACTGTTCTTCTAATGGTTTTCGCCCTGCAGTTCATCAGGATAAGAACTTCCGCTGCAGGATTGTTTGGAACTCCTACCATAGAAAAACTGCAATTTTATTCGGCCAAAATAGCCCTTTTTACCACCTGGTTTTTATTCATGCTGAAGGCTATCTACCCCGGGAGCGGATATCTCAACGTCCCCATCGGTCTTTCGTGGACAGCAGTCGTACTGCTTTATATCGGCACGTTCATTGTTTCAGTCTCCCTTTTTAATCTTGGGAAATCGTTATTTGTCGGTCTGCCCGTGCAGGAAACCATGTTGCAGACTCATGGCCTTTACCGGATGAGCCGCAATCCTTTGTATGTTGGAGTTCATATTATTGCGATCGCATCCTGCCTCTATTTCCCCGATCTGATCAATGTTTCATTTACGATTTTCGGCATTTACGTTCACCATAAAATCATCAAACAGGAAGAGTGCTTTCTGGCGGATCAATTTGGAAAAGATTGGGTGGTATACAGTGCAAGAGTCAGCAGGTATGTATAAAAAATTCGGATATGCCCTTAACGGGTTGAAAATTGTGTTAACCACCCAGCAAAATTTCAGGATCCACATGGTTGCGGCGTGCATCGTTGTTACTGCGGGTTTTGTTTCAGGGCTTTCTGCCACTGAATGGTGCATCATCACTACGACCATTTTCCTGGTTCTGGCCATGGAAGCAGTGAATACTGCCATTGAAAAACTGGTCGATTTCGTCTCCCCGGCTTTTCATGCCCAGGCCGGTGCGGTGAAAGACATTTCCGCCGGGGCGGTTCTCTTAACGGCTGTAGGAGCTGTGATAACAGGAATCGTCATATTTTTACCAAGAATATGGCCGGGGGGATGAGACCGGTCAACAGATCGAACAATAATAAAACCTTAATAATCAAATCATGAGAAAACTATCTTTACTCCTTTTGCTTGCCCTGCTTTCAGGGCTTTATTCATGCAAACCACAAGAGAAAAAAACGGCAGAGGCTCCGCTGATTGAAAAACAAGCTGTTGAGCTGAAAAGTGACCTGATGACCCCCGAGGTTTTGTGGAGTCTGGGCAGGTTAAGTGAACCCGAACTTTCCCCGGACAAACACACACTCTTATACGGAGTCACCTATTACGACATTGCACAGAATAAAGGAAACCGTGAATTGTATACGATTGGAACCGACGGGCAGAATCTCAAGCGGGTTACCACTACGAAATTCAGCGAATACCAGGCGATGTGGACCCCCGACGGTAAAAAAATCGTTTTCATGTCGTCGGAGACGGGTTCCATGCAGGTTTGGGAGATGGCCCCTGACGGGAACAACCGCAAACAGGTGACCAACATTGAAAATGGGATCAACGGGTTCAAATATTCCCCGGATATGAAGAACCTCCTGTATACTGCCGATGTCGTTCCGGAAAAACAATTCCAGGATCTCTATGCAAATCTTCCCAAGGCCAGCGGCAGGATTTACAATGACCTGATGTACCGCCACTGGGATACCTGGGTGCAGGCTTACAGCCATATTTTTGTTGCCGGTTTAACCAGCGATAAGATCACAAAAGGGACCGACATCATGCTGAACGAACCCTTCGAAACCCCGCTGATGCCGTTTGGCGGGATGGAGCAGATCAACTGGAGTCCCGACAGCAAAGTGATTGCCTATACCTGCCGCAAAAAAAAGGGCGTTGAATATGCAAAATCCACTAATTCCGACATCTATCTTTATGAACTGGCAGGTGGAAAAACCACCAATATCAGCGAGGGCATGATGGGCTATGATGTTGCGCCCGGATTTTCGCCGGATGGGAAAAAGATCGCCTGGCAAAGTATGGAACGGGATGGCTATGAGTCGGATAAAAACCGGCTGATTGTTTACGATGTTGATTCGAAAACAAAGGTTGATTTTACCAAAGATTTTGATCAGAATGCAGAAAGCCTTGCCTGGACCGACGACAGCAAGTCAATCTATTTCATCAGCGACTACCATGCTACAGATGAAATTTACCGGCTTGACCTTGCCGATGGCAGGATTTCCAAAATCACTGCAGGAATTCACGACTATACCGGTGTAATCCCTGCAGGCGACAAGTTGATTGCATCACGGATGTCGATGTCGATGCCGGTAGAACTTTATTCGGTAAACCCGGCTACAGGCAAAGACACACCCCTCACGACGACCAACAAGGATGTACTCGATAAACTTGCCCTGGCACGCATCGAACAACGGTGGATAAAAACGACCGACAACCAGGAGATGCACACATGGATTATTTATCCACCCCATTTTGATTCTACAAAGAAATACCCGACCCTGCTATATTGTGAAGGGGGGCCTCAGAGTACTGTGAGCCAGTTCTGGTCGTTTCGGTGGAATTTCCAGATGATGGCGGCCAACGGCTACATCATCGTAGCGCCAAACCGCAGGGGGCTGCCCGGTTTCGGGCATGCCTGGAACGAACAAATCAGTGGCGATTATGGCGGCCAGAATATGAAAGACTATTTAAGCGCCATCGACGCCCTGACCAAAGAACCTTATGTAAACAAGGATAAGCTTGGCTGCATTGGCGCCAGCTACGGAGGATTTTCGGTCTACTGGCTGGCCGGCAATCACAATAAACGTTTCAAGGCTTTTATTGCCCACGATGGCATGTTCAATCTTGAAGCACAGTACCTTGAAACTGAAGAGATGTGGTTTGTAAACTGGGATCTCGGGGGGCCATACTGGGACAAAAACAATAAAATTGCGCAACGGTCATTTGCAAATTCTCCTCACCGGTTTGTCCAGAACTGGGATACCCCTATCCTCTGCATCCACGGCGAACTTGACTACCGGATCGTGGCCACACAGGGCATGCAGGCATTCAATGCCGCTATCCTGCGCGGAATTCCTGCCGAATTTCTCTATTTCCCGGATGAAAACCATTGGGTGTTGAAACCACAAAATGGCATATTATGGCAACGGACATTCTATAACTGGCTTGATAAATGGCTGAAATAACGGCAGCATGAAGGAGCTGATCAAAGAGGCCGCCCTTATCCTGAAACGTTCACGATTCACAACAGCCTTTACGGGAGCGGGAATCTCGGTTGAAAGCGGGATTCCCTCCTTCCGGGGCAGCGGGGGATTGTGGGAAAAGTACGACCCGGGTGTGCTTGACCTGCAGCATTTCATGCATGACCCTGCCGGTTCATGGGTGGTCATCAAGGAGATTTTTTATGACTTTTTTGGCATGGCAAAGCCCAACAAGGCTCACCTGGTCCTTGCCCGGATGGAGAAGGAAGGGCTGCTGGGGAGAATCGTCACCCAGAATATTGACAACCTTCACCAGGAAGCGGGATCGTTACTTCTCTCAGAGTTCCATGGGAATTCAAAAAAACTGAAATGTCTTCAATGTCATCGCGAGTATCACCCCGGGCAGATCAGCCTCGACCATTTCCCGCCGACCTGCGTGGAATGCGGCGGAATCCTGAAACCCGGTTTTGTTTTCTTCGGGGAGGGAATTCCGCAGGTACCGCTTGCGGAGGCGTATGAAGCAGCATCCATCTCGGATGTATTTCTGATTATCGGTACAACAGGTGAGGTAATGCCAGCCAACCAGATACCATTTATGGCAAAAGAGTACGGGGCTGTCATCATAGAAGTGAACCCCGAACCATCAAATTACACGGATAAAATCACGGATATTTTCCTGCAGGGCAAAGCAACCGTTGTGATGGAACAACTGGAGAGGCAACTATTTCCCGCGGCCCTGGATGATGATCAGGATGGTATAAATTAATATCTTGAAATCCATTGCCAGCGACATGTTCTCGATGTATAGGATGTCAAATTTCAGGCGTTCGACCATCTGGTCCAGGTTTTCCGCATAGCCGTATTTAACCTGGCCCCATGAAGTAATTCCGGGTTTGACTTTATGCAGCAACCTGTAATGGGGCGCCCGCTGGGTAATGAGATCGATGTAAAACTGGCGCTCAGGCCGTGGCCCTACCAGGCTCATATCGCCTTTAAGCACTGTGTAAAACTGGGGTATCTCGTCCACCCTGAATTGCCTGAGAAATTTGCCGAACCGGGTGATCCGGGGATCATTTCTGGACGACAACTGAGGGCCACTCTCTTCGGCATCCTTGTACATCGTCCTGAATTTATGCATTTTAAATGGTTTGCCTTTGATCCCGACACGTTCCTGCGAGAAGAAAACCGGGCCAGATGAGGTCACTTTGATGATAATTGCGGTAATGATCATCATTGGGGTGAGCACGATCAGGCAGATGATTGAAATGACGAGGTCGAGGATGCGTTTGAGCGACATCTGCCAGTCGGGCATGAGGTCGGGGTAAATCTGAATGAGTGGGGCGTGGAAAATGGAAGTTGTTTTAACCGAGCCCATGAGAATGTCCTGCATTGCCGGAATGATTTTAATCACCACATCTGTGTCTTCGAGCTGTGTGATGATATTTTCGATGGTGTGGTTTTCTGAGTGTTCAATTGCAATGATCACCTCCTCGATATTCAGCTCCTTCACAAACCTGTTCAGGTCCTGAAGTCCGCCGAGATGGGGGATCGACTCTGCTAATTTATATTTGCTGTATCCTTCAACATTGATGAAGCCTACAAATTTGTTTCCTGACGACTTTTCCTGGTTTTCAATCTCTTCGTAAATCGAAACAGCATTCCCGTTGCTCCCGATGATAATGGTGTTGAACCCGATGAGTTTGGAGTGGATTTTATAGGCTGTGCGTGAAGTAAGGAGAAACCGGAAAGATGCTGTAAAAAAAAGATGAAACATCAGGAGGATAAAAAAGAACTCAATGTAGGTGTGCTGATTGATGATGACATCATCAAGGATCAGTGTGAAAAACAGGATCGTAACCCCGATAAAGGTTATGAGGATTGTCTGGGCAAATTCACGGAGCCTGGCTTTTCTGAAAATTTTACGGTAGGTTCCGATCAGCGTATAAAGCATCAACCAGAAAAACGGGATGATGGTAACGCCGTAATAAAGTTTCCTGTCGAGAAGGATGTCATCGAGATGTCTGAAAATCTGGTGATCTACCGCGTATTTCCGGTAAACAAAGAACAACGTCCAGGCGATAAAAGCCGCCAGAAAATCTGCGGCAATATATTTAATAACCTGTAACCGTTTATTCATAATTCAGCTATTCTGATTCTTAATTTGACCGCATGCTAATTCGATTTGCGGGTTACTGTTTTGAAATTATCAAAAAGGATAAGGGATTTTGCCAATCCAGTCTCTTTCAGGGCACTCATATA
The DNA here is from genome assembly GCA_903828645.1 of uncultured Bacteroidales bacterium. Taxonomy (GTDB): domain Bacteria; phylum Bacteroidota; class Bacteroidia; order Bacteroidales; family FEN-979; genus CAIVAT01. The sequence continues at coordinate 27,135 of CAIKNA010000208.1, forward strand.
CACGCGATAGGTGGTCATCCCCGTATATGCATACAGGGTGGTGGAGAGATCGATGTAAATTTTCTTCCACAACCCATTGGTCGGCCGAAGGTAGAGTACCGGGGTTTGGTAAAGTGTAGTGCTCCCATAAGTAAAAACGCCGATTGCAAGGGTGTTGGTGGTGTTAAAATTCATCTCCAGAAACACGGGAGCAGAGGGAATAACATATTCCTGGTGTGTCTCACATTCAAAAAAATCGTGTGCTGAATCCAGGACAACCATGCCTGAGTGACCGCCTTCAAAAGTAAGCGGTGAACCAGGTGAACTTCGTTGTATGAAGGCGCTGCTTCCACTGGTCGTATCAAGGGTAAGAGATACATTCTCGAAATCCTCTTTCCATACGAACAGGGCGGTAGACTGGTAGGTTGTTTTTAAAACGCCGGCTTTGGTCGTGCTGTCAGGTGTAAGGGTGATCTGCCTGGTGACCGGCTTGTAAAATTCATACGTCTGGCGGGTAGCTGCAATTCCATCCTTCTTGATGCCCGGCCATACCTTCAATGTATGCTTCCCTGATTTTAATACCGGGAACCTGGCCGGAAGTTCAAAAGCTCCCAGGAATTCATCATCCACGTATACCCATGCATCGGTAATGTGTTGTGATGCTGTGCCCTCGGAGACATAATCGGTGGTGATGTAAATGGAATCGACAGTAAGGTAAGCAGGGATGCTCTGATCGCCGGAAAATTTTTCACAGGAAGATGCGACAATGAACAGGATGCTTAAAAGACAGAAATAGCGAAAAAATTTCCTGTAAATCATATTGTCATAAAAGTTGAAATCACGGCTTCCTCTTATAGATAACGGCCGGTTATTGCTGATATTGTTCACAAAAACATAAAAGTAATGAACAGGAACCAACAAGGAATCAGACCATGTTCGCTGCGTTCAGATTTATCTTTTCAATGATTTTGTAAGCAACTTCCAGCGCACTGTAACCGTCGTTTATTGTGACCATGGGAATGGTATTGTTGGTGATTGCCGCATTGAAACTTTCCAGTTCAGCTTTGATGGCATTCAGTGGTTTGATTTCAGGCTTTTCGAAATTAATCTGTTTTGAACCGCGACCGGGTCCCAGTTCAAGGATAAATCCCAAAGGGGGGGAGTCGGTACTCACATCATTGATCTTTACAACCTCAAGTTCCTTTTTCAGAAAATCAACTGAAATATAAGCATCTCTCTGGAAGAACCTGGATTTCCGCATGTTTTTCAAGGAGATTCGGCTTGCGGTCAGGTTTGCCACACACCCGTTGTCGAATTCGATCCTGGCATTGGCGATATCAGGCGTATCACTTACAACCGCCACCCCGCTGGCACTGATTTTTTTAATATTGCTTTTAACAACACTAAGTACGATATCGATGTCGTGGATCATCAGGTCAAGAATGACAGGGACATCTGTTCCCCGCGGATTGAACTGGGCAAGACGGTGACTTTCGATGAACATGGGCCGGTCGAATGCAGCTTCGGCAGCAAGAAAAGCGGGGTTGAAACGTTCGACATGGCCAACCTGCACTTTAACATTTGCTTCCCGCGCAATCTTGATCAATTCGCGGGCCTCTTCCAGGGTTGTAACGATCGGTTTTTCAATAAAGACGTGCCGGCATTTTTTCAAAGCCCTTGAGGCACATTCAAAATGTGAAATCGTAGGTGTGACAATGTCAACAACATCAACAGCATCTATCAGGTCATCCAGGGATGTCCATTTTTTTACACCAAATTCCTGTTCGATTTTTTCAGCATTGGCTTCATCCGGATCATAAAATCCGACAAGGTCAAATTCAGGTATTTCCTTGATGCATTTCAGGTGAATTTTACCAAGATGCCCGGCTCCCAGCACTCCGATTTTCAGCATTTTATTTTTTTTTACAAAGGTAGGTTTTTACCCTGACTGAATTTAGTATTTTCGTGAAAAATTTAACACCCCAAAAGAGATGGCAATCGCTAAACCGGCTGACTCATACCGGCATCAGGGACTGAGGAAGTTGCTGGTTCAAAATATCAGGGCAAAGGGAATTTCGGATGTGCAGGTTCTTGCAGCCCTGGAAACGGTACCGCGTCATTTCTTTTTCGATTCCTCCTTCCTGGAATATGCTTACGAAGACAAGCCATTCCCGATCGGGGCCGGCCAGACCATTTCGCAACCCTACACCGTCGCATTTCAAACAGAATTGCTGCAGATCAGGAGAAACGACAAAGTACTTGAAATCGGAACCGGATCAGGTTACCAGGCGTGCATCCTCGCCGAACTCGGGGCAAAGGTCTTCTCGGTTGAACGTCAGAAAACCTTGTTTGACCGGACCAGCAAATTCCTGCCCGTGGTTGGCTACCCATCCATTAAAACCTTCTTCGGCGACGGGTATAAGGGACTTCCCGCTTATGCCCCTTTTGATAAAATGATTGTAACCGCTGCCGCACCTTATGTTCCGGATGCGCTGCTGGATCAACTCAAACCCGGCGGTATCCTGGTAATTCCCGTAGGCGCCAACGAGGTGCAAATCATGACCACTTTTACAAAAAATCCGGACAACACCTTCGCAAAAAAAGAGTACGGAGCTTTCCGCTTTGTGCCCATGCTTGAAGACAAAGCAAAAGAATTATGAATTTCCCGGCTTCAGGAATTGCCGAGCCAGCGCTTGCGGGCCCTCCTGGTAAAAGCAATGGCAAATCCCGTGATCATGATCACTGATCCAAGCCACAATACGTTGATATAGGGATTCATGATGGCTTTGATCACGATATAATCGGGTTCCTTCGACACATTGGCAATGTAGGTATAGTAGTCGCGTCCCGGGAAGTGCCGCGTGTCGGGATTGTAAACAGCTCCCATCTTGGGATGAACGTTTACCGAGGGATGCAGCGAAAATTCAAGATTGTATTTACCACGGCTCTTTGTCAGGAAATCGACCCGGTATACCGTTGTGTTTCCTTCCGGTTTGTTGCTTACATAGGAAACATAAAAGTCATTCATATGCAACGTATCGTTACGCATCAGCACAAGGTTTTCGGCATTTGTGCGGCTGTCGCCAAGATCAAATTTCGACGTGTTGGTTGAAATAACCTTTGAATTGGAGAAGGTAAGCACTGTGCCAAGCACAAAAACCACAAAACCGATATGGGTTGTAACCGCACCGATGTTCCTTGGTTTGGTGGCAAGGAACAGCATGTTGTAAAGCGATGACAACAGCGCAAAAAGGGTAAAAACAATCAGCAGGATGAAGTTCATCCCGGTCACGGCCCCGGTTAAAACCAGCGGGATACACAGGATGATTGATGCAGTGAGCGGGATGAATAACTTTTTTAAAAATTGCCCCGGATCATTTGAATTGTAGGTCAAAAACTGACTGAAAGCAATAAAAGCAGCAACCAGCAATGCATAGGGCATCTGCCAGTGGTTGTAAAATCCAACCCGGTCGACCGGGGGAGCGATGCTTGTGTGAAACAGGCTGTTGAAAACAGGGATCGATGTTGTGAAGACAATCTGGAAGGCCGCAAGCACCAGGATGATTGACCCGATAAACATCCAGAATTCACGCGACAACAGGACATCCTGTTTTGCGGTATGGAACTTCCGGAAATTGACACCGATCATCACCACCATCATCGCCAGGAATACAAGGAGGTAGACCAGGAGTTGCAGCGTCATGCCATTATCGCCGAAAGAGTGGGCGGAGGTATCGGCCAGAACGCCGCTTCGCGTCAGGAAACTGGCATACAATACCAGCACGTATGAGAATGTTACCAGCACATAGGCTGCAAGCAATGCATAATTCTGCCTTCTTGCGATCAGCATGAAATGCAGCCCGGCTACCAGGGTCATCCAGGGAACCAGGGATGAGTTTTCAACCGGATCCCACGACCAGAAACCACCGAAGGTGAGTGAAACATAGGCCCAGGCTCCCCCGAGCAATATCCCCGCTCCCAGCATCAGCAGGGCAAAAAGGGTCCAAGGCAGCGCCCGGCCGATCCAGGTGTGGTAATCTTTTTTTAAAAACGAGGCAATGGCATAACTGAACGGGACCAGCGACAGGGCGTAACCGAGAAATAAGATAGGCGGGTGGATGGTCATCCAGATATTTTCGAGCAATGGGTTTAACCCGTTCCCGTCGCCCAGCATGGTCACGTAGTTGGGCATGGCAAAAATGGTTCCGTCAATGTTATCAACGGTATGTCTGAGCAGGTTAAAAGGAGTTGTCCCGATCCTTATTCCGAAAAGAGTTACCCCCAGAAGCATGGAAGTGACAAAAACCTGGGAAAGTGAAAAAACAAGCATCACCGGGGATTCCCATTTGCGAGCAAGTCTAAGCAACACCAGCCCTATCAGTGCCTGCCATAACGCCCAAACCAGGAAACTTCCCTCCTGACCTGCCCAGAAACAGGAGACGATATACTTGAGTGGCAACTCTTTGGAAGAATATTGCCAGACGTAGGAGTACTCAAAATAGTGGTTAAAAATGATGAAATAGAGCGCAACGGCAACTGCAACAATGGAAATTGCATGGGCGAGGTACACCCCCCGGGCGGCAGACAACCAAATTCGGCGGTTATCATTGCGGTAAAAAGCCAGTATGTAAAATAGCGTCGCCAGAATTGCGGTTCCAAATCCCAGCCAGACAAAAAATTTCCCGATCTCCCCCGGTAAAAGGTGCTCACCAATATATGTAACGTTCATGCAGCTCTTCAAATTTGTCGGCAAAATTAAGCTTTTCATCCATTTACAAACTGCATCATTCGTAATTTTGCCTAATTTTGCCTCTCCTAATTTCTTACGGATGAAAAAAGTTCTGATCGGTCTGATGGCTTTGGTGGTCTTCCCACTGCTCTCGTTTTCACAAATCCTTGATCCGGTAAAATGGACCTTCAGGACTGAGCAATCAAAACCTGATGAGGCGACCCTGGTACTGACTGCCCATGCCGACAAGAACTGGCATCTTTATTCACAGGATATCCCGGAAGGCGGTCCGATACCTACCACCTTTGTTTTTACCAAGAACCAGAACTACAAACTTGAGGGGAAGGTCCAGGAGGGCAAACCGATTGAGGAGAATGATCCCATGTTTAAAATGGTCCTCAAGTACTTTGCCGATAAGGCGGTTTTCAAACAGAAGATCAAGGTTTTAAGCCCCGGGGACTTTGTCATTAAGGGCTCCCTCAACTTCATGTGCTGCGATGATAAGCAATGTCTGCCTCCCGGTGATGTGGACTTTGAGTTTCACATCAGGGGGAACCCCGACGCCACCAAAGTTGCTGCCAAACCGGCCATAGATACCCTCGCCGCCACCCATCCCGACACAATGAAAAAGGCCGCTGCATTGACTGCCAGGGCCGATTCGGCAGCAAAAAAAAAGGAGCAGACCAGGCTTGGAGAGACCGCTGCCGACCAGGCAGCAAACCAGTCGCTCCTTTGGTTTTTCTTCATCTCTTTCCTGGCCGGATTGCTGGCCATCATCACTCCCTGTGTTTTCCCGATGATCCCCATGACTGTTACATTTTTCATGCACGACACCACCAGCAGGAGGAAAGCGCGGCTTGAAGCAATTGTTTACGGTCTTTCGATCATCGTCATCTACATGGTCCTGGGCATTGTCGTCGCCGTGACCCTTGGTGCCAACTTTAATAATTTCATCAGCACACACTGGCTCCCGAATGTTTTTTTCTTTATTATTTTCATGGTTTTCGCCGCATCCTTCCTGGGGATGTTTGAAATCACCCTGCCGAGCTGGATCGTGAACAAAGCCGACAAACAGGCGGATAAAGGCGGGTATGGTGGTGCCTTTTTCATGGCCTTTACGCTGGTGCTTGTTTCATTTTCCTGCACGGGCCCCATTGTGGGTGCCATCCTTGTAAAATCGGCCGGTGGCGCCCTGCTGATGCCAATCATCGGGATGCTTGGTTTTTCACTCGCATTTGCGCTGCCTTTCGGACTCTTTGCTTTTTTCCCCTCGTGGCTGCACGGGCTCCCGAAGTCGGGCGGATGGCTGAATTCGGTGAAGGTGGTGCTGGGATTTCTTGAACTGGCGCTTGGATTGAAATTTCTCAGCATTGCTGACCAGACCTACCACTGGCATATTCTCGACCGGGAAGTTTACCTTGCATTCTGGATCGTCATCTTTTTCCTGATGGGATTGTACCTTCTGGGCAAACTCAAATTCAACCACGATTCCGACCTGCCTTACATCAGCGTGCCGCGAATCATCCTTTCCATCATCGTTTTCAGCTTCGTGGTTTACATGATCCCCGGCATGTGGGGCGCCCCTTTGAAAGCACTTTCAGGATACCTTCCTCCTGCTACTTACCAGGATTTCGATCTCAATGCCATTGTTCAAAAAGAGGTAAGGACCATCAACACCGGCGGAGGAGGGCCACAATCCGCCAGTGCACTTTGCGACAAACCCAAATATGGCGATTTCCTTAAACTCCCCCACGGCCTGGAAGGATATTTTGATTACCGGCAGGCACTTGCATGCGCTAAAAAACAGAACAAACCGGTTTTCATTGATTTTACCGGACACGGGTGCGTCAACTGCCGTGAAATGGAGGCCAATGTTTGGTCCGACCCCCAGGTGCTGAAGCGTCTGCGTGAAAATTTCATCGTGAGCGCCCTGTATGTCGATGATAAGACTGATCTTCCTGAAAACGAGTGGATCACTTCGAAGTATGACAGGAAAGTTAAAAAAACCATCGGCAAAATATTCGCCGATCTCCAGATCACCCGGTTTAATGTCAATTCACAGCCATATTATGTCCTGCTCGACACCAGCGGCAACCTGCTTACCTCCCCGCGGGCATACAACCTCGATGTTGATGCTTTCGTGAAATTCCTGGACACGGCTGTTGAGAAATTTAACAAACAGCAGCACAAATAATATGGATAAATTCACCTATTTGAATCAACCAGACAACTCGGTTATTGACGGGCTTTATGAACAATACCAACACGATCCATTGTCGGTGGATGAGAGCTGGCGAAAATTCTTTGAAGGATTCGAATTCTGCCAGGCCAATTTCAAGACAGGCCAGGGCAATGCATATGTGGTTCCAAACGAATTCAAAGTAATAAACCTCATCAATGGATACCGTGCCAGGGGGCACCTGTTCACCAGGACAAACCCTGTAAGAACCCGCCGGAAATATCTCCCAACACTGGATATTGAGAATTTCGGGCTCTCCAGAGACGAAATGCAGAAGACCTTCCAGGCAGGGAAAGAACTGGGACTTGGAAATGCAAAACTCTCTGAGATCGTCGCCCACCTGCAGAAAACATATTGCCAGTCAATTGGCGTGGAGTATCACTATATACGCCGTCCGGAAGTGGTGGAATGGTTTAAGGAAAAGATGGAGCCCCGCCGGAATACGCCCGATTTTTCAACCGTTGAAAAGAGTTCCATTTTGCGGAAACTGGCTGAAGGAGTGCTTTTTGAAAAATTCATTCACAAGAAATTTCCCGGCCAGAAGAGTTTCTCGCTGGAAGGGGTAGAATCGCTTATTCCCGCGTTGGATGCTGTGATACAAGAGGGCGCAGAGCTGGGCATTGATGAATTTGTCCTGGGCATGGCTCATCGCGGCCGGTTAAACGTGCTCGGCAACATCATGCACAAACCCTTTACCCAGATTTTTTCCGAATTTGAAGGAAAAGAGTACGAAGACGACGACCTGCTCGGGGATGTGAAATACCACCTTGGATTTTCAAACGACGTCATTACACATAAAGGGAAAAAAGTACATCTAACCCTGGCTCCCAATCCATCGCACCTCGAAACAGTCGATGCCATCGTTGAAGGGATTTCCCGGGCCAAAATAGACCACTCCCATGCGGGGGGCAACGACAAGCTTGCCGCTATCCTCATCCACGGAGATGCCTCCATTTCAGGGCAGGGCATCATTTATGAACTGATCCAGATGGCCGACCTTGAGGGATACAAAACCGGCGGTACCATTCACCTGGTGGTGAACAACCAGATCGGTTTCACTACCAACTACCTCGATGGCCGGTCGAGTGTTTATTGCACCGATGTGGCAAAGACCATTCAATCGCCGATTTTCCATGTGAATGCCGATGATGTGGAAGCCGTTGTTTACACCGTGAAGCTTGCCATGGAATTTCGTGCACAATTTCACAAAGACATCTTCATCGACCTCCTCGGATACAGGAAATATGGCCATAACGAAAGTGACGAACCCCGTTTCACCCAGCCTATCCTTTATAAGATCATTGAACAGCACCCCGATCCGCTTGAGATTTACCTGGATAAACTTGATGCGGAAAACACCCTTCCTTCCCTGGATGTTGCAAGTATAAAAGCTGATATTATTGCCACGCTAGAATATGGTTTCGACCAGGCCAAAACCATCATCAAGGGCGACATCACTTCATTTCTCGGGAACCAATGGGATGGATTGCGAAAGGCCACACCAGCTGATTTTCAGGCATCTCCAATAACGGCAATTGCCGAATCGACACTGCTGGAAATCGGCCGGAAACTGACGGCATTGCCCGATGGTAAAACATTTTTCCGTAAGATCATCAAGATGCAGGACGACCGGAAAACCATGCTCGAAACCGGCAAACTCGACTGGGCCATGGGGGAACTTATCGCTTTCGGATCCCTTTTAAATGAAGGGTACCCGGTGCGGCTGAGCGGCCAGGATTGCCAGCGTGGAACCTTCAGTCACCGCCATGCCGTGCTTACAGTCGAAGATTCTGAAGAAAAATTCATCCCGCTGGAGCACCTGTCGCCCGAACAGGGAAAATTAAGCATTTACAATTCGTTGTTGTCTGAATATGGCGTACTTGGCTTTGAATACGGTTATGCCTTTGCCACACCGGGCGGGTTGACGATCTGGGAAGCCCAGTTTGGTGATTTCAACAATGGTGCGCAGATCGTCATCGACCAGTACATCAGCAGTGCGGAAGACAAATGGAAAGTGATGAACGGGGCGGTGCTGCTGTTGCCACATGGGTATGAAGGCCAGGGACCGGAACACTCTTCCGCAAGGATTGAACGGTTTCTTTCGTTATGCGGCCATCACAATATGCTGATCGTGAACTGCACCACACCCGCCAATTTCTTTCATGTATTGCGCCGGCAACTTCACTGGCCATTCCGCAAGCCACTGGTGGTGTTTACCCCGAAGAGCCTGCTTCGCCATCCGCGTTGTATATCCTCCATCAGCGATTTCACCACCGGAAAATTCCGCGAAGTCATCGACGATGCATCGGCCGATCCTGCAAAGATCCGCAGGGTAGTGCTTTGCTCAGGCAAGGTTTATTACGACATCCTGGAGGAAAAAGAGAAGCTGCAGAAAGAGGATGCAGCCATCATCCGGCTCGAACAGCTTTATCCGCTTCCCCTCAAACAGCTTCAGACGGTATTTAAAAAGTATTCTCACGCCACCCATTTTGAATGGGTGCAGGAAGAGCCGGTAAACATGGGAGCCTGGAAGTTTATATCGCAAAACATGGTGTTTGAAGGTCATGCGGCCATGCCAACCCTCCATCACACCGCACGGCCTGCCAGTGGCAGCCCGGCGACCGGATCATCGCGCTTGCATAAAATCCAGCAGAGGCTGATCGTTGAAAAGGCGCTGGGGAAATGCACCTGCGAGCATGCAAACGGCTCATGCAGGCTTCATTGTGCCGAACACGAGTTTCAGATTGTATAACCATGGGTTATTGACACATTCGTTGTAATTTTGCATTCATAAAATAATGAGTAAAATCCGTCACTTGTCATTTGTCACTTGTCACTTGTCATTTGCCAATGAAAGGATTACTCCTCCCTCACTCTTAACCATGTATCATAAAGCCCATAGTCTATGTCAATTGAAATAAAAGTCCCCAGTCCCGGTGAATCGATTACCCAGGTGCAACTGGCAAAATGGCTGGTAGCAGATGGCGATATCGTTGAGAAAGACCAGGAAGTTGTTGAAATCGATTCAGACAAGGCCTCATTCCCTGTAACCACTCCCGAAGAGGGGGTGATCAGGATTATGGCCAAAGAAGGTGAGACCGTTGCGGTGGGAGCGGTTATTGCAGTTGTTGAGACCGTGGACGGAGTTGCACAAAAATCCAAAATCAGAAATCTGAAATCCGAAATCCCCGAACCTGCACCCCCTCCGGTCAAAAGTTCACCACTCCATACACCTGCCAGTCAACCTGTTGACCTGCACGCATCTCCCCTTGCCCGTAAAATGATTGAGGAAAAACAGGTAAGCACCATTGACCTGGCAAATGCCTTCCCCGGGAAAAAGATCACCCGCAAGGATATTGAGACCTTCATCCACCGCAAAACTGAGGCGCCCGGAACCCTGAGATTCACCGGAACGAGGGACGAAGAGCGGAAAAAACTGACCACACTGCGTTTGAAGCTGGGTGAACGGCTGGTTTCGGTTAAGAATCAAACAGCCATGCTGACCACCTTTAACGAGATCAACATGCAGGCAGCACTGAAGGTCAGGGAAAAATACGGTGAATCATTTAAAGAACGCTTTGGGGTCGGGCTTGGACTCATGTCAATATTCACGAAAGCGGTAACCATTGCCCTCAGGGAATTCCCGCAGGTCAACTCGATGCTGGACGGAGATGAGCTGGTTACCCCCAGGTATGTTGACATCGGCATTGCGGTAAGTGCCCCGAAGGGCCTTGTGGTGCCGGTTTTGCGCAACGCGGAGTTGATGAGCATCGCCGGAATAGAGTTGAAGATCAAAGAACTCGCAGGGAAAGCCCGGGACAACAAGATTTCCATCGACGATATGAAGGGTGGCACCTTTACCATCACCAACGGTGGCGTATTCGGCTCCATGATGTCAACACCCATACTCAACCCGCCGCAAAGTGCCATTCTTGGGATGCATAAGATCCAGGACCGGCCCATTGCGGTAAACGGACAGGTGGTCATTGCGCCGATGATGTATGTCGCATTGTCATACGATCACCGTGTGATCGATGGCCGTGAATCGGTCACCTTCCTCGTCAAGGTTAAAGAGTTGGTTGAAGACCCGGCCAAAATGCTGACAGAAGGGTTGGACCCCATTAAATTGCTCCTGGACCTGTAAACTGACAACATGAGAAAAATCGTTGATTTCCTGGTCATCGGGTCGGGTATTGCCGGCCTTACTTTCGCAATCAAGGTTGCGAAACATGGAAAGGTATGCATCGTGACCAAGTCGAAGATGGATGATACCGCTACCAGTTGGGCCCAGGGAGGCATCGCGGCTGTGATGTATACCCCGGATTCGTTCGAAAAACACATCCAGGATACCATCATTGCCGGTGACGGCCTGTGCAATGAAGAAGTAGTGAGGTTTACCATCAACGAATCGACCGAGCGCATCAGGGAACTGGTGAAATGGGGTACAAAATTCGATAAAACCGTCACGGGTCGCTATGACCTCGCCAAAGAGGGCGGACATTCTGAATACCGGGTGCTCCATCACAAAGACAGCACCGGGAGGGAAATAGAAAACAAGTTGCTCGAACAGGTAAAGAAGCACCCGAACATCGAGATCCTTGAAAATCATTTCACAATCGACATCATAACCCAGCACCACCTGGGAGTCGAAGTCAACAGCCGCACGGAAGGGATCACCTGTTTTGGAGCCTTCGTCATGAATCCGAGGACACGCCTCGTAGATACCATTTTGTCGAAAATAACGCTCATCGCCACCGGAGGTGCCGGGAACGTGTACAATAACACCACAAACCCGCTCATTTCAACCGGCGATGGCATTGCAATGGTATACCGTGCCAAAGGTTTCGTTGAAAACATGGAATTTATCCAGTTTCACCCAACTGCGCTCTACCATCCCGAAGAAAAACCGGCCTTCCTGATTACCGAAGCGATGCGCGGCTTTGGAGCAGTGCTCAGGACCCGCGACGGGAAGGAGTTCATGCACAAATATGATTCAAGGCTTTCGCTTGCCCCCCGCGACATTGTGGCCCGGGCCATCGACAATGAATTGAAATTAAGCGGCGAGGACTACCTCTACCTCGATTGCCGCCACCTGTCTAAAAACGAACTGATCAACCATTTCCCGACCATTTACGCCAAATGCCTCTCCATCGGTATCGATATCAGCAAGGATATGATCCCGGTGGTTCCTGCGGCCCATTACACCTGCGGCGGCATCAAAGTCGACGAGTTCGGTCGCAGCTCCATTGTGAACCTGTTTGCCTCAGGGGAATGCTCATCAACAGGACTTCATGGCGCCAACAGGCTGGCATCCAACTCACTGCTTGAATCTCTTGTATTCTCTCACAGGGCCAGTGCCGAAGCCGTCCGCCAGTTTAGGAACATCGGCTTCTGCCACGAGATTCCCGACTGGAATGCAGAGGGAATGGTGCTCAATGAAGAGATGGTGCTCATCACCCAATCACTGAAGGAACTCCAGTCGATCATGAGCAGTTACGTGGGCATTGTGCGTTCAAACCTCCGCCTGCAAAGGGCCTTCGACCGGCTTGAACTGCTCTACCGCGAGTCGGAAGAGCTCTACAGCAAGTCGATCCTGACTCCAAAATTGTGTGAATTGCGCAACCTCATCAACATCGGCTACCTGATCATCAAGGAGGCCCGCAACCGTCACGAAAGCAGGGGGTTGCATTATTCGCTTGATTACCCGAGAACAAGCCCCAGGTAACATAAAATTCAGCATGGCACTCATCAAATCAGTAAAAGGCATCCTGCCGAAAATGGGCAAAAACTGTTTCCTGGCCGACAATGCGACCCTTACCGGTGATGTGGTGATGGGCGATGACTGCAGCGTATGGTTCAATGCCGTGGTACGCGGTGACGTTCACTCCATCCGCATTGGAAACAATGTGAACGTCCAGGACGGGGCCATCATCCACTGCACCTACCAGAAAGCCCCGGTGAATATCGGGAACAACGTATCCATCGCGCACAACGCGATCATACATGGCTGTACGATCCACGACAATGTACTGATCGGCATGGGCGCCATCGTAATGGACGGCGCCGTGATCCACAGCAACTCCATCGTCGGAGCCGGGGCCCTGATCACGGGAGGAACCATTGTTGAATCAGGTTCGGTATGGGCTGGCCTCCCTGCACGCAAGGTCAAGGATATTGATCAAACGTTGCTGGAAGGCCAGGTGAACCGAATCTCGCGGAATTACAACATGTACGCGGGATGGTACGATAAGGATGAAACCTGAATTACGGATGCACGCTGTTGATGATCTTTATCGGGAAATCGTATTCAACATGATGAACATCCGTGGCGTTATTCAACACAGTCTTGTCGCGCACATAAAGGGTGAATACATAAGCGCATGATTCGCCCGGAGCAAGTTTATTGGCAGCAGTGAGAGGCCCTGCAGCAGAAGGCAGGTCCAGCCATCTCAGGTCAAAACTGAAAAGATTGGTGGAGACAGGGCCTGTTCTGCCGGGCACCGGAACTGACGATATCTTTATCTGTTCCTTTGGTGCGCCTTGCTTTTGGATGGTGATCCTGTAATTATCGAAGTTATCACTCGGATTGTTGAGATCCCCTGCGATGATCAGCGGATCAAATGCCATCCCATTAATATCCACTACCCTGAAATTTGCCGCATCAACCCTGGTATATAGGTCGGAACAGGAAGGGAGATCGCCGATATTATAGATGTTGGCAGTGGGCCAGTCATTATCAACCCAGACCCGCTGAATATCATAATAGGAAAAGTTGTTGGTATCCGTGACTTTAAGTAGCAGCGTGTAACGTCCGCTAGGCCCGGTATTCCAGTTCGTCCCGGAAACAAGCCCTTCAGGGAAATGCATGGTGATCCAGGCACCGTTGAAAAAGAAGGTTACGATATCATCATAGGTATAAAACCCGTTATTTGAGATGAGTGAACCGGGCCCTTTGAGAATATTCCACTGCCTGAGCTGATCGGGGGTGAAACCGTTGAAACCGGCGCCGAAATCAACATTGCATACGGTTGTAAAGCCATGAGTCAACGGATCGTATGAAGCCCCGTTTACAGGCTGAGGCGTTGTAAAATTATCGTTGATCACATAAATCCCGTAATCGTTGATCTGTGCATTCGTGCAACCAAAAACCCTTGCTGCGCCCCAGATGCCGGCACCAAGGCCAATTGCCCCGATTTCCGCACCTGCAGCATCGGCTACCCGCAATTGTTCGTGCGTGTCGACCACATCATGAGCCACGCGGCCACCAACATTCTTGATGTAGACTTCACTTGCCTTGACGGCAAAGGATAGTGTTGCATTGCAGACACTTTTATTTGCCCCCATCACCGTAAGTCGAATGACAAAAGTCGTCGATGTGATCAGATCGCTGCCGGCATTTTCCAGGGCTTTCTGCAGGAAGATGAAGCCAAGATTGCCGTTCATGACACTGTGGGTCCCATTTGCGAGGGAAGGATCGGGGTGGCCAAGATTGTCGGCATAAACGATGGCACCGGCCGAAACATCCCTGGTTCCATTCCAGAGCAGTTCAAGTTTGTAACTGATCATTCCGCAACCGCTCGCAGTTCCGATAACGGTTAAAAACTTGTCATCCAGCAATTTCATTCCGCTATCGATGCATCCGGTTGGTTGTACCAGTCCGCAAACCAGTGATCCCTGGGGGCACTCCACGCAGAATTCGATGCAGAAACAATTTGAAGCATTGGTACGGTCGCGGTCATGCCCGCGCTGACGGTTTTCATTCAGGAGAACAGCGCCGTTGCCTGCTTCGATCCTGAAGTAAAGGTCAGGGCCGGCAGGCCACTCTACATTCAGCCAGCTTAAAATCGTCTTGCTGAAATCTGCTTCAGTATAATAGATTTTGAAATTACCGTTTGTATCGGTGATTCCATACCCAAGATGATCATCCTGAATAAGATCCACATCATATGCAAACACCTTGACCCCGCCTATTGCGATGTCATTCTTACAATCCCTCACTTTTCCGCAAATGACATAAAACCTGAAAAGCTTCAGTATCCAGCACCAGAATTTAGCAGGGATTGCATATTCCCAAAAAGCAACCAACCCCCTCAGATTTTCATTTGGTTGGGTTTCCTTCCAGAGTGGCTGAAGGGTTGTGATGTGGAATTGAAGCGGTCCGTGAGGTTTAGGTGGATTTAAAATTTCAAATTTAACCGGGACAGATCCGCATTCGAAATCAACATCAAAAGCTCCACCTTCGTATTTCGTCTTTTCCGACAATTCGATGATAAAATTACCCCCTTCATCGGTCAGCGTTTCAAACAACAACCTCTTTGAAAGGGATTTCAATTCCTCTTCCGTCCGCTGGTGAAAAGATTCTTTCTCCCGTGATGCAGCCAGCGCTGCCACGTTGGCTGCCGGGTCAACGGAATAAACCCGGATTTTTGCATTGTAAAGAAAGTCAAAACAATCTCCGCAATAAAATCCCCTGAGATTTCCTTTTAACGAATAATTCATATTGCTCCTCCTTTTTTTAATGCCTACTCTGTTCGCTTTTCGGCAACCGCGTTTTTATTGATTTTTCATATATTCCGGACAACAATTAAAAGAACATGAACAAAATTAAAACCACTTGATTGTTAAATAATTAACTAACAAATATCACGGGTTCGGGTACAAAAATAAAACTACAAAATGAGAATGTCAAGTATATTATGATATTTTTTCATCCATAACATTAATATTTTTTTGTTTTTTTCATTTTCCCGGGCACAAATTCTGTTTGGATGATTCGCAAATAAAAACTCCCTACCTTTGGTCATTGAAACTTCGTACGCCGGTGATCTCCTCACGGATAAGGACGGTCAGCCGGAAAAGGAATTTGTAAAGGGTTAACAGATGCGTCCAGATATTACTGCAGATAACGAATATATAACCCCGGAAGATACTCCGCGGCTTCTTTTAGACCGCCTGACATTCAACTCCCGTTTTGTCTTTTCGGGTCTTTTTTTAAGCTCCGTCTTTAAAGCCAGGGCCAAGGCGCGGAAAGGCTTGTATGACACAACTCAATGGGTGGAAAGCTCCCATGATATTTTTACTGATGTGGAACATTGCGGCGGACGGATCCATATCACGGGACTGGATAACATTCGAAGAAGCCAGGGGCCTGTGCTCTTCCTGAGCAACCACATGAGCACACTTGAAACCATGATTTTCCCCGGAATCATCCAGCCGCTGAAAAATGTCACTTTCGTGGTAAAAAACGAACTGGTAAACCATTGGGCCTTCAAGGATGTCATGCGCTCGCGCAATCCCATCGTACTGAGCCGCTCCAATGCACGCGAGGACTTCCGTATTGTCATGGAGGGGGGCCTTGAACGGCTGAAAAACAATATTTCAATCATTATTTTCCCGCAAAGCACCCGCAGGGTTGACTTTCGCCCGGCTGAATTCAATTCCCTCGGCACCAAACTGGCTGCAAAGGCAGGTGTCAGGGTAATCCCGGTGGCGATAAAAACCGATTTCTGGGGATTTGGAAAATATTCAAGTTACCTGGGACCGATCGACCGGAAAAAAACGGTTCACATTGCTTTTGGAGAAGCAATCAGT
Organism: uncultured Bacteroidales bacterium; assembly: GCA_903828645.1. Lineage (GTDB taxonomy): Bacteria > Bacteroidota > Bacteroidia > Bacteroidales > FEN-979 > CAIVAT01. The sequence continues at coordinate 43,673 of CAIKNA010000208.1, forward strand.
ATGACCGGTTCAGGCAAGGAGGACCATCAGCGGGTAGTTGACTATATTCAATCACATTTTGAATCGTGGAATGAGAAAAAATGACCCTTCCCTGGTGGAGTCAATAATACTACAACCTATGGAACGCTGGAAAAAAAATCCTGTTATTTATGAGATCAACACCTGGGTATGGCTCTATGAAATGGGCCGGCAAATGCAATTCCCGATCAACCTGGCCAATGTACCCGGTGAGAAGTGGGATGAACTCGCTCATCTCAACATCGATGCTGTCTGGTTCATGGGCGTCTGGGAGCGAAGTCCCCGTGGGATTGCAGTCTCAAACCTCAACAGCGGCAACCTTGCCGATTTTCGAAGGGCGCTTCCCGATTTCTGTTTTGAAGACAATGTCGGATCTCCTTATTGCGTGAAGCGTTATGCAGTTGATGTCGAATTGGGCGGAGATAAAGGACTGGCCATTGCACGGGCCCAGCTTGCCCGGCGCGGCATCAGGCTCATCCTTGATTTCGTTCCCAATCACATGGCCCCTGACCACCGGTGGGTGGATGAATCTCCCGACTACTTCATCACCGGGAACAGGGAAGATCTGCGTGATGATCCTGCAACATATGTCCAGATCAACGGGAACATATTTGCCTGCGGAAAAGACCCTAACTACCCGGCATGGCAGGATGTGTTGCAGGTCAATGCATTTCATCCCGGCTTGCGTGAAGCTGCGATTGAAACGGCTACCGGGATTGCAAACCAGTGCGATGGCGTACGGTGCGATATGGCCATGTTGTTGATGAATGATGTATTTGAACGTACCTGGGGCAAACGGGCAGGCCCCAAACCGGAACTCGAATATTGGGAGGAGTTGATCCCGGCCATAAAAAGAACCAACTGTGAATTTATCTTCATAGCAGAAGCATACTGGGACCTGGAGTGGGCGCTCCAGCAGCAGGGATTCGACTATTGCTACGATAAACGTCTGTACGACAGGCTGGAGCATGACAGTGCGCCCGAAATCCGCCTCCACCTCCTTGCCGACCCGGTTTACCAGTCTAAAATGATCCGGTTTATTGAGAATCATGATGAACCAAGGCATGTTGTTGCATTTCAACCGGGGAAAAACCGTGCCGCGACAGTGATCTCCTCAACCCTCCCCGGTGCCAGGCTATACCATGAGGGTCAGTTTGACGGACGGAAGGTTAAATTGCCTGTTTTCCTCCGCAGGCGCCCTGATGAACCGGTCGATTTCGAATTGAGGGCTTTTTGCCAGCGACTCCTCCTTGCAATCACCCATCCTGTTTTTCATGAGGGGGTGTGGCAACTTTGCGAATGCCACGGATGGCCCGGCAACACCAGTTATGAGAATCTGCTTTCGTGGTGCTGGTGGGATGGCGACGACCGTTTTCTGATCGTGGTCAACTATTCCTCCATGACCGTACAGGGAAGGGTGCTCCTTCCCGGCAATGATTTACGCAGGCGGAACTGGCGGTTGAATGATGCCCTGAGTGAAGTCACCTTTGAACGCAACGGGGATGAGATGCACGACCCAGGGCTCTATGTCGCCCTTGCCCCGTGGAATTATCATTTCCTGCGGTTTTACCTGGTGTAGATTATATGTTTCATCTCACTTACCGGTTCCATCTGCAGATCCGGTAATTTTATAGTGCTTGTTTTCATTCGCCACAGTCCATGCGGTTAAAAAAGCCAGCCTGGCAACCCGTGCTGCTTTATCGGCATCGATGCGATCTGCCTGGTCGGTAACTTTGTGATAATCGGGATGGAACCCGGTGAAGAAAAAGAGGACCGGCACCCCTTGGTAAAAAAAACTGGCGTGATCACTGCCACCCTCCAACTGTTTGTTTTGACTTTCCACGAGTGTGAACCCAATTGCCTTGTTTTGCTTTCGAACGACCTTCAGCAGTCCAGGATTTTGCCGCGCACCAATGATATATAACGAGTCCGGGTTATTTCGGCCAATCATGTCGAGGTTGAGCATCGCCACCGTTTTCTCCAAAGGCCATAAAGGCTTTCGTACATAAGTGGCGCTTCCAAGCAATCCCCTCTCCTCACCGGCAAAAGCGATGAACATTACGCTGCGCCTGGGGCTTTCAACCATGGTTGCAAAGGCTTTGGCAACTGCCAGCACCCCGCTGGTCCCCGAGGCATTGTCGTCGGCTCCGTTGAAAATATAATCTGAATCTGCCTGGCGCTCCTTCATACAGCCAATATGGTCATAATGGCCCCCTATCACAATAACTTCATTTTTCAAAGCGGGATCAGATCCTTCGAGCAAAGCGATTACGTTCCGGCCACCAATAGGTTTGCTGGTGAACGAGACATTCAAAGCCAGGATTCTGTTCGGGATGGCAAATGAATGTGACTGCATGGTTTTTTCGATGCGCTGCTGGACCCGCTTCAGCGAATCAACCCGGCCGAATAATTCAGTGATAACAGACTCTCCGACCTGGACCATCGGGATACACATTGCAGGTTTGTCGCAATAATCCATAAGCAGTGCATCCTTTGACACTGTTTTTGACCATGACGGCCATGCAAAACCTGTGGGCTGCAAAGAGGAGTATTGCAGCGGGCCCGACATGACCAGTATCCCGGCTGCGCCATGCGCCTGCGCATTTTCCTGCTTCTCCTTTAACGAAGAATAATGGGTCAGTGCAATCCCGTCGAAAAGTTTCCCTGTTGAATCAGTCTGCCCCGGCTCCTGCCTTAAAACTGCCACTATTTTCCCTTGTACGTCCAGGTCTTTATAATCGTCATAATGATATTCAGGCGCCGTGATCCCATAACCGGCAAAAACCATTTCGCCCTCGGCAGGCCGGCTTCCTGAGAATTCATAAGGTATAAAATCATCCTTGATTTTAAAATTCCTGGTCTCAATCCCTTTGACAACAGATAGAAAAGTCTCTTTCCCAAGATCGAGATAACAAAATGACAGCTCCTGGAAATAGGAACCTTTCACAGGTTGCAACCCAAACGATTTAAACTGTCTGGCGATAAATTCCCCGGCTGCATCGAGTTCCGGGCTAGGTGTGGCGCGGCCTTTCATGGAATCGGAAGCCAGGTAACTGATGGTCTGTTTCATCAGATTGGGGGTGATGATCGAAATGGCATGACCGGTAACATTTCGCTGGGCGCGAACAAAGACCGGGGTTAAGAGGAAGATCAGAAGTGCGATGAAAATTGTCCGGGAAACCGGGTATCTGCAATCAGGCATTGTTTTTCTTTTAAGGTTTGGGTGTAGCCCCGTGATACAGCACGGGGGTATGTCCCGCGCTGAAGCGCGGGGTTAAAGGGATACCATGACCTGCAGTTCGCGGGGTTTCTTCCACATCCCCCGGGTAAAATCAGGAAATTTCAGGGGTTTACCCGCTTTGGCGATGGATTGTTCGCTGAGCACCCTCACAGCGCTCATCAGAACTCCATCGTACACATCCATATCGGGCTCAACCCCCTTCAACAGGGCGTTTACGAGGCGGTAATCCTCGATGTAATCCATCCCGCCATGGCCGGCTCCTTTGCTGGCTGTTTCCAGCTCCTCCCAGATCGGGTGCTGGTATTTCTTCAGGTAATCATTGATCGGCTCCCACTGGTCATCTGTTTTACTGACACCTTCGATGTATATCTTCGGTTCAGGGTATTTGCGCACAATCCCTTTTGTACCCTGGATAAGGATATTGCGACTATATGGACGTGGCAAACTGGTATCGTGGGTAACCACGATGGTCTCCCCGTTCATGGTTCGGATCATGGTTGTGACGACATCACTGAGGATAAACTTTTCCTTCGCCTGGGAACTTTCCGGGCCGAATTTATCGATGGCGTAGGCATGGAGCCCTCTTGTTTTGGAGCCGAACGAGACCATGAAGTCGAAATAGTTTCCCCGGTTGATATCCAGGCATTGCATGACCGGTCCCAATCCATGGGTAGGATAGAGATCGCCGTTGTGGTGCATGGAGAAATCGCGCCGCCATACGCCTTCGCCTTCCATATCGTGTTTGACCTCACGCAAATCGTGAAGATAACCACATTCGGCATGCACCATCTCCCCGAACAATCCTTTCCTGACCATGTTCAAAATCATCATCTCCACCTTGTCGTAGTTGCAGTTTTCCATCATAATGCAATACTTCCCCGTTTTTTCCGATGTCTCAACAAGCGCCCAGCAATCGTCCATGGTGAGGGCTGCCGGAACCTCCGTTGCTGCATGTTTGCCGTTTTTCATGGCGGCAAGGCAAACGGGAACATGCCATTGCCAGGGTGTCGCCGTGTAAACCAGGTCGAGATCGTTCCGCTCACACAACCGCTGCCAGTCATATTCATCTTTCGAATACCCTTCGGGCCGTTTGAACCCGGCTTTTTCAACCATATCCTGGGCGCGCTGAACCTTCGCCGGGATAATGTCGCAAACTGCAACAATTTCAGCACCTTCAACCTTAAGGAGGTTTTCAACATGTGAAGTACCCTGTAGTCCGACCCCCACATACCCGATACGTACTTTTTGCATCGGGCTTCCAACAGGAGCCGGAGTGTATGGAGTGCTTATTCGTTCAGGCTGAATGGCAGCCATGAGGTTGTCACTCACTGCAAGCCCGACCCCGGTTGCAGCAATGGTTTTGATAAAATCCCTGCGGTTAAGTTGATTTTTCATGGAGCGGTGATGTTTTTTTCAAATGTACATAAATAAAAAAAACGAGGCAGTCATAAAGATACGGCTGCCTCGTTTTTATATGATACGTGAATTTTATTTCTTCCTGGGTTTAATCTCGACACCCTGGACCTCAGCCAGCGTGACGAATCCGTTTTTATTGCCAAAATTGTTCAATACGTAGTTGATAATCGCCACGGCATCTTCCTTGGTATCGACCTGGGGGACCATCTCCTGGGTGAATACTTTTCCATTCACGGTCATATCAAGTTTAGAACCATTGAGGGTTTGAGCAACAGCCCTCACTTTGTCTGCCAGCAGGTAATCTGCCTTGGACAACGGAGGGAATACATTTTCAATACCCAATCCCGTAACCTGATGGCATACGGTGCATTTGGTTTTATAAATCTCTTCGCCCCTGGGCATCATGGCCTGGATATCGGCAGGCAGATCAGCATAGGGTCCGGCGGCTTTAACGGCACTCTGATCAGCAGCAGCAGGCTGACTTCCTCCGCCGCAGGAGGTCATGATAAGTGTAATTGCAAACAATGAAATCAGAAAAATCGTAGTTCTTTTCATGGGATTTTAGTTTTAAAAGGATGTTATAGGTTTGACAAACAGTTAAACGGTTTTCATGTACAAAATTATTCAATTTTTTTGAATTCTCAAGGGCAACATTTGGGTTTTTGAAGTTGTTCGGTCTTTTGTTTTTGATCCTGGTCCATTTTCGGGCTGACATAAGGAATTCCGAGATTCATCCCCCTGACTACAAACAGCATACCGATGAGGAGGATGAGAAAAGGAATTAATTTCTGCACCCTCCGGCGAAAAGCCATACTGATGACATTCCCCAGCAATGCAAGGGTAAACATCGCCGGTACGGTTCCCAATCCGAAAACCATCATGTATAAGGCTCCATGCGCAGGGCTGGTCGAAACCAATGCACCCGCCAGGGCGATGTAAACCAATCCGCAGGGAAGCAATCCGTTGAGCAGTCCGATGACCCATGATGAGAGGTAGGTTCGTAAACCAAAAAAACGTCCAAAAAACTTTTTAAATCCTGTAAAAAAGGTGTCAAGTCCCCCGGTCAGGGCCGATCTGTGAAAAAGTACCGGGAAAGCGACGCTCATAATCATGACAGTTCCGGCACCGATGGAGACCCACTGCTGGATTCCCCAGATATGGATTCCCATCCCCAGCAGGCCAAAGATCAGCCCGAGAAAAATATAGGTTGAGGCACGGCCCAGGTTGTACAGCAACCCGCTGATAATCCTGGTACGCCAGGAGTTTTCTTTCAATGGCAGGGATATGGCTATGGGTCCACACATGCCCATGCAGTGAAAACTACCCAGTAACCCGACAATCAAAGGGGGCCAAAAATCCATTTCAGGGAATAAAAATATCCTGTTCCTTATAAAATTCCTTCCCCCCTGAAGACCAGTCGACCTTGACGACATAACGGCCCTTTGATAACCTGTTCAACGGGATGGCCTGGGTTAAGGAAGTATCAGCCGAAACCGGGAGGATGATGTCAAGCTTTTCATCTGAAGGCCGGTAGATGTTGATATTGCCGGTAAGTTTCTTCCCATGGAAATCAACCGGGAACTGCATGACCAGGTTCGATCTGTCGAGTTTCACCTGCAATTGCTCCGTCAGGGCATTGGCATTCCTCATTTTCACAAGTTTCTCCTCATAGCGGAGCTCCTTCGGATAATAGTCTTCCTCAACCATGTTAAATTTCTGGTGTTGCGCATAAAAGATAAAGGCAACGCATGCGCCCAGAAAAAGAACAATTACGATAAAAATACCGGTCCCCCAATTCCACTTCATGAAACACTATTTATTCGGGCCGACAAAAGTCGCCCTGGTTTGGTCAAGTTGCTTTCCACCGGAAAATATACCGATGTCCACTTCTGTTTTACTTCCTGTAAGCCTGCCACGGTCGATCAGAAGGAAGAAAACCACCTCTCCAAGCGATTGCCTGGAAATGACAGGTGCATTTCCGATAACCTTCACCTCTCCCGGTCCCGAAAGGAGGCGGATCTCGAGAGGCAGGTCCCTGGCAGTCTTGTTAACGACCTTTACGCTGTATAAATTGCTTATCTTTCCTCCCTCCTGCTCCTGGAACAACATCCCCGGAGAACGAAGCACCGTAGCCTCAACCGGGTTGCGCGAGACCAGGAAATAGGTGAGCGCAACCAGCAAAGCTGCCAGTACGATGGTATAACCGGCAGAACGGATGGTGTAATGCCATGGTTTCTTGTCGGCGATCATCTTTTCTGATGCGTACCTAATCAAGCCGGGTCGAAACCCGACTTTAGTCATCATGTCATCGCAGGCATCGATGCAGCATGCGCAGTTGATGCACTCAAGTTGCGTACCGTTGCGGATGTCGATCCCTGTAGGACAAACCGCCACGCATTGGTTGCAGTCGATGCAATCTCCTTTTTTGGTTTCGGCCCTGATCTCGCTTTTCCGAAGCTGTCCCCGCTCCTCTCCCCTGGCATAATCATAAGAAATTACGACAGTTTCACGGTCCAGCAGCACACCCTGTAACCGGCCATATGGACAAACGATGGTGCACACCTGTTCGCGAAACCAGGAGAAGATGAAGTAGAAAATAAATGAAAAGAGAGCCATGCCTGTCAGTCCAGCCAGGTGATTCGCAGGATTTTCCGACACCATTTTCAGCCATTCATCCGATCCCATGAGATACATCAGGAAATAGTTGCTGATGATGAAGGAGAGCATGTAAAACAGGCCATGTTTCAACACCCGTCGAAAGATTTTATCCGCGTTCCACGGCCTGGCAGCCAGCTCCTTCTGGCGATGGGCATCTCCATCGATCCAGTATTCGATGCGGCGGAAGAACACCTCCATGAAAATCGTCTGGGGGCAGGCCCATCCGCACCATATCCGTCCGTATGTAACGGTAAAGAGAATGATGAAGACCATCAGGGCGATCATGCCGATAAAAAAGAGGTTGAAATCCTGGGGCCAGAACTGCACGCCGAATATTACAAATGTCCTGTGCAGGAAATTAAAGAGCAGCAGTTGCTGACCGTTGACCTTGATAAAGGGTGCTGAAAAAAAGAACATCATCAGCACGATGCCGGTAATATTCCTGGCAGTGGTCAGCGTCCCCTTTGGTTTCTTCGCAAAAACCCAAAGTCGTTTGCCGCTTTCGTCGATGGTATAGAGCCTGTCGCGAAAGCCGCCGGAGGAATCATCCTGATTTTGCATATCACTTGCAGGGCTCGCCCTGCGGTGCTTTGGGATTTGGTGGTGTGGTGCCCTTGAGCGTCATCACAAAGCTGGCAACCTTTTTGATCTGATCGCCGGTAAGTTGTGTTTTCCAGGAGATCATCCCCTTTTCAGGGGCCCCGTTTGTGATGATGTTTACCACGTCACCGTAGGCGCAACCATGAATGGAGAAATTGTCGGTAAGGTTCGGTCCAACGAGTCCCTGCCCTCCATCGAGATGACAGACTTTACATTGTTTCAGCCAGATCTCCTTGCCGGCATCCAGGCTGGCCTGGTCGGTAAGGGCAACAAGGGTTGAGGCATCAACCGGTGCCGGCTGACCGGGGGAAAGCACGCCGGCCGCAGCCATCTCATTCTTATATTCATCCTGCTGGTAAGGGGCTATTTTGAAAACATCGTAGGCGAAAATATAAACCACCGACCAGACGATGGTGATGATGAAGAGCCACACCCACCATTTCGGCAGGTTGTTGTCCAATTCCCTGATGTTGTCATATTCGTGACCCGACAACAGTTTATCACCGGTCAGTTCATCCTTTTCAACGGTTTTATGTTCGTTCATTTCCATAGAAAATATTATTAAATATCCTGAATTTCATCTGATTCCTTTGAAAAATCTTCCAGGGGCATGCGGCTGAAATCCTCCACATCCTTGCTTTTTATTGAAAAGGTGTGAAGAAGCAGGAGGGCAAAGAAAACCACGAAAAATATCATGGAAAACAACCCGTAACTTTCAATGCCCCCAACTGTTTTAAAAATATCGCGCAGCATGTTCCCGGTTATTTACCTGTGATGGTCGCAGTTGGCATACCGGCAGCATGGACATCCTTGCCCAGCCTCTGCAGGTAAGCAATCATGGCGATGATCTCCTTGGTAGGCTCAACCTGGATGCCCTGGCTCTTCAGGTCGTCTGCAATTCCCTTTGCCTGGATCATAAGGTCATCATTGGCGATTTTATCGTATCCTGCCGGATAGGGCACACCGAGAAACTGCATCACACGGATCTTCTTCGCGGTAGTGGAGAGATCAAGATCATCGGTGATCAGCCACTTGTAAACCGGCATGATCGACTGTTCGTTCAACCGCTGAGGGTTCAGCATGTGGTTGTAGTGCCATGAGTTGGGTTTATACTGCCGGCCGTTTACGACTCCCTCCCTTGACAGGTCCGGCCCGTTGCGTTTAGAACCCCACTGAAACGGATGATCATATACATATTCGCCGGCTTTGGCATATTCACCGTATCGTTCCGTTTCAGACCTGAAAGGCCTGACTTGCTGTGAATGACACGTATAGCATCCTTCGCGTACATAGATGTCGCGGCCCTGCAATTCCAGAGGCGTGTATGGTTTTACACTCGCAATGGTGGGAATGTTTGTTTTTACCAGGTACAGCGGCACAATTTCTATGAGCCCCCCGATCAGAATGGCAACCAGAGCCACGAGGATAAACTGGACAGGCCTGCGCTCAAGCCAGCGGTGGATTCCTTCGCCTGAGCCGCGTTTGCCTTGTGTCTTAGCCAATGCAGGAGCCGATGCCGCCTCTTCGGGCAGGAATTTCCCGGCCCTGACGGTCAGGATGAGGTTGTAAATTCCAAGTACGATACCCACGATATACAGCCCTCCCCCGATGGCACGGGTGGCATACATGGGCTTCAGCTGGGTAACGGTTTCCAGGAAATTAGGGTATTTGAGGAATCCGTCGGCAGTAAATTCTTTCCACATGGAAGCCTGGGTAATGGCGCCCCAGTATAAAGGGACGGCATAAAAAATGATTCCAAGAGTACCGATCCAGAAGTGAAGATTTGCAATTTTCCTGGAATACAACTGGGTTTGAAACATCCTGGGAATCAGATAATAAAGCACAGCGAAGGTTAGAAAACCATTCCATCCGAGTGCACCGATGTGGGCGTGGCCCACAGTCCAGTCGGTAAAATGAGAAATCGCATTCACCGTTTTGGTCGACATCATCGGACCTTCGAAGGTCGACATTCCGTAAGCAGTGACAGCCACAACCATGAACTTCAGCACAGGATCCTCACGAACACGGTCCCATGCGCCACGCAAGGTAAGCAGTCCGTTGACCATTCCTCCCCATGACGGGGCGATGAGCATCACCGAGAAAACGACTCCCAGCGATTGGGCCCACCCCGGCAAAGCGCTGTACAAAAGATGGTGAGGGCCTGCCCATATATAGAGAAAGATCAGCGCCCAGAAATGGACGATCGACAACCGATAAGAGTAAATAGGGCGGTTGGCAGCTTTGGGTAGGAAATAGTACATCAATCCCAGGAATGGGGTTGTCAGGAAAAATGCAACCGCGTTGTGGCCGTACCACCACTGGACCAGCGCATCCTGTACCCCGGCATAGATGGGATAGCTTTTAAAAAGGTTCACGGGGATTGCGAGGCTGTTGGTAACGTGCAACACCGTAATGGTCACGAAGGTGGCCAGGTAAAACCAGATGGCAACATAGATATGCTGGGTTCTGCGTTTGAGGATCGTTCCGATCATGTTGGCGCCAAAAACCAGCCATATCACGGCCACAAGAATGTCGATGGGCCATTCCAGCTCGGCATACTCCTTGCCGGTGGTCATCCCGCATGCAAAAGTCACAGCTGCCAGCACGATGATGAGTTGCCAGCCCCAGAAGTTTATCTTGCTCAGCAGGTCGTTGAACATCCTGGCTTTGCAAAGCCGTTGGAGGGAATAGTAAATCCCTGTAAACATCCCGTTGCCGACAAATGCAAATATGACTGCATTCGTATGGATCGGCCGGATACGGCCAAAAGTGGTATACGGGATACCGAAAGTAAGCGCTGGCCAGATGAATTGCAACGCCAGTAACAGTCCGACAACCATACCGACCACACCCCAGAAGAGTGTGGCATAGGCAAAGTTTTTTACAATTTTGTTGTCATAGTAAAATGTCTGATTTTCCATATGTTATTGGTTTGGTAATTGTTCATTCATCAATTTGGCTGCCGGGGTTGCCTGTTCGGTTGTTTCCCGGGGTTTATCATCGTCAAAAAGTATTCTGACCGAAGCGCTGTATGTATCGTCGTATTGTCCGTTGCGCACCGACCAGAAAAACGCTGCCAGGAAACCGCCGGCAAGCACCACACTAAAAGCAACAAGGACAAGGATTACACTCATATTATTTCTCCTGAAGGCAAAATAAAGATTAAAGTATCAAATTTCCAAAATAGCAGCAGTGAAATACCTCGAATTCAAGAAATTTATATTCAGTCTAAATTCATGATCTTCCTTCAAACTTACTAAAACGGGCTGATACAAAAACAGATAGCGTAACAAAAGCAACAATTGTTACGGAACTCAGGGGCATGAGAATGGCGGAGACCACCGGTGACAAATTGCCCGTGATGGCAAAGCTCAAACCGACAACGTTGTACAAAAAGGAGAGCCCCATGCTGATGAAGACAATCCTCATGCTGGTGCGGCTAAAATCAAGGAAGTAAGGAAGGTGGCTGAACCGTCCCGACTCCAGGATGGCATCGCAGGCAGGTGAAAAATGGTAGATGTCGTCGGCAATGGAGATCCCGCAATCGCTTTCTCGCAGGGCGCCTGCATCATTCAGCCCATCGCCGATCATGAGAACCTTTTTTCCCCGGGCTTTCAAATCGCGGATATATTCGAGTTTCTCCCTGGGCGATTTATTAAAATTCAAATGGTCTCTGGAAGGGAAAAAAGCCAGGAGATTTGGCAATTCGGCATCGTTATCACCCGAAAGAAGGTGCAGCTCATACCGCGTTGCAAGTTCCTCCAGAACCTCCTTCATCCCCTCGCGGTATTGGTTGCTGATCCCGATAAACCCTGCTATTTCATCGTCAAAGGCGACAAAAACACGACCACCGGCGGCCGTCATGGTCTTCGTTCCTGTGACAAATTCCTCAGAACCGATCTTCAGAAAATGGCCCTGCACATGGCCTTCAATGCCTTTGGCCGGCACCTCGTTAAACCCAGTAACCGGGAGCGGGGCAAATCCCTGTAGCTGCCTGTATATGGCGACACTGGCGGGATGGGTTGAATGCCGCACCAGGGAGGAGATACAATGCAGTTGATCGTGTGAAACGGCAAGCGAGCCGAAATCAGCACCAAAACCATCGTTGCGCGTGATGGTGCCGGTTTTATCAAATACGATGGTATCAATCCTGGAGAGCGCCTCAACCACCCCGGTTCTCTTGAGATAAAAATTATTCCGCCCGAAAACCCGCATGGCGCCGCCCAGCGAAAAGGGGTAGGTCATGGCAAGCGCACAGGGGCAGGCTACGATTAGAATGGCTGTGACCACCAGGAAGGCCATGGAGGGGTTGTAACACCACCAGAATATCCCCGAAACCGTGGAAAGGAGAAGGATCATCACGGTAAAATACCTGCTGATCACATCCAGGATGGAATCCCAACGGGTCGATTTTTCCATGCCAGCCATGTCCTGGTTCCAAAGTTCGGTAAGGTGACTCTGGGCTACTTCACGTTCCACGATCAGTTCTATGGAAGCGCCAGCCTGGCGCCCACCGGCAAAGATGCGCTCGCCTTCTTTCCTGGCTACCGGCGACGACTCCCCGCTCACGAAACTGTAATCAATGGAGCCATCACCCTTTACCAGCAAGGCGTCAGCCGGCACCAGTTCCTGGTTTCTGACCAGTATCCGCATCCCGGTCTTCAGGTTTTTGATGGGAATGATCGATTCGGAACCCGAATCAGCGATGATGGTTACCGCTACCGGAAAATAGGAGCGATAATCCCGTTCAAAAGATAGTGCCTGGTAGGTCTTATCCTGGTACCAGCGCCCGATGGAGAGAAAAAAGACAAGCCCTGCCAGTGAATCCATAAACCCTGCACCCGTTCCGGAGATGATTTCATAGGCACTGCGAAAAAAAAGAACGAGAATTCCAATGGCAATGGGTACATCAATACTAACAAACTTCTTTTTCAATCCTTTATAGGCAGAAATGAGAAATACCGACCCTGAATAAAAAGCCACCGGTATGCCAAACAGGATGTTGAGCAACCCGAAATTCTGACGCAACAGGTTCTCCACAGCATCATTCACACTGAGGTAACCCGGAAAGCTGAAAAGCATGATATTCCCAAAACAGAACCCTGCAACACCCAGCCGGTAATAGATCCCGCGGTTGATTTTGCGTTTTGCCTCCTTCTGAAGTGTATCGGTTGTGAGCTGAGGGATATAATTGACAGCGGCCAGCATCTCGATCAGCTGTCGTAATGATATCCTGGCATCATGAAAGGTGATGACGACCTCCTTTTTAACAAAATTAACGGATGAGTGTATCACCCCGTCGTTAAGCCGCTGAAGGTTCTCCAGCAGCCAGATGCAGGAACTGCAGTGAATGGCAGGGATGAACAACCTGACTTTGCTTACCCCATCCCCGGTAAACTCCAGCAAATCCCCGCGGATCTCCTCGTTGTCGAGATAGGCATACCTGCTGCCAACTTCTCCGTTGCCCGCTTTAAGACCGGGATGAACCTCGTATTTATAATAGTCGCAGGCATTGCTTTGGCTCAGTATCTCATACACCATTTTACAACCGTTGCAGCAAAAAAGCTTCTCCCGGAAACTGATGGGTACAGTTCCGCAATCCTCCCCGCAATGGTAGCATTCGTTGGTGTTTTTTGCCGTCTCACGGCCAGCTGTATTTTCAGTCATAAATTGAAGGCCTCCAATATCAGGCCGCCGCAAAATTAAACAAAACACTCCTGTTTTTCAGACTTCACTATGGAGCGAAAATATAGAAACCGGGTGCAACCCGGAATCATTCATCCATATTTTTCTATTATTTCATATATGACATTTCCCTTAAATATGACCAAATATGGAATAATATTAACTGTTTATCATGCCTTTATTATTCTCTTATCCTAATATTAACATAATTTTTTGTTAAAATTTGTTAATTTTCTTGACATGAAAAAAAAAGCATACTACTTTTGTCCCGTAATTAGATTGAGTCTTCTTAAGTTAAATTATCAACAGGTTACCAGTTGATTGACAATTGACGGCGCAGCTGAAAACCGTTAATAGAGTAAGCAAAACACCAACCACTAAATCATAAGCAAATGAAAAAAGAAAAAACCGCAACACCGGAGTACAATTTTGGCTGGGTGCCCGACCTGCCTGATGCCAGGGATTTAATCTACTCTGCCACCCTTTCGGTAATGAAAAAATTAGCTTCAAAAGTTGATTTGAGAAGCAAATGTCCTCCGGTTTACGATCAGGGGCAATTGGGCAGTTGTACTGCAAACGGCCTGGGTGCAGCCTTTCAGTTTGAACAAATAAAACAAGCCATCCCCGATTGGGTTCCCTCCCGCTTATTTATTTATTACAACGAAAGGGTGCTGATGAATACCGTGAATTCCGACAGCGGTGCATACATTCGCGACGGCATCAAGACCATGAATAAGCAGGGAGTGTGTGCGGAAAAAAACTGGCCCTATGACACTGTAAAATTCACCCAAAAACCACCGGCACTGTGCTATAGCAAAGCAATGACAAACCAGGTGCTTAGCTATATGAGAGTGAACAACGGAAGCCTGAACCAACTGCAGTCCTGCCTTTCTTCAGGTTTCCCGATCGTATTTGGTTTCTCGGTTTATGAAAGCTTCAGGAGCATTGGCAAAAACGGGATCATGCCGATGCCAAAACCCACCGAACAAATGCTTGGCGGTCACTGTGTCATGGCTGTGGGCTATGATGATGCCAAACACATGTTTATTGTCAGGAACAGCTGGGGACCTTCATGGGGCGACAAGGGATATTTCTACATGCCTTATGCCTATATCACCGACACGGCCCGTTGCGATGATTTCTGGACCATCAGGATGGTTGAACAAGGGGTGGCTGTTAAGAAAAAGTAAGCTTATTCCATGCCATATTCTTCTATTTGCGTATATGGTACAATTTGCTTTCTGAAATAATTAAACGAATAATATAACCTTAAAGATGAAAAAAATGGCAAATCAACTGAAAAAACCAGAAGATCACGATCACGGATTCATCGGTTGTTGCATCAAACAGCTGCCAAAGGAGCAATGGGTGGCTGCAGCTGCAAAAGCGATTGAGATCAATCCAAACAATGCCCCGGCCCTTCACCTCCTTAAACTGGCCATGCCGGATGCTGTTCTTCAGCCTGAACACCTTGCGGTGGTCACCACCAAGTATTGGGGAAGCGGCGGAGTACAACTGACCGTCGGGTTTCTAGATAATCCACCTGCAGCGCTCCGGACACGCATCCTGTCGCACATGAATGCCTGGGGCGCTTACGCAAATGTCCGTTTTGTCGAATCATCGGTCAATCCGCAGGTCCGTATAAACAGGGGTGCCGGAGGCGGCTATTGGTCTTACCTCGGTACGGATATTCTCAACATCCCTGCAAACCAGGCGACCATGAACCTGGACAGTTTTTCGATGACCACAGCCGATTCTGAATTCTACCGGGTAATACGTCATGAAACAGGCCACACACTCGGGTTTCCCCACGAACACATGCGCAGTGAAATTGTCAATGCTATCGACTATGAGAAAGCCATTGCCTATTTCATGGCTTCCCAGGGCTGGTCGCGGGACAAGGTGATCGCACAGGTACTTACCCCCCTGGATCAATCATCGCTGATTGCAACTGCACAAGCCGATCCCAATTCGATCATGTGTTACTGGCTGCCCGGATCGATCATGAAAAATGGCATCGCCATTCCGGGAGGTACAAACATTGACACACAGGACGGCCAATTTGCAGGTCTTGTATACCCCAGAAACAGCGGGTTGTTCTCCACCTATTATACCTGGCGGGGATGCGGGACCGTGAACCTGAACATCACAAATTCAAACATTCATGCCGGGTCTGCTGTCTATGCCGCCATAAGCGAGTATACCAGCAACCCCAGGCAAACCAGGTTTATCGGTTCGGCAAGAATGGGAATTTGCAACATTTCGCCTTATGAAGGCGGCGTGCATATCTGGGCGGAGATCAATTGGTCCAGTCCAATCAATGTATGCATCGACCTGGCGGTTCGCTCCTGATGAGCAGGTTATCACCAATCATTATGAATGAATATTTTTAAATTAACAACTTAAATATTTATACAATGGATAAAAATAACGAAGGCAGTAACATGCCATTAACCGGTCACCAGGCAACCGTTGATGCCAAACAATATATCATTGAAACAAAAAAATCTTCAGCTGTGGGCGCGCCCCTGGGTCTTGATACAGGCTGGTCCGCCACCTGGAGGGGATGCGGGGTGATCCATCTGAACATCAACTGCCCGACAATCCATGCGGGTTCTACTGTTCTCGTAAGCCTCAGTGAATATTCCAATACAAGCAATCCTGCCGGGAGCCGTTTTATCGGGGCAGCGAGGTTTGCAATTTACAACATCGCACCGAGGGAAGGCGGGGTCAATATCTGGGCGGAGGTCAGCTGGCCAAATCCCATCAACATCTTCTTTGGCCTTTTAGTTAATTAAAAAATGCAGCAAATTCCGGCTTGAACCTTTTTCAAGCCGGAATTTTACAACCAAATATGGTAGAAACCATTAATTTACGGCAGGGTGAAAGAACTGCAGTTTCTTTTACAAGCCTGGCAACCGCAGGTTATTCCTGGCATTTTGAAATAGGGAATGTTGGTGTTATCTCTGTTGAAAAGAGCGTAAACAGCCAGGAGATGCGTAAAATGCCCCTTGGCGCCTCCGTGGAGGAGATTTTCACCATCAAAGCCATTCGCATGGGTACCTCCAAATTATTTTTCCGGCAGAGCAGAAGCTGGGAAACTGATGTTGAACCTATACAGTCAAAAACATATTACATACAGGTTATTGATTAACAAAATTTTAATTTCAATTTCCTACCTCATCCACGCGCATGATGGCTGTCAGTACAGCCGTCATTTTAGCTCTATTCAACCTGACCTGACACCTTAGAATTTGGTATATTTGCCTGCCATAAAAACGGTAGAAACATGGTTGAACATGTAGACCTTTCGCTGATTGACTGGTCAAGAGCCCAATTTGCACTAACTTCGATATACCACTGGATTTTTGTTCCGCTCACCCTTGGACTGGCATTTATTGTCGCCATCATGGAGTCGGTTTATGTCAAAACGGGCAACCCGGAATGGAAACAGATCACTAAATTCTGGATGACCCTGTTTGGAATCAACTTTGCCATCGGAGTGGCGACCGGCATCATCCTGGAGTTCCAGTTTGGCACCAACTGGTCGAACTACTCATGGTTTGTCGGCGACATTTTCGGGGCGCCGCTCGCCATCGAAGGGATCATGGCATTTTTCCTGGAATCGACCTTCATCGCCGTCATGTTTTTCGGGTGGAACAAGGTCAGCAAGGAGTTTCATCTCGCTTCTTCATGGCTCACGGCAATCGGGGCTAACCTTTCCGCATTGTGGATCCTGGTGGCCAACGCATGGATGCAGTACCCGGTGGGGATGCAATTCAACCCGGATAGTGCCCGCAACGAGATGATGAATTTCTGGGCGGTACTGTTCTCCCCTGTGGCTATGAACAAATTCCTCCATACCGTATCATCTGGATACGTAACAGCATCGGTCTTTGTGGTGGGCATCAGTGCATGGTTCCTGCTCAAACAGCGGCATATCCTGCTCGCCAAACGAAGCATCCTTATAGCCGGTATTTTCGGACTTGTCACCTCCCTGTTCCTGGCGTTCACGGGAGATGGTTCTGCCTACCAGGTTTCACAAAAACAACCCATGAAGCTGGCCGCTATGGAAGGATTGTACCAGGGTAAACAGGGAGCCGGGCTGGTTGCCATAGGTATTCTGAACCCTTCCAAAAACCCCGGTGATGGCAAAGATGCCTTCCTGCTCAAAGTTGAGTTTCCAAAACTGCTTTCATTCCTGGGATACCGCAATCCCGATGCATTTGTGCCGGGAATTGACGACATTGTAAAAGGAGGATACAAACCCGGTTTCGATCCTGTAAATCCCGTGGAAAAGGAACGGACGCTGTCGGTTGAAGAGAAGATCAGCCGCGGAAAAAAAGCCGTTGCCGCCCTGGCATCGTACCGCCTTGCAAAAACCGCCGGCGACAGCAACACAAGCAACCTTGCCCTGCGGGAACTTAAACTGAACTTTCCATGGTTCGGGTACGCTTACCTCAACTCCCCGCAAAGTGTCATCCCCAACGTTCCGCTAACCTTTTACAGTTTTCACCTGATGGTATACCTGGGAATTTACTTTATCATGCTTTTCACGGTAATACTTTACCTTGTCAGCAAGGACAAACTTGAAACCCAGCGGTGGCTGTTGCGGATATCCATCTGGACCATTCCTTTCGTATACCTGGCCTCCGAGGCAGGGTGGGTGGTTGCTGAAGCCGGACGCCAGCCGTGGGTTATCCAGGACCTGATGCCGGTGATGGCAGCTGTATCAAAAATCGATGCCACTTCGGTCATCATCACCTTCTGGCTTTTTGCAGCCCTGTTCACCGTTTTGCTGGCAGCCGAGCTGATGATCATGATGAAGCAAATCAAACTCGGGCCTAAAGAGGGAGGAACTAAGTGATGTTTGAAACAATGTCGATTGAAACGCTGCAGGCCTATTGGTGGATCATCATTTCGATTCTCGGGAGCCTTCTTATTTTCCTGATGTTCGTGCAGGGGGGGCAGACACTGATCTATACCATCGGGAAAACCGAACCGGAACGTAAAATGCTGGTCAATGCACTGGGTCGCAAATGGGAGTTCACCTTTACAACCCTGGTCACTTTTGGCGGGGCTTTTTTCGCCTCTTTTCCCCTCTTCTACTCGACCAGTTTCGGGGGCGCCTACTGGGTGTGGATGGCCATCCTGTTCCCGTTCATCATCCAGGCGGTCGCTTACGAATTCCGGAGCAAACCGAATAATTTACTCGGGCATAAAACCTATGAATGGTTTCTGATCATCAATGGTTTGCTGGGTACAGTGCTGATCGGCACAGCGGTAGCTACATTTTTCACCGGATCGGCCTTCCTGGTAAATAAATCGGCCCTGACCAACCTCCCCGACCCGGCGATTTCGCGGTGGCAGCATCCGGCACACGGGCTTGAAGCAGTTTTAGACTGGCGCAATGTGGCACTTGGGCTTGCTGTGTTTTTCCTGACCAGGGTACTCGGCACTCTCTATTTCATGAATACCATCGACGATGAAAACATCCTGGCCCGTTCAAAAAAACAGTTGCTGGTGAATGGTATCCCATTCCTGGTATTCTTCCTTGCTTTTTGTGGCGCCCTGTTCACCATGCCGGGATACGCCATCCGCCCGCAAAACGGGTTTGTTTTGGGTGAATCATACAAATACTTTCACAACCTCATCCATATGCCGATTGTGTTGATGTTCTTCTCATCCGGGGTGGTGTTTGTACTCCTGGGAGTGGCCCTGCCTCTGGTTGATTCCTCTAAATATGCTGCATCCGGTATCTGGTATGCGGGAGCGGGAACGATCCTCACGGTTTTTGCCATCTTCTGCCTGGCGGGGTTCAACAACACCGCCTATTATCCATCTTCGTTCGACATACAATGTTCGCTGACCATCCACAACAGTTCATCCAGCCATTACACGCTTGCAGCCATGAGCTACGTTTCACTGCTTGTTCCGTTTGTGGTTGCCTATATCTGGTATGCCTGGAAAGCGATCAACAGCAAAAAAATCGATGCCGCGGAGATGGAGGAGGGAGGGCATTCCTACTAAAACGCAAAAGGCAGGCTGAAACTGAAAGTCGCTCCCTTCTCCGCTTCACCCATTGCCGTGCAATGGCCTCCATGGCGAACAATGATGCTGTTCACGTTGGCAAGTCCGATCCCGATGCCTTCGAATTCGCCGTTTTTGTGCAGGCGGTTGAAAACACCGAACAATTTTCCGGCATGTTGCATATTAAAACCGGCTCCGTTGTCTTTGATAAAGTAAGTTATTTCGTAGTCGCTGACTGCACTGCCGATTTCAATAATGGCTTCCTCTTTCTTGCCTGTATACTTGACCGCATTAGAAACCAGATTGATCCATACCTGTTTCAAAAGTTGCTCATCGCCTTCACAATCCGGAATTTCCCCGATATTGAAGACAATTTTCCTGTTCCTTGTTTCCGGTTCAAAGAAATCGAGGACCTTACTGACCATGGACGACATGCTGATGGTCGTTTTTCGCAACTCCTGGCGTTTCAGTCTTGAAAAACCGAGCAATGCATCGATCAGTTTCCCCATCTCCGAAGCCCCGTTGGAGATGACTTTAAGATAGCGAAGCTCCTCTTCCGTCCTCCGGGTTGTCTTCAGGTCTGTCAGCAGGTCGATAAAACCGCTGATGTGCCTCAGCGGGGCTTTTAAATCGTGTGAAACGGAGTAGGAAAAAGCCTCCAGTTCCTTGTTGGCCATTTTGAGTTGTGAAGTACGTTCGGCGACACGATGTTCGAGATCTGCATTCAGTATATGCAATTTCCTTTCGCTCTCTTCGGTTTTTTTCTTGGCTGCGACCAGATCAACATTGATTCTTTCAAGATCCAGGGTCCGCGCCAAGACTTTTTCTTCCAAAACCTGATTCTGGTTTTGCAACTGCTGATGCAGGTATCGGGCAAAAAGCAGGTTTTCGATGCGCAAAACAACTTCAACGAGGTCAAATGGTTTGGCAAGAAAATCCTTTGCACCGTCAAACAAAGCCCGTTGCCTGGCTTCGGCTGATATGTCGGCAGTCAGGACCAGGATTGGCAGATAGCTGCTTGACGGGATCAGTCCTTTCAGTTGCGCCATCACCTCGTACCCGTTGAGGTAAGGCATCATTAAATCGAGTAAGATTAAATCGGGGTTGAAAGATTTGAACGCATCGGCAACCAGGCGGGGGTCGGTCAGGGTTTCAAGATTTGTAAATCCTTTAACCGTGAGCAACCCCACAAGGATATCAATATTGGGGATATTGTCATCCACAATCAGGATGGCGGCATTTTTAAACGTCGAATCGATCATGGTCTTGATATTTTGGAATGGTTTCGTCACCGTCAGTCTGCGGCAATTCGATCCAGAAAGTACTTCCTTTTCCGGGCACACTTTCAACACCGGTAAAGCCGCCCATGGCAATCATCAGTTCTTTGACCAGCGCGAGTCCGAGCCCGGTGCCTTCGGCATCGGTTTTTTCCGCCCCGATCCGTTCGAACGGAAGGAACAGTTTTCCAATATCCTCCTGCTCTATCCCTGCTCCGGTGTCGCTGATTGAAACCCTCACCATGGCAAGGCCAGGGAGATCTGGTTCCCTCAATTCGGCTCTGACAATCACGGTGCCGCCTTCGCGGTTGTACTTGACTGCATTGCTGATCAAATTAAGGAGCACCTGCTGTAAACGAAGGTGATCGGCTTTTACGAACAACCTGCTGGCAGGCGAATCAAGCAGTTCAATCGTCTGGTTGCCCCTGATCGCCAATGGATGAGCCATTTCCAGCACGTTCATGATTGCCCGGTTCAATTGAACCGGTTCGGCCGAAAGTTTCACCCGGCCTGATTCAATTCCCGCAATGTCGAGCACTTCATTTATCAGGTTGAGAAGATGCCTGCCGCTGTTCAAAATATGACCGACCCATTTTCTGTTTGACTGGCTGATTTCACTCATCTCCATCAACTGGGCAAAGCCAAGGATCGAATTCAGTGGAGTGCGAAGTTCATGACTCATCCGCGAAAGAAATTTGCTCTTGGCAAGGTTTGCCCGTTCTGCTTCGTATCTTGCCTCCCTGATCTTTTCTTCAGATTGCCGGCGCTCTGTGATGTCAAAAAAAGTTATTACCGACCCGGCTATTTTTCCTTTGCTAAAAACAGGGTCCGACCAATATTCAACCGGGAAACAGGTGCCATCGGCACGCCAGAAAACTTCAAAATCCACATGCACCCTTTCTCCCCGTCTGAACGATTTATAAATCAGGCAATTTTTTTCATCGATACTGCTGCCGTCGTCCCTGGAGTGATGGATGAGGCTGTGCATGTTTTTTCCCAGTAACATGCCGGCATTGTCATATCCCAATATCTGGTGACAGGCTGTATTGGAGAAGGTGCACTGGCCTTCAAGACCGATTCCGTAAATACCCTCTGCAGTGGAGTTCAGTAACATTTTAAAACGCTCTTCGCTTTTTTGAAGTTCCGATGTCAGGTGGCCGGCAATGTGTTGTGCCCGCCCCTGGGTGTTCCGCAGGGACAAATACAGGGCTGCCAGCAGCAAACTGACCAGGATGCCCCCGATCAGGATGATGAGAACTTTGACATTCATACCGGATTGTTTCTCTGACCCCGTAAATAAAAGAATCCATCTTTTCCCGTTAAAATCGACCGGCAGGAGAACTCTTGGAGATGGCAAATCTGTATGGGGCAGTGTGTCTTTTCCCTGGCTGTCATATAGTATTGATCCTGCAGACATGGTGTTGTCATATACCTGTAAATGAATTCTGTCGTGATGGATAAGATCCCAGCGGCCGAGGACGCCACGCATCAGGTCGTTCATGCGGTATGGGGAATAGATCCATCCCCTGATGGCAGCCCGCCGTTGTTCAACGGTGTTGGCGGGCCGGTCATTCCGGTACACCGGAACATACATCAGCGAACCTGTTTGCACGTCTTCACTGGTTTCCTGAACCAGTATCACTTTTCCCGAAAGCATTGCAACATCGGAGTCCCGCGAAATTTCCATTGCTTTTCTCCGTGTCGGTTCTGAAAACATATCATACCCGAAAGCACGGAGGTTTCGCCCTGAAAAGGGTTCAAGATATATGATCGAAGAATAAACGGCTCTCTCCCCGGGTGGTTTTACAGTATAATCGGTGAAGCCTTCCCTGCGAATGCGTTCAATATGCTGCTTCAATTGTTTACGCTGTATGATCATCGAAAAGCCAATCCCCTGGACACCCGGCAGGTTCTTGTCGATTTTCGTAAACTCGCAGAAAGCTTTCCAGTTTTTCCGGGTGATGGTATCCGATGCGGCAAAAAAGGCTGAACCAGCCCGCAGAAGCTGTGCATGTGCATGAAGCCTGCTGGAAATTTTATTCTTGAGATCATTGCATACCAGCGAAAATTCATTTTGCTCAGTCACGGCATCCTCACGGGCGGTGAAAAAGGCTGCTGCAAAAGTCAGCACAAGGCAGACCATTAAAATGATCGTCGCACTCCAACCGTTTTTCGAAGGAGATTTGAAAAGAAAAAAAACATTTCTGATCTTGACCGATTTCATCCCTGCAATATGATTTGACGCTTACTGGTTGTTTCTTTATTCCCCTAACTGCTTCTGTCAATCCATTCATCCACCACCATTAAAAATGCCCTGATGTCAATTGGTTTGGGCAGATAATCCTGCGCACCTGCATTTTTCAGACGGGCAATTTTCCCTGGCGTGGCATCTGCACTGATGATGATCACCGGGATGGATTGGGTGAACGCATCGGCCTGCAGGTTGTTCATGACCTCGCTGCCGTGCATGTCGGGAAGATCGAGATCGAGAAGTATTAAATCCGGTCTGCATTCGGTTGCAAATTTAACGGCAGATTTTCCAAACATAGAGGTGATCAGCCGGATTGCCGGGCGATGATTCGTGATGATGTCTTCGACCAGTTCAGCGTTCGGAATGTTGTCTTCAATGTATAAAATGGTCCCGGTTTTATCCATGGTCCCGGTTCCCGTTTTAGCGGAATTTACCGTTCCCTCCGTTTCAATTTTCTGGTCTTTGACATACGGCAGTTCAATCCAAAAGGTACTGCCTTCTCCAAACCGGCTCGTCACTCCTATCACTCCACCCATGGCCTCCATCAGTTCTTTAACCAGCATCAGTCCGAGCCCTGTGCCTTCCGTTCCTGTTTTTTCGGCACCTATCCGTTCAAAAGGCAGGAAAAGTCTCCCCAGGTCATCAGGTTTGATCCCCAACCCTGTATCGGTGACAGAGATCCGTACCAGGGGAATTCCGCCGGGTTCCACCGGCATTAATTCAGTTTTAAGAATCACCGATCCACCCTTCCGGTTGTATTTTACCGCATTGTGGATCAAATTAAGCAGGACCTGCCGGAAACGCAGCCGGTCGGCCATGACGAAA
>CAIKNA010000209.1 GCA_903828645.1 uncultured Bacteroidales bacterium
GGTGCAGGTGGATTACAACCGTGATCGTTTGGCACAATACGGACTTTCAGTGGCCGAAGTTAACCGCCTCCTGCGCGCTGCTTTTGCCGGCAGCCAGGCAGGGGTGGTTTATGATGCGGAAAAACGTTTCGGATTGGTGGTTCGTCTTGATAAAGATTACCGGCAGAGCCTGGATGACGTTAAAAACCTGACGGTGACCCTGCCAAACGGATCGCAGGTTCCATTTGACCAGGTTGCTGATATTTCGATCCGTTCAGGTCCGGCCCAGGTTTCAAGAGAAAACACCAAACGACGCATCACCATAGGTTTCAATGTACGTAACCGCGACACGGAAGGAGTAATCAGGGAGGTTTCGGCAAAGGTCGATCGGCAAGTCAAACTCCCAACAGGATACTTTCTCTCATATGGCGGCCAGTTTAAAAACCTGGAATCTGCCAAAAACAGGCTCATCATCGCAGTGCCGGTGGCCTTGCTGCTGATTTTCGTTCTGCTCTATTTCGCATTCCATTCGGTCACACAAACTCTGATCATTTTCACGGCAGTCCCCATGTCTGCCATTGGTGGCATATTTGCACTTTGGCTTCGCAACATGAATTTTTCCATTTCGGCAGGTATCGGTTTTATAGCGCTGTTCGGGGTGGCAGTTCTCAATGGGATCGTACTGATTGCCGAATTCAACCGCCTCGAAAAGGAGGGGATCTCCGATATCACACAACGGGTAATGAAAGGGCTGCGCAGCCGTTTGCGCCCGGTGATCATGACCGCCACAGTTGCTTCACTCGGGTTTCTTCCTATGGCCTTATCAACCTCGGCAGGAGCTGAGGTCCAAAAACCACTCGCAACGGTTGTCATCGGGGGGCTGGTGAGCGCCACACTGCTAACGCTGCTTGTACTGCCTGTATTTTACGTAATTTTTTCCACCGGATTCCTTCGATTGCCATTATTTCGCAGAAAGTTGAAAAGCACTTCTGCAATGCTGTTTCTGCTCATCCTTTCTTCGCTCACACTTACAACTACTGCGCAGAACCAGAAGAAGGTCAGTCTGCAAACGGCTATAAAGACAGCACTGGACAGCAATCTTTCCATTCGCTCGGCAACTGATGCCTCAGCCGTGCAGCGGGCGCTGAAGAGTGCCTCCTGGGATATTCCCAAAACGGTTATTGAAGGACAGTACGGACAGATAAACTCTTACCGGAACGACAACATCTTCACAATTACCCAGGCTTTTTCTTTTCCATCCGTTTATATCAACCAAAACAAACTGGCGAATGCCAATATAAGAAGTGCAGGGTGGCAGATAAAGATGGCCAGGCTTGAAGTTGCTACACAGGTCAAACAGGTTTACTGGCAACTGGCATACCTTTATTCGAGATACAACCTGCTGGTTTACCAGGACAGTCTCTATTCCGGTTTTTTACGGGCGGCTGAACTCCGGGCCAGGACAGGGGAAACAAACCGTCTGGAAATGATCACAGCCCGTACCCAGTGTTTTGAAATAAAAAATCAATTGCGGCAGGTAATGGCTGATGAAGCCATTCAAAACCGGAAGTTGCAAACCCTGATGAACACCGGGGTGACGGTCAGGCCATCTGACACTGTTTTGCGCCGGCTTGATTTCATCCGACAGGACGATAGTACGGTATTGGTTTCAAACCCGTCACTAGGTTACATTGGTGAACAAAAGGAGGTAGCACGAATAGCCACCCGCCTTGAACGCAGCCGGATGATGCCCGATCTGACCATCGGCTATTTCAGCCAGACCATGCTTGGTACCCAGGAGGTTGATGGTGCGACACGGACCTTTGACAAAACGTATCGGTTTACCGGGATCCAGGCCGG
This sequence comes from uncultured Bacteroidales bacterium, assembly GCA_903828645.1. GTDB lineage: Bacteria > Bacteroidota > Bacteroidia > Bacteroidales > FEN-979 > CAIVAT01. Next base: position 1,840 of record CAIKNA010000209.1, read on the forward strand.
AATTGCCATACCGGTGTGGGCCGGTCCGGCAATTGCAAAATCCAAAGCAGCGAAAATACAGGAAGATATTTCGCGGGCAAACGCAGACTATTGCACGAGTTCCGTGAAAAGCAATTATCAATCACTGCTGGATGAATATGTCAAATACGCAGCCAGCGTTGACTATTATGAACAAGAGGCTGTTCCTGAGGCCGGCATTATCATTGACCAGTCTACGCGGAGCTACAAAGCGGGCGCCCTCGACTATCTTGAATATATCATATCACTCAAAAGAGCGCTGGATATAAAACAAAACTATCTCGAGGCACTCAACAACTTCAACCAAACCATTATCAACATTGAATTTTTAACCGGTAAACTCTTTTAAAACACCATCATCATGAACATAGTCAAATCTTTTTTAACAATTGTTATACCACTAATTATCAGTATTTTAATCTCCTGTAACGGAGGTAAAAAATCCGCCCCGGAAGTTAAGGCAACAGAGGTTCTCCCTCCCGACATTGTTGAGCTGAGGGCCGACCAGGTCAAGCTAGCCAACATTGAAACAGGTGCCATTCAAATGCGTTCCCTCAGTGGCAACCTTAAGGTTAACGGCTCCGTTGGAGTTGCACCTGAAAACCTGGCCACGGTTTGTATGCCTTTCGGTGGCTTTGTTAAAAGTGCCCAGTTGATGCCGGGCAATGCGGTTACCCGGGGGCAGACACTGGCAATTCTTGAAAACCAGGACTTTGTAGATATTCAGCAAAAGTTTCTTGAAGCAAAGAGCCAACTCGAATTTGCCGAAGCCGAATACAAAAGACATGCTGAATTATACAAGGAGGATGTGTATTCACAGCAGAACCTGCAAAAGGTCACAGCGGATTACAGGAGTTTGAAAGCCCAGGTGAAGGCATTGGAACAGAAACTGGCCATGATCGGTATAAACCCGGCCAATCTGCATGAAGATGATATCAGCAGATCGGTTTCGGTAGTTTCTCCAATCTCTGGATTTGTTAAATCGGTCAACATCAATATAGGAAAATACGTTGCGCCAACCGATGTGCTTTTTGAAATTGTAAACAGCGATAAACTTTATCTGGAACTCACCCTGTTTGAAAAAGATGCAGACAAAGTGGCTGTCGGGCAGCAAATCCGCTTTTTTATCAACAACGAAACCGAACAACACGACGCAGTGATATACCAGACCGGTAAATCGGTAAATGCCGATAAAACCTATAAAGTTTATGCAACTGTTTCAGGCAAATGTAAAAACCTGCTCCCCGGAATGTACGTGAATGCTATCGTCGAGGCCTCTGCGAGCCAGGTTGCCTCCTTGCCTTCGGAAGCCATTGTCAATTTTGATGACAAGGACTACATTTTCATTTTCTCAGCAAACAAGGATGAAAACGGCAGGCAGTTCATGGAATACCGCATGGTCCAGATCCGCAAAGGTTTGACCGACGGTGGTTATACTGAAATTATCCTACCCGATGGCCTGGAAATAAAAACGGCGATTGTAGTCATAAAAGGTGCTTACAACCTTTTATCTGCAAAGAAAAATGCCGGGGAGATGAGCTGTTGACAGGGCATTTTACATAAACGTTGCATGACCTGAAAAAAACTCATCAAAAATGAATTTTTATTTTTTCATTTTTTTTTAATTTTGCCCCCGGTTTTATCCATTCATCATCCGTTTAATTTGAAATACTTATGGAAGTAAGTGTTGAAAATCTTTCCAAGAGTTATGGCTTCCAGAAAGCCGTAGACAGCATCTCGTTCAAGGTGAATACCGGTGAAATTGTCGGGTTCCTCGGACCAAATGGCGCGGGGAAAACAACCACGATGAAGATCATCACCTGCTTCATGGCCCCCAATGACGGAGATGTCAAGGTTGGAGGCCTGTCGGTGCAGTCAAATCCTGAAGCAGTGAAAAGACATATCGGGTATCTCCCCGAAACCAACCCGCTTTACAAGGAGATGCCGGTAATCGATTACCTGCAGTTCGTAGCCGAGATTCAAAACGTTCCCAAATCCAAAATCCGCGACCGTATTTTTGAAATGGTCAACGTGTGCGGCCTCAGGGGAGAAAAGTACAAGAAGATCAACGAGCTTTCAAAGGGCTACCAGCAGCGGGTCGGCCTTGCACAGGCGCTCATCCACGACCCCGAGGTGCTCATCCTCGATGAACCCACTTCCGGGCTCGATCCCAACCAGATTGTCGAAATCAGGGAATTGATCAAAAAGATCGGCCGGGAAAAAACAGTAATCCTCAGTTCTCACATTCTCGCCGAGGTGGAGGCCACCTGCGACCGCATCCTGATCATCAACAAGGGACAGCTGGTGGCTGACGGAACGGCATCCTCCCTGCGCAAGCAGGCCCAGGACAAGGAGATTGTCAAGGTAACCATCGAGGATGGCAACCACGAAGAGATCTACCGCAGCCTGCAAGCGCTGGAGAGTGTCGAACTCGTTGACCTCCTGCCACACTACACCATGGCATTCGAAGTACAGAGCAAAGCGGCCATGAATTCACGCAAGGCCATTTTCAGGCTGTGTGTCGAAAAAGGATGGTCACTCACCGAAATGACGCCCGTGGAGCGCAAGCTCGAAGAGGTTTTCCGCGACCTCACCATTACCAACTGAACACCATACTTTACCCCCCAACATCTTCTTCGCAGGGAGCGGGGGAACTTATGTCAATAATTCAACTGTAAATTTGAAAAATCAAAACCTATGAACAAGATCTGGATCATCACCAAGAGAGAACTGCGGTCATTCTTCGACTCCCTGATGGCCTATGTCATGATCGTGCTGTTCCTCGGATTCAGCGGATTTTTTACCTGGATCTTCGGCAGCGACATCTTCCTGGTGGGACAGGCCAGCCTGCAATCTTTTTTCGGCATCTCCTTCTGGACCCTCTTTTTCTTCATCCCGGCCATCACCATGGGATTGCTGGCCGAGGAGCAGAAATCGGGAACCATCGAGCTGCTGATGACCAAACCGGTCAGCGACTGGCAGATCATCGCCGGCAAGTTCATGGCAGCCCTCCTGCTCATCTGCATCACGCTGGCGCTTACCCTGCCCTATTACTTCACCGTTGCCAACATCGGAAAGGTCGACCACAGCGCAGTGCTGATGGGCTACCTGGGATTGCTTTTCATGAGTGCCTCCTACATCAGCATCGGGCTCTTTACCAGCAGCATCACCAGCAACCAGATCGTTGCTTTCCTGGCCGCCCTTTTCATCGGGATATTTTTTCATCTCATCTTTGGCCTCGTGAGCATGAGTTCAGGCGGATGGTTCGCCAGTCTGCTGGGCAACCTGAGCCTCGCCACGCATTATGAATCGATGGCCCGCGGGGTAATCGATTCCAAAGACATTCTCTATTTTCTCTCCATCATTTTTGCGGGACTCCTTGGCACTGAACTGGTTTTGTCGAGGCGCCATGCTTCCAATTAATTCCGGTAATTTGTCAAAACATTTAACAGGAAAGAACCATGAAGAGCAATAATTCGGTTTACACATACATTTTGCTGATCGTAGGGGTGATCATATTCATTAACCTGCTGGGCGACCGCTTCTTTCTCCGTCTTGATTTCACCGCCGACAAACGTTACACCTTGAGCGAAGCCACGAAGAACATCCTCGGAAACCTGAAGGAACCCGTAACGGTAACCGCCTATATCAGCGAAGAACTGCCGCAGCAATTCTCGCAGCTACGCCGCGATTTCAAAGAAGAGCTCATCGAATATTCGAACCGGTCGAAAGGGAAGGTGATGTTTGAATTCGTCAACCCAAACAAGGACGACGCAACCGAACAGAAAACGATGCAGGAAGGGATCAGCCCGGTGCTGATCAATGTCAGGGAAAAAGACCAGGTAAAACAGCAAAAAGCTTACATGGGCGCTGTGGTTCATTATGGCGACAAAAAGGAGGTGATTCCCTACATCCAGGCCGGGTCGGCAATGGAATACAGCCTCTCGACCAGCATCAAGAAAATGACGGTGCAAAACAAGCCGAAAGTGGGAATCCTGCAGGGACACGGAGAAACCTCCCCTAATTCGCTGATCCAGGTGATGCAGTCGCTCTCGGTCCTTTATGATGCAACACCCGTGAACCTGGATGTGATCTCCGTCAATTTGTCCGACTTCAAGACCCTGGTCATCATTAACCCACATGATACCTTCCCGCCAGCAGATCTGGCCAAACTGGACGAATTCCTGGCAGGAGGAAAAAACATCTGCATCGCCATGAACCGTGTGAACGGTGATCTGCAAAAATCCACAGGGAGCGAAGTAAGAACCGGGCTGGAAAAGTGGCTTGAAGGCAAAGGGGTCAGGGTCAATCCCAACTTCATCATCGACCAGAACTGCGGCAGCGTTATGGTAAACCAGCAACAGGGAGCCATGACCTTTCAATCAAGCCTGCGTTTCCCCTACCTGCCGCTGATCACCAAATTCGCCCCCCACCCTGTCACGAAGGGGCTAAGCTCAGTGATGCTACAGTTCGCGAGTTCGATCGATTTTACATCTCCCGGCATGGATGTCAGCTTTACTCCGCTGGCAACCACTTCCGAAAAGTCGGGAACCGAAAATCCCCCCCTCACCTTTAATATTAACCGCAACTGGCAGCAACAGGATTTCCCGCGTTCCGGACTCACAGTTTGCGCACTGGTGAGCGGTAAACTCTCCGGCAGCATGACCTCGCGGATGATCATCATCTCCGACGGCGATTTTCCTGCCAACGGCGAAGGACAGCAGGCCCGGCAGCTTCCACCCGACAACCTGAATCTCCTGGTCAATTCCATCGACTGGTTGTCGGACGATACCGGGCTGATCGACCTCCGTACCAAGGAAGTCACCTCCCGCCCGATTGACCAGATGGACGATGGTAAAAAAGCAATGTACAAGTACCTTAACTTCCTGTTGCCCATTTTCCTGATCATCGGAATAGGCATCGGACGCTTCCAGTCGCGGAGAAATTTGCGTATGAGGCGGATGAATGAAAACTACATTTAAGAAGAAGATTCGTAACTTTACCGGCAATTTACACCTCTAAATTGCGCTAAACCTTGAAAGACCTTCTCTTAAAAATCAATTCACTTGCGGAATCATACAAAGATTATACCGCCGGAAACCTCTCCAAACTCGTTAAAATAAAGTCGCTCAGCACCGGCGAGCATGCCATGGCCGGGGAGTTGAAGCGCCAGATGACAGAAGCCGGGTTTGATGAAGTCCGTACCGACGGACTTGGAAACGTGATTGGAAGGATTGGCAAAGGAAGCAAGATACTGGCATTTGACGGCCATATAGACACTGTTGACACCGGCAATCTCGCCAACTGGACACGTGACCCCTTTTCCGGGGAGATAAGCGATGGCTTCGTATACGGCCGCGGGACTGTAGATCAAAAAGGAGGGCCGGCTGCATTTGTCACTGCCGGCCGGATCCTGAAAGAACTTGCATTTGACCGCGACCTCACTATTTATTTCACCGGTACCGTCATGGAAGAAGATTGTGACGGGCTGTGCTGGAAATACATCGTGGAGGAGGAAAAGATCATCCCCGATTTTGTTGTCATCACGGAACCTACTAACCTGAACATCTACCGGGGCCATCGTGGAAGAATGGAGATTGCCGTTACCTTCAAGGGTATCTCCTCCCACGGATCGGCGCCCGAACGCGGAAAGAATGCCATTTACATGGCTTCACGCGCCTGCCTGGAGATTGAAAAACTGAACGAACGCCTCCCCTCCGATGATTTCCTGGGCAAAGGCAGCGTAACCCTGTCGGAATTCGTTTCCGGGAGTCCGTCGTTATGTGCGGTTGCCGATTACGCCCGCATTCACCTTGACCGCAGGCTCACCTGGGGCGAGACCAAAGAATCTGCTGTGGCAGAAATTGAGGAAATCGTGAAAGGGATGGATGCCGTGGTCGAAGTGCTGCAATACGAGGAGAAAGCCTACACCGGCCTCACTTATGGCATGGAAAAATACTATCCTACCTGGAAAATCGAAGAGGATCATCACCTGGTGGTCCGCGCCCAGGAAGCCTTTGCCGGGCTTTTCGACAAAGAACCCGTTACCGATAAATGGACCTTCTCAACCAATGGTGTCACCATTAACGGCTACTACAAGATTCCCTGTATCGGTTTCGGCCCCGGGAACGAGGTACTCGCCCATGCTCCCAACGAAAAAGTGCCGGTGAGTGACCTGGTCACTGCTTCTGCGTTTTATGCCGCACTCGTCTATTATCTGTCTGAATAAAAAAAATCTATGAATACTACCCCTTCTGAATCAAATACAAATTCCGGCACTGCCGCTTCCGGGCTTTTCGGAAAGGACTTCCTGCTCACATGGGAAAAGAGCCAAAAGGATCTGGAGACGATACTCACTGTTGCTGAAGAGCTAAAACGACTCCGCGACGGGAACATCTCCCCCCGTTGTTTCGACTCTGGACTGGCCATCTCCCAGTTTCGGGATAACTCCACCCGCACCCGGTTTTCCTTTGCCTCGGCGGCCAATTTGCTGGGGCTGGCAGTACAGGATCTCGACGAGGGTAAATCGCAGATCGCCCATGGTGAAACAGTGCGTGAAACTTCGGCAATGATCTCGTTCCTGAGCGACATCATCGGCATCCGTGATGATATGTTCCTGGGAGCAGGGAACACTTATATGCGCGAGGTTGGTGCAGCGCTTGATGAAGCTTATGCCGACGGGGTGCTGCCCCAGCGACCGGGAATCATCAACCTTCAATGCGACATCGACCATCCCACGCAATCAATGGCTGATCTGTTGCATCTTAAAACCGTATTTGGCTCCCTGGAAAATTTAAAAGGGAAAAAAATAGCCATGACCTGGGCCTATTCGCCCAGTTATGGCAAACCCCTTTCGGTACCCCAGGGCATCATCGGGCTGATGACCCGCCTTGGGATGCAGGTTGACCTTGCCTTCCCCGATGGCTATGGACTCATCCCCGGGGTAATTGAACTTGCAGGAAAGCAGGCCAAAGAAAGTGGCGGTACTTTTCGCGTGGTCAACTCAATGGATGAAGCTTTTACCGGTGCCGACATTGTTTATCCCAAAAGCTGGGCCCCGTTCCATGTGATGCAACGGCGAACCGAACTACTCAGGATGAGCGATCATGACGGCCTGAAAAGCCTGGAAAAGGAGTGCCTTTCGAACAATGCGCTGCATAAAGACTGGGAGTGTACGGAAGAAAACATGAAGCATACCAAAGAGGGGAAGGCATTGTACATGCATTGCCTTCCGGCCGATATCTCCGGCATATCATGCAAGGCGGGAGAAGTGGCCGCCACCGTTTTTGAACGTTACCGCGTACCGCTTTACAAGCAGGCAGGATTTAAGCCCTACATCATTGCCGCCATGATGCTCACCAACCGCTTTGAAAATCCGGCAGCAGTGCTCGGGGATTTGGAAAAAAAGGGAACAGGAAGGGTCAGGTAATTTACGATTTACGATTGCAGATTTACGATTTTACCATCGAGGATCACGGTTTCGGGATTTCCCCGGGTTTGAAAACCTTCGTAAATTTCGGAATCGCAGTTCTGCAGATGGTTCTTTCCTGAAATGGTTACTTTGCTGTAAGGGTCCCAGATTACAATATCGGCATCAAAACCCGGAAGGAGTTTCCCTTTCCGGTGACCCAGACCGAAGATTTCCGCCGGGCGCGTGGACACCAGGCTTACAAACTGGTTCATCGAAATCTTATCGGTAAGCACACCATAGGTATACAGCAAAGTCAACCGGTTCCCGATGCTTCCAGCCCCATTGGGGATTTTTGTAAAATCCTGAATTCCACGGTCTTTCTGTCCATAAAGGTTAAACGGACAATGGTCGGTAGCCACCACATCGAAGGTTCCTTCCGAAAGTCCTTCCCATAGCCGCTTTTGATCTTCCTTGCCCCTTAGCGGCGGAGAAACGATGTAAGGCATCACCTCCAGGTCATCAAGGCTGGCATTGTAAACTGAATTATCGAGTAAAAGGTAGTGCGGGCATGTTTCGGCGAACACCCTGATTCCATCCTTTCTGGCAGCGGCAATTGCATCGGTGCCCGGCCCGGTGGAAGTGTGAACGATGTAAACCGGGCTATTTGTCCTGGCAGATAACTCTATCACCTTTTCAATAGCGCGGATTTCAGCATCTGGCGGATGGGATAGTGCATGATAGCAGGCCCTGGTTTTTCCATCTCTTAAAAAATCATGTTGCAGCCGGCTGATCATCTCCCCATCCTCGCAATGCACCATCGTCAAACCACCGGCCGGCCCTACAATTTGCATCAGCTCATGCAACTCCCGGTACCCGATTCCGATGGATTCACGATAGGCGAGATAGGCTTTGAACGAACAGATACCCTCAATCTCAATACATGGAACGATTTCAGCTGCTATGGCCGGATTCCATTCGCTGATGCCCATGTGCAGCCCGCAACCAGTGACGCTTTCGATGGCTTCTCTCCTTCTTAACCGCAATGCTTCCAGGAGGGATTGCCCGCGCCGCGGGGTGACAAAATCCATAAAATAGGTCGTGCCCCCTGCAAGGGCTGTATGGCTTCCTGATTTGAAATCATCACAGGACTTTCCGGCCGGGGTGGGCAATGCCAGGTGAACATGCGGATCAAAACCGCCCGGGATGACATATTTCCCTGCGGCGTCAATGATCCGGAATCCGGGGAACAAGGCATGATCAAGAATTCCACAAGCTGTTATTGTTCCGTTTGCAACTGCAAGGTCCTCTCTACGGCTTGTTTCAGCAGTGACAATGGTTCCGTTGATGATAAGATAAGAGTTCATGAAAAAGGCATAAAAAAATGATGTATTCAAGGCTGGTTCAGAGAAGTGCCCAAAGTCTTTTTGCCTGGATAAGGGATTCTTTGTTAATTGCTTTTTCATCAACAGAAAGCAGGTTCCCGTTCTCAAGGATAAGCCTGCCCTGTGCGATCACATGCACTACATGCCGAGATTCGATTCCGAAGAGAAAGTGCCCGTGGAAATTCGCAGAAGTCAATGGTGTTGGCGAATCGTAATCAAGAACCACCAGGTTGTTCTCCCCGTCACCACTGAACCGGTTTGATTCAAGATACCTGTGAACATTCCGAAAACGCCGGTAAGTGCCGGCGTAGTCGATCGAATCATAATTATGCCCGGCAAAGAAAGCAGCCTTGGCGCTGCGCAGCATATCGCTGTGCATGCCATCGGTACCGAGCATGATCCTTTGCCCAAGGCCATTTGAATTAAAAAATCCGACGGAATTGTTCATGTTGCTCTCCATGTTCTGGACCACCCAGGCCGGAGAGCCTCCAACCAGGCCTCTTTCGTGTTCATCGAGATGAAGGCAGTGTGCCAGGATGGATTTTGGAAATTGTAAAACCCCCGCATCCAACAACCGTTCGATAACTCTCCGATGATACTGTTCCACACAATGTTCCTCGTCAGTTATGTCTTCGGCAACATGAACATGAATGCCCGAATTTGTGTGCAGCGCCAGCTGAACCGCCTTTTTCAGGGTTTCATTGCCAACAGTGAAGGAGGCGTGCAAACCAACAAGGCCCGGCCTGTTTGAAAAATAATCAGCCGTTTCGGCCAATCCCTTTCCGGCAATGTCAATGCCATCCCTGTCAGAAATTTCATAACAAAGCAAGTGCCCGACCCCAACCTCATCGAAAGCCCGGGCGATCGTTTCGAGGCTGCCTTCAACCGCAAAGGGAGAAGCATGATGGTCTATTACGAACGTGACGCCGTTTTTAGCGCAGGCCATTGCGGTTACGAGCGCGCTCGACCGGATCATCTCAAGGTCAAGTGCCCTGTCAAGGTTCCACCAGACATACCGGAGGATCTCCCGGAAATTTTCAGGATTCTTTTTTGGTGCAGGCATCCCCCGGGCCAGTGCGGAATAGACATGGTGATGCCCATTGGCGAAGGACCGTGTGATGAATTTGCCGCTGCAATCGATCGTCCGGGTTTCTCCGGGAAGGTCATCTTTCCAGGAAGTAAATCGCACAAGGCCATCCGGTCCCTCATCCACAAGGATATCGGTTTGTTTAAATTCCAGTGTTTGCCAGTCGATCCAGGTGCCGTTTTTCAGTAAAATCATACTTTTTTTCTTTTCATGGGTAACTGTTTTCTCCTTACTCCGTCGTATTGGTACAATGCATTGGCCACTGCAGCTGCGGTCGGAACCAGCCCGATCTCGCCGATCCCTTTGGCTCCGTAAGGGCCAACCGGGTCTGCTTCTTCGACACCAATCACAACGATTTCAGGGGTTTGCATGGAATTCAGCACCCCGCAATCCGACAATTTCGCACTTACCAGCCGGCTCTCCTTCATTGGCAGCTCTTCGGTAAGGGCATATCCAAGTCCCATGTGAACGGCTCCCTGTATCTGCCCTTCAAAAAGCATGGGATTCATGATTTTGCCGGCATCATGGGCTGCATATACTTTTTCTATTTCTCCTGTTTCATCCAGCACGACAAGCTGGGCAGCATACCCGTAAGAATAGTGTGTGATGATCTTCTCCACATCGGCGCCGGGTTTGGTGGTCCAGTCGCAGTAGTATTTCCCGGGATAAGTGTTCCCGGTGAGATGAAGGAGGGCCTGCTGCAACATTTTATCCTGCAAGCCAGGACAACCCGCGGCAAACAGGTCCAGGTCGTTCCGGAGGGCAACAGCCGCATCGATGATGGCATTTCCAAGCAGGGCTGTTGCCCGTGAAGAGGTGGTCATGCCGGTTGGCAAACCTGCATTGGTATCCACCACCACATCGATCAGGGAGGGGTCGATGCCGGTCTCCTGGTGCAGGGTTTGTATGGCCATGTTTTGCACCCCCTGCCCCATTTCGGTCCAGCCATGCTCAATGAGAATTCGTCCTGAAGCCAGGACGCTGATCTTTACATCACAGAAATCTGTCATCCCGTTCCCCACCCCCGAATTTTTGATTCCGCATGCAAGGCCGGCATATTTTGCCGCATAGAAGTGTTCTTTCAGCGCCAGCAGACAGGCCCTGATACCAACTCCTTCACCGAGGATCTGACCTGTGGCAGTCATTTTCCCGGGATGCAGGGCATTGTCGTACCGGAATTTCCAGCGGTCGAATCCTCCCTGTAAGCATAACCCGTCGATACAGCCTTCAAGGGCAAAAGCAACCTGGTTGGCTCCAAATCCGCGCATGGCTCCGGAAGGAATGTTGTTGGTATAAACCGTCAGCGATTCAATATCCACCGAGGGAAGATGGTATCCGCCACTGGCATGGCCTGCCACCCGTTCCATCACCTTGGCGCCAACCGAAGCATACGCGCCCGTATCCCCGATGGCTCTCAACCGAAGCGCGGTCAGCATCCCGTCTTTATCACAACCCAGCGCAATATCCATCCACACCGGGTGCCGTTTGGGATGCATCATGATCGACTCTTCTCTTGACAGATGCAATTTCACAGGTTGTTTCATGAGAAAAGCAAACAAAGCAACATGCCCCTGTACGGTCATGTCCTCACGTCCGCCAAATCCTCCTCCGCATGGCACGAGCGTCACCCTGACATGCTCATCGTCCACTCCAAGCAGGGAGGCTACCTGCCGCTGATCTACATAAATGCCTTGTCCCTGGCTGTAAAGATGAATTCCACAACCTTCAGGAAGCGCCAAAGCTGCTTCAGTTTCCAGGAAGGCATGCTCGATGCGCTGGGTCTCATAAATCCCGGAGGTCCGGAATGGTGATTGCTCCAGGGTCGGTGCAGCAGGATCGGCCCTGCGGACGATGCATTTTTCAAGAAGGTTAGGCTTTCCCGGATGCACCTGCGGCGCTCCGGGCGCCAGGGCCAGCTGTGCAGTTGAAACAGGGTCAAGCACCTCGTATTCCACGCGGATCAGTCGTGCAGCCTTGCGGGCGGTATCTTCATCAATGGCGACAACCCCTGCAACAACATCGCCGATATATCTTGTTATTTCTCCCGGTGAGATCATCAATGGCCAGTCGCTGATGATGAGCCCCGTAAACCGTTCACCGGGAATATCGGAAGCAGTGAATACCCTGATCACACCCTCGGTTTGCGTGGCTGCCGAAGTGTCAATTGAAATGACACGGGCCCGGGGATGATCGCTGAATCTCAATGCGCTGAACAAAAGGCCTTCGACCTTCATATCATTAACAAACAGCCTCTTACCGATGGCTGTTTCGTAAGCTTCATATTTTTCAAGGGATTTTCCTATTCCGGACGGCAAACCGGCCGTATTGCCGGTGGCGGTTGTTTGGTGTGTACTTTCCCGATTAGGTGTTTCGTGAAGATTTTTCGATGCGGCTTCGATGGCATCAATGATTTTTACATAGCCGGTACACCGACAAAGGTTCAAAACGATGGCTTTTTTGATCTGTTCCCGGTCGGGATAGGGGTTTTCGGAAAAGAGGACTTTGGTTCGCATGATCAGCCCGGGGGTGCAGAATCCGCACTGTACGGCGCCTTTTTCCACGTAGGCCCTTGCGATCACCTCGCGGACCTCGTCCGGGATACCCTCCATGGTGATGACCCTGGCCCCTGCAAGGAACTTCATTTTCCGGGTGCACGACAATCGCGCCTTCCCGTCGATTTCAACCATGCAGGCGCCGCATGAGGCCTGTCCCGAACAGCCGTCCTTCACGGAGGTTATCCCCGCTATCTCCCGCAGGTATTGCAGCAACGTGCGGTTTTCATCACCTGCATATTCGATTTTCCGGTGGTTCAGGTAAAAAGTGATCATATTACAATTAGATAGAAAAGTGTTTTTTAATGTATGTCTCCACCGAATCCAGATCAGGTTCCATGGGATTTGGGATTTGAATGGAAGATTGAACTGCCGACAAATCTTTCAGCCCGCTCCCAGTGAGCAGTACCACGTTTTTTGACCCGGCAGGAATCAACCCCTGGCCGCGATATTTCAGCATGCCGGCACAGGCAGCAACGGCAGCAGGTTCTGCGAATAACCCGGTAGCACGCGAAAGTTTCAACGAAGCGTTGAGTATTTCCTGGTCCGATACCAAAACCGACTCCCCGTGATATTCATTCATGCAGGCAGCTGTCAGATGGAAACATCGCGGTACATCCACCGAAATGGAATCGGCAATGGTCCTGGAAGGTCTGGCGACAAATTTTTTGCTGCGCAGGTTGTTGATGAGGTTGCTGCTGCCTTCTGCCTGTACTGCCACTAAAACAGGCATCCGGCTTATGATCCCGAGCTTAAGCAGGTCTTCAAAACCTTTGCAGACACCGGAGTAGATGACTCCATCCCCAACAGGGATAAAGATCCTGTCGGGAACCTGGTGGTTCAACTGACTGAAAAGTTCAAAAGAGACAGTCTTCTTTCCCTCGATGGTCAAAGGGTTGTACGCCGTATTTCGGTTGTAGAATCCATATTTTTTCGAAATCTGAACGCTGAGTTCAAACGCATCGTCATAAGTGCCTTTCACAGGCACCAGGACCGCACCATACATCAGGATTTGGGTAAGTTTGGCCAGGGGGGCTGCGGCAGGCACCACGATCATAGCGCGCTGCCCCTGTGAAGCACATATTCCTGCAAGGGATGATCCCGCATTGCCTGTGGAGGCTGCGACCAGGGTTGAAATTCCATTTTCGCGGGCCCATGCAGATACCAGTGCCGAGGCACGGTCTTTGAATGAAAATGTAGGATTTTGCGAATCATCCTTGAAAAACAGCTCAAAATCATCGTTTTCTGAACCAACCTCAACCATCCCTCCCTTCTGCCCTTCTGAACTTCCGTCAGTACCCGGGTTAACTCGTCCTCCTGTCCACTTGTTCCCCTGGTACAAGGGTGTCTCCCCGATATGCAGCCACGGCCATGAGTTCATCCCCCCGATAGGCAGCAACGGAAGGAAATGATCCCGCTCCAGCATGTCAAACAGCAAACCGGGGGGGGCCAGCGCTTTGATCCGTTCGTACGGATAAACGGTTTTCAACACCCCCCTGGGCGGCTGCCCGGGTTTGTTCAAGGCTTCGCACACCGGGCACAGGTAGACGACCTTATCCCCGGGATATTCTAGGTGGCAGTCGACACACTCGAAATGATACTTCACTGGCATGGTTTTTTACTCTATTGATGCTGCTTTCCAGTCACGGGGCTGAAGCCCGGTGTTAAGCTGCTGCTAAGTCATGGGGCTGAAGCCCCATGTTAGACCAGGAGTCCGGTCCGCTCATTGAATTCATTGATCAGTTCATCCCAGCGAGCAGGCTGGCTGAAAATCTGAGGCCAGATGCGGCGATCGTCCCACAGCTGCCGGAGGTCCTCCACATCCTTTCCCTGCTGTTCGATCCAGGTAAAGTATTTCAGGTTATGGATGGCTTTCCGGTCGTTGTAACCGAGCTCCTTCATGGTTGAAGGAGCAGTTCCCAGCATGCACTTCTCATGATCCCGCGCCGCCTGCAGCAGCGAATAGGAGCCACGTTCAGCAGTGAGTTCCTCCAGTCGGGAACCATACATTTCTGCCGAATCGGTCGCAATGGTCACCATCACATCTTCGCCGGTAAATTCGAAATGCTTTGCGGTCTTGATGGCTGACAGGATATTTCCGATACCGGAAATTCCAATAGTATCGAGCATAGAGACCAGCTCCTTGTCCACACCATTTGCAGCCAGGTATTCCTGTCCCTCTTTTTCATTGAAAAGGCGCAGCAGCCGCATGCAGTCTTCATCATCGATGGCAGTAACCACGTCGGTATTACGTACATTATGTATCCAGGGAACATGTTTATCGCCGATTCCCTCGATCCGGTGGCCGCCGAAGCCGTTCTGCAACAGCGTAGGGCATTGCAACGCCTCCGATGCGACCACCTTCATATGCGGAAATTTTGTACGCAGGTAATCGCCTGCTGCAATGGTTCCGGCCGACCCTGTTGCTGAAATATAGGCTGCAAGGTGAGCATCCTTCCCGGCAACCATCCGGTAAGCCTCCTCAATCGCATTCCCCGTAACTTCATAATGCCAGCAGGAATTCCCAAACTCTTCAAACTGGTTGAAGATCATACAATCCTTCCGGGTACGCTTTATTTCCCAGCATTTGTCGTAAATCTCCTTCACATTCGACTCGCAACCCGGGGTGGCAATCACTTCGGCGCCGATCTCCCTGAGCCATGCAAACCGCTCTCGGCTCATCTCCTCAGGAAGAATAGCCACCGCCGTGACATCCATGAGGTATGAATCGAAGGCACCCCCCCGGCAGTAATTCCCGGTTGATGGCCACACTGCCTTATGATAGGTTGGATCAAAGCCGCCGGTGATGATTCGCGGGGCCAGGCAACCATAAGCAGCACCAACCTTGTGTGCCCCGGTCGGAAACCACTTGCCGAGCATCACGATAATGGGGGTGTCGATCCCTGTCAGCGACCTGGGCAATACAATGAAATTGGGTGCTCCAAACAAGCCCCCGGATGCCTTTGGCTCATTTTTCCAGGTTATCCTGAACAGGTTCAGGGGATGGAGATCCCACAGGCCAATGTTTTTCAATTTATCCTTGATACGCCCCGGAATCAAATCTGGGTTTTGCATCTGCGCGAAGGTAGGAAGGATAATGCCCTTTTCACGGTAATGGCCGATTGCCTTTTCCAAAACTTTCTCATCAACAACATTCCTGGTAATTGGTATCATTATTTTTAATTTTTAGTTTTTCATTCGTCACTTCTTAATTTTCACCGTTCACTGGACATCATACACCGGCACCTGCATGGCTCCTTTGAGAATAACGCTCATCTCCGCTGCAAATTCAAAGTGGAACTCCCTGGCACAAGGTACCAGGAACCTGACATCACGCAAGGTGAAATCATCCCGGTTAATAACAGCCCTTACCTGGTCTGTTTCGTAGATATAGCTGCCGTCAACCAGGCTCAGGGTTTTCACCCCTTCCTTATCCTTGTAAATTAACACCTGTTTTTCCGGGTTATGGGTAAGAAAAAATCCCGTGCCATTTTCATTCAGCGATTTTACGGAGAGACAGAGTCCGGGTTTATCGGCAAACGGACGACCGCTGCTCGGGCAGAATGTCGTACAATTGCCGCATTCATTGCACATATCCCGGATATTCAGGACCTGATATTGCTGATCAACCCTGAAAATCTTATCCGGCATAAAAGTTATAGTGCCATCCTCTTTCAGAACTGCCTTCTCAAGGGAGTAGCATACAGGTTCAATTTGGTATCCGAAGTTGGCAAGGTTTGGACAAACCGAAACGCACACATTGCATATTTCATCGCAATGCAAACATCGCGAAGCTTCCCTGCGTGCCTCATCTGCCGTTAATGACGAAATCACAATATCAAAATTCCGTCGCCGGTCCGCTTCAGTCTCCTGCGGGTGATAACCATATTCCCTGATTGCTTTGCGATGCATAAGGGGAAATATATCGCTCTCCGCTGCCCTGGAAGGAAGGAGCCCGCAGCCGGAAATGAGGGGATAGGCCCCATTCCCGGCTGAGTCAGAAATGACCCCACCCCCGACCTCTCCCCCTGCATGCGGGGGACGGTGGTTTAGGGTATCAGCGAGTATGGCCTCTGCGGCCTTTCTCCCGTCAGCAATGGCATTGATGGCGGTAGAGGCACCGCGTAAGGCATCACCGCCGATGTATAATTTGGGTATCGGGGTCTTATAACTGCCCGGGATGGTTTTCAGTTCATCGGGGTCAATAAAGTCTATGTCCAGTTGTTGTCCAATGGCAGGGATTATAGTATCGCATGAAATCATAAATTCTGATCCAGGGATGACTACCGGGGATGGTCTTCCATCTTTACCCTTATTGGCCAGATTGTTGCGCGTGCAGGCAAGTCCAGTGACCCTTCCGTCAACCGATTGAACCCGTAAGGGATTTGCCAGTTCAATAATAGTTACTCCCTCTTCAAGCACTGCTTCGATCTCCCCACGGTCAGCCGGCATTTCTCTCATTGTCCGGCGGTAAACGATCGTCACACTGCCCTCGGGACCTG
Organism: uncultured Bacteroidales bacterium; assembly: GCA_903828645.1. Lineage (GTDB taxonomy): Bacteria > Bacteroidota > Bacteroidia > Bacteroidales > FEN-979 > CAIVAT01. Next base: position 18,792 of record CAIKNA010000209.1, read on the forward strand.
TCATGCGGTAAGCAGTGCGAGCGGCATCCATGGCTGTGTTTCCTCCGCCGAGGATGACCACGTGGCTTCCCAGTTGAGTTGCACGGTTTTGCCTGACATCAAACAAAAACTCCAGCGGATCGAGCACCCCCATCGATTCCGCGCCTTCGATCTTCAGTTTCACCGACTTTTGTGCACCGGCAGCCAGGAAAATGGCATCATAATCCTGCCTGAGTACATCAAAGCGTGTGTCATCAATGGAATGGTTATCATGCAACTGAATCCCAGAAGCCAGGATACGCTGGATATCAGTTTCGATAGCCTGCGATGTGAGCCGGAAGGATGGAATAGCGGCGGAAACCATTCCCCCTGCCAGATTTTTCTGTTCGAAAACATCCACTTCAAAGCCTCCTTTTCGCAGAAACCAGGCGCAGGTCAAACCAGCCGGGCCTGCTCCAATAATGGCAGCCCTTCGCCCCTCTCCTTGCAGAGGGGGGGGCGCAAGTGGAGTCATTTCTGCCACAACCGGGGGCGTGGGCCATTCCTCCGGGTCCGGGATCGGAGTGTTTTCTGCCACAAACCGCTTGATTTCCCTGATATTCAACGCTTCATCATAATTGATCCGGGTGCATTTCATCTGGCACAAATGATCGCATACCATCCCGGTAACGGAAGGAAAGGGGTTGGTTCGGAAAATAGCATCAAATGCCGCCGGGAGATCACCCTGAGCTGTATGATGCATGTACTCAGGGATATCCTGGTTTGTCGGACATGTATCCGTGCAAGGTGAATGAATGCAGTCAAACCAGCCCAATTTCCGCGCAGTCTTGATGGAGGGATCGGACAACGAACGTTTGTGGTAAGCAGGGTTGCCGGCTACCCGGTCGGCATAATTGTTCAGGTTGTAAAGGGCGGATCGGGCCACTGAACTGAATGGAGCGGAAACCTTTGAAACGCAGTCATCAATGCCATCAGCCCGGGTCGCGGCGAAGGCGGCACGAAGGTTTTCCATATACTGATACAAACGCCCGTATCCACCAGGTTTCAGCAGATCGCTGCATACGGTAACAGGTTTCATTCCGCAGGCCAGAACATCGGCAATGTTGAAACAATCCACACCTGCCGAGAAAGAGATATCGAGTTTCCCGTCAAGGTCATTCTGGAGTTTCCTGGCAAGGTTGATGCTGATGGGATGAAGGGCCCGTCCGCTCATGTACATCATCGGCTCGGAGGTGCCAAAAACATCCTTGTTGTTGACGCTTTCAAGCGTGTTCGTCAGTTTTACACCGAACTGCAGTCCATTGCCTGCAGAAGCAGTTTTAAGAGACTCCAGTATCCGCAATGCATCCGGGTACTTGAGGTCGTGATCAAATGCGATGTCGGGCACCTCGGTGGCAAAACCCAGTCGGGTGTTGAGGATTCCGCGAAGTTCTTCGGCTCCGAGCAAAGTCGGGTTCAGCTTGATCGTGGTATGCAATTTCTTCTCCCTGACCAGGTATAGCCCGATCTTTTCAATTTCATCGGGCGGACAGCCATGCATCGTACTCAGGGTGACATGATCCGAAATCAGGGACGGTATATCGATCAGATCAATATCCGGGTATATGCCGCGGATGGATTTTTTTGCTTTGTCAAGTTCAATGCGGCAATCCAGCATCCTGTCGAAGAACCACTGAACATTTTCATGCATGATCCCTTCGAGGTTGTACCCGACGCTCATGTTGAACAATGTTCCGCATTCACCGGTAAAACCGAGTTCCCTGCGCAGGATGTGGATGATCATCCATGCATTCAGGTACTCTGTAAATGACTCATGCACCTTCAGCTCCTGCGACCATTCACAGTTGTAGCCTTCGTCCTGCATGTCAATACAGGGTTTTGAAACTTCCAGTTCATCAAGGGTTTGAATGGTTTTTAATTCGATATAGCGTGCCCCGCATAACCACGCTGCAACAATGTTGAGCGCAAGCTGGGTGTGCGGTCCGGCTGCCACACCGATGGGTGTTACAACGAACCGGCCATACCTGGTAAAGCCGAAATGATCATTTGGCTGCGGCTTGTAAAACAAACTTCCTGGAATGCCCATAAACTTGTTTTGCCCGATTTCAGCAAGGGTCAACTGTAAAAGGTTAGGCAACGGTATTGGGCTAAAATTTCCGGTCAATGTTCTTTATTTTATAAGGTGATTGAATAGGCCCAAAATTAGAGATAAACGATGAGAATAGACCCTGAAAAAGTTAAAAATCACCAAAGTTCATTCCCTGCAATGTATTTTGCTTCGTTTTACCTGTTAATTTTGTTGCCGGAGATGATGCCCGTAAAAACGAAATTCCATATGCAAACAAATGAAACATACCTGGATGAAGCTTTCGAAGAAGCATTTCATTCTATGAGAAATAACGTTGGCGGGCCTTTTGGCGCAGTCGTGGTGTTGAATGGGAAAGTGATCGGAAAAGGCGGAAACCGGGTAAGTTCGGAAAATGATCCGACAGCTCATGCCGAAATCGTGGCCATCCGCGATGCCTGCAGAAACATTGAAAACTTCGATCTCACCGGTGCGGTGCTCTATGCAACGTGCGAACCCTGCCCGATGTGCCTTTCTGCAATCTACTGGGCCAATATCAAGTCGGTATATTATTGCTCAACGCGGCATGATGCCGATTCTATCGGATTTAAAGACAACGACATCTATGAAGAACTGAACCTGCTGCCTGAAAATCGGAAAATCGCATTCCGGCACATTACACACCCCCTGGCTGCGGGTCTTTTCAGGGAATGGACTGAAAAGAATGATAAAATCCCCTATTAAAGCAAATTAATGCAATCGCGGATTCAGGCATCACTGCCTGACCAGTTTTTTAGTATATCCTTTATTCCCATTTACAACCCTGACGAAATAAAAACCCGCCGGTTTTCCTTTAAGGGAAAATTCCCGTCGTGATTCACCGGTCATTCCCTCACCGAGGATCATCTCTCCGCAGGTTCCATAAATAGTTACATACACATCCCCCGACAAATATTTATCCTCCAGTTCAAGGGTGAAATGGTCCGTTGTCGGGTTGGGGTAAATCCTGAACATGGATCCGTCCGGTGGCACAATCAACCGATCCTCCATTGCAGTGGCAACAGGTGCTGCCGGCAATGAACTGCAATATTGTCCGGATGCGGTGATGTAACCGTGCAAGTACCCGTTGGGCAATACCTGTGTACCGGGAAGATAGTTGATCTTCAGCCCCGCAATCATGGTCGCGCTGCCGCCACCCTGAACAACAAAGCTGGTGCTGCTGCCTGCCACTGTGATGGTTTGCAGGGCATTATAACAATTGCTTGTCCCGCTGCCGATGACAATGTCCTGGACCGTCAGGTCGGTTGAGACCCCGCTGACAAATACATTCATTACATCGCTGCCAACGCAGCCATTGTTAGCTGTTACCGTGAGTGTATAGGCAGTGGTAACAGCGGGAGATGCAACCGGGTTAGGGATCGTTGCGCTGCTCAGCGAGCCGGCCGGGGCCCATAACCAGGTGTATGGCGTCGCTCCGCCGGTGGCCGATCCGTTCAGTTGAACCGAACTGCCGGTCCGGGTCAGATCAGGTCCTGCACTCACAATCAAAGCTCCTGCCGCAACCGACACATTCGAGTTGACATAGAAAGATGACATAATATTGCCCGACCCATCACTATATTCACACGCCCCCGGCGTTGGGGTGTCCCAGCTAAGTGCGGCAGATATGCCGGCACTAGCCTTGAACCGGTATTGAATAAGGGTTCCTGTACCAATTGTTGCTGCTGTGGTCGACGCCCATGTCATATAGACTTTGTTGGCCATGCGGTTCACCATCAGCATGCCACTGGACAGGGCTGCATTGGCCCCCATGTATCCTTCAAAAGTCATCTTGGTCGTATCAAAGACCAGTGTCAGCGATATGCTCCCCACATTGCTGCAATTCGTTACGTTGATTGGTATATTGAGGTTACCTGTACATGAGTTGCTCACCGACCCAGGGGTTGTTGTGATGGCAGCCTGGGTAACCGCAAGTTGTGCAGAATTTGACGTGACGATAGGGGTGCAGGTGCCTGAAACAATACAGTGGTAGAGATACCCGTTCATCCCGGTTGAAGCGGGATTGACGGTGAGTGTTGCACTGGTCACCCCTGAATAAGGGGTTACATTTGTAAGGTTCGACCAGCTCAACCCTCCATTCGCAGTCACCTGCCACAGATATCCAGGACCGGTGCCAATGGCTGAAACCGAGAAGGACGTGCTTCCTCCGGCATAAATGGTTTTATTTACGGGATCAGCCGTGATGGCTGGAGGCGTGTTGATTGTTGCACTTCCATTGGTCCACGTGGAAAAAATCACCTGCCCATTTATATCGGTGTATTCACAGTTACCCGGGGTTTGTGTATCCCAGGTGAGGGTGCTGGCCCCCGGAATACCGGTGAATTTTAGTTCGATCAGCAATCCCCCATTGGCAATCGTTGATGCCATAGTATTCGACCAGGTAAGGTAAACCGTGCCAGACGAGGCATTGATCACAAAATTACTCCCGCCAAGTGCCCCGTTAAGGTTCTGGTAAGCAGTGTAAGCTAGTATTACAGGGTTGTAGTTCAGCGACAGCGAAAACGATCCTACCCCGATAAAATCTGTCACATTCACCGGGATGATTATCTCGCCCGGGCAACCGCTAACTGTACCGCAGGACGTGAGGATGTTCGGCAGCACCGTAAGGGTCGCTGCGTTGGAATAGACCACAGGCAGGCAGGTGCCGGTCACACGGCAACGATACTGGAAGGTACTCATTGAAAGCTGAGCATTGCTTATGTTCATGGTCGGGTTGGTAACATTGGTGTAACTTCCACCGTTGCTAAGATTCGTCCACAGGCCCCCTCCATTGGTGCTCAATTGCCAAAGATAAGCCAGGCCCGATCCCGAAGCTGCTGTGGTGAAACTCGTATTCTGACCCTTGGCGACAATGACACCGGACGGGTTGAGGGTCACCGCTGGAATGTCATAGACCGTCTGGCTTCCATTGACAAATACACCTGTAATCTCCGTACCCCCCAGGGTCATGTATTCGCAATTGCCTGCGTTCGAGGTATCCCAACTCAGGCTGCTCGTGCCGGCTATGCCCGTGAACAAAAGTTCAACGATCGTCCCGGCGCCAAAGCTTGCTGCTGCAGTAGAGGCCCAGGTTAAATATACCTTCCCCCCGCTTGCATTGGCAAATAAAGTGCCGCCCGAAAGCGCAACATTCAGTGTTTGATACCCTGTATAGGTCATGAAGGCAGGGTTGTAGGAAAGCGTGAGAGAAAAGGCCGCCACCCCCGTGAAATTGGTCACCGTCAAAGGTACTGTGATACTCCCAGGACAGATACTTTGGGTAGGAAGGGTCGTGGTGATGGGGTTGATTACCGAGAGGGTTACCACGTTGCTGTATATCACAGGTGTGCAGGTGCCCGTAAGCCGGCAGCGAAATTTATAGCCGTTGTATGCCAGCGTGGCGGTGGTGAGGGAAAGCGTGGGCGTGGTGACACCCGAATAGGGAGCCGTGTTGGTCAGATCGTTCCATAACGTTCCTCCATCCGTACTCAGCTGCCACAGGCAGGCAATAGAAGTACCGGCAGCAGATAACGTAAACGAGGTATTCTGCCCAACCAGCACTATCTGATCAACCGGCTGGGTGTTGATTACAGGTACCTGGTTGATGGTGGCAATGCCACTGGCATAGGTCGATGGAAGTATATTTCCGTTTACATCGCTGTACTCGCAATTGCCGGGGGTTTGCGTATCCCAGGCAAGGCTTGTTGTACTGGTTACGGCTGTAAATTTCAACTCAACCATGGTGCTGTTGCCAAGGTTGGCAGCGGTGGTATTTGCCCAGCTGATAACAACCTTTCCTCCTGCCGAATTGATGATCAGCATTCCAACCGTAAGCGCAGCGTTGAGATTCTGGTAACCTGTGTAGGTGAGATGTGTATTATCAAAGTTCAGGATCAGTGAGATGGCCCCGACTCCATTGCAGTTTGTTACGGTAACAGGAACCACAACCGGTCCCGGACAGCTTATCACACTCGTAGCCGTTGTGTTAATCTGTGCCACCGCTGCACCCGATAAAAGCACCATCAGCATCAGTGGTAGTATTTTAAAAATCAGTGTCTTCATAGCGCAGCGATTTTTAATTGGATACCACTAACTTGATCACATCGGAGTTGGTTTGCCCGTTGTTTATGTTTTCGATTTTTAACAAATATACGCCTGCTTTGATGGTCGATGCATTGATGGAAACTTTATGATGACCCTGGGAAAATTCTCCGCATGCGATCTCCATCACCGGAGTGCCAATAATATTTAAAAGCGAAAGCTTTACTATCCCCGGTTGCCCCAGTGTAAAATCAACCGCCGATTTTTGGGTGACAGGGATGGGGTAAACCGACAACTCTGTAAGAGCCCCAATCGGTCTGATCCCTGTCAGGGTTGTGTTGATGGTCGGGATCGATACTACCTCCCATTCATTGGGTGTGGTATTGTCATCGGCGAACTCGCAATCTTCATAAATGTCCAGGGCAATTCCCGTCGTCAGTCCCGACAAATCTTTGGCCTTCATTCTCAGAAGTACAACTACATCATCATCATTGATATTCAGCGAATTGAGATCACACCAGCCCATTACGAACAACCCGTTATTTGCAGTCCACGAAAATCCGCTCACGCCGTTGGACAAACGGGCATCAGTCACTTCCAGGTAATCTTCAGGGTAATAGAATCCAAGCGAAATAGCGCCTACATGCATCGCTGTTTTCAACCTCACAGGAAAGTCAAATTCATTGAAAGACTCAACCAGCACTGAGCCTTCGTGAACCAGGCCAAGCGAGGTGGAACTCTTCTTGGCCGGGGCATACGTGGCATTCACATCGCCGAAGCAAAGCATGTCGATGTTGTTGGTTACATTGCTGCCGCTGGTATATACCGTATCGCTGTGATAAAGGTAATCGCCCGCCGGGAAGGAGGAGGTCATCAACGAATAGCGTTTCATCACAAGCAATGCATCCGTGCCATTAATGGCATGACTCATATTGACATCAGCCGCGGCAAGATTTATCCCTGCAAGCGGGGTAATCTGTGCAAAGTGCTTCAAAATAGCCTGCGCATCGGTGGAGTTTACACCACCCCAGGCGGCAGAGGGTGTGATGGTCATCTTATAATCGCCCGAAGCAAAGGGTGGAAATGCATACGCGCCCAAACTGTTGGTGGTCGTGGAAGCAATCAGGGTATTACTGAAATTTTTAATCGCCATTGCCGCAGATTTCATTGGATTGGCGCCGGTATTTGCATATTTTACGGTACCGCTCATCACGGTAGTCGGGGTAAACAGGGAGGGAACCTGAGCAAACGGACCGTAATTAACCCTTCCTTTTATGGAATTATCAGATTTGTCGAATATTCTGTATGCGATCATTGTTGAATCACCGGTCCCCCAGTAGTTATATCTCGCATTGAGATCAATGGCCGAATTGTTATAAAGATCGTAAGTGCCATTGTTGTATACATTGCAGGTGTAAGCATCTGTATTGCCCAAGGTGGCAGTTCCGGTTCCGTCAAGATAAATTCCATAACCAGTGTTGTAAGTAAAAGTGGAATTTTTAATCGTCAGACTGGAATTGTATATGTTTAATCCATTGCCGACAGCCTGTGTCAGGGTACAATGATCCAGGGTGGGCTGGGAGCTATTCTCACTTCGAATATTGCAGCCATTCGCTTTTCTGATGGTACAATAACTTAGCGAGCTGATGGCCCCATTATAATCACTATGATCCTGGAAATAAATGCCATTCCAGTCACCGGTAAGACCACTGAGCGGGGTAAAGGTAATCAGGCTGTCAGCCTTTCCAACCGCATTCAATTCGCCTCCAAAAGGAGAACCGCTATAATAACCGATCTGAATATTTTTCCCTGATGCAAAATTCAAGGAAACTCCTGGTTCGATAGTGAGCCGGCTTATGTTATAGTATTTCCCGATCAGAATATTATCCAATACCAGGTATTCGGCATTGTCCTTTTGTAATGTTTTGTTTTCCGTGTAGGTTCCGCCAGACAAAGCCATCATATTCACGACATTACTGGTAAAAGTATTGTTGCGGTGGTAGGGAGCAGATGTCCAGTCCAGGAAATTGACCGGGTATCTGCCATTATTGATAAAAGCAGAGTTGGTAAATGATCCCGAACCGGCATTATACCGGAGTCCGTCGGTAGCCGCATCGGAGAGGGTGCAATGGTCGATGGTAATATTGGCTGTGTTTTCACACAGAACATTGTAAGCACCTGCTTTTTTTATTGTACAGTATTTCAACTGGCTTGCGGCACCGTTATAATCACTTTGGTCCTGAAAGTAAATCCCATTCCAGTCTCCTGTAATACCACTGTAGGGTTTAATGATAATGAGGCTGTCAGCTTTGCCTACTGCATACAATTCACCTCCGAATGGAGAGCCGGAGTAAAATCCAACCTGCATGCTTTTTCCGCTGGCGAATGAAAGGGTAAGCCCTGGTTCAACAGTAAGCCGGCAACCGCTATAATATTTCCCGATTACAATATTGTCGAGAATATGATACCCGATCCCGTCATTCTGAAAAGTCCTGCTATCACTGAGGGTGCCGCCGCAATATCCGATCATGTTGATCGAATTTAATGAATAGGTGTTACCGTTAAGTGTTGGAAAAGTATGCGGCTCTGAGAAATATATCGGGTACCTGCCATTGGACAAAAAAGTCGAATTTGCAACGATGTTGTAAGCTCCGTAAAATTTAATCCCATCCTGGACGGCATTTTGAATTGTACAATGGTTAATGCTGGGTTGATAGGTGTTTTCAATATACATGTTGTATGCATTTCCCTTTTCCACTTTGCAATAATCCAAATAGGATGTCGCACCGCTATAATCGCTTAAATCGTGAAAATATATACCTTCCCATCCCCCGGCAAGGCCATTGACAGAGGTAAAGTTAATGAGGCTATCCGATACACCTATTGCATACAGCTCACCTCCAAATGGAGAGCCGGCGGAAAATCCAACCTGGATATTTTTCCCCGATGCCATTTTTATCGTATTTCCGGGTTCTATCGTCAGGCGGCACACACTATAATATTTCCCGATTCTCAGATTGTCCATAACATATATGGGGAAGGACAATGAGTTCCAGCGGTAGCTGTCGGAAATATCACCTCCCGGAAGGCATATGCCATTGTTTGTATTATTTGTCAGCGTAAGGGTTCCAAGGGGCTGTGAAATAGTCAAACTTACTGTTGGATAGTAGATGGCATATAAGTTATTATTTATAGTCGAAGAGGTGTAATTCGGCATAGATGCGACAGATGATAAATAAACTCCCGCTCCGCCGTTATAGGAAATGGTGCTGTTTATAAGCGATGGATTTGAATTGGATAAGGACAACCCCATTTCTGTGTTGCCACGGATGGTGGAGCTTTGGATAATCAGATTCGAGGTCTCCAGCCTGATCCCGTTTCCATCTGCATTCCGAATATTGCACCGCGACAACAGGGGTTCATTTGACTGGTTGCAATAAAGATTTGCATTGTTAGATCCGAAGCCTGCGTTGGCTATTACCGTATAGTTGAACTGGGAAGAAACCCCTGCATCGCTGTTTGGGTCAAAATAGAGCCCGTCCCATTTCCCCTGTTCACTGTTAAAGCTCAGAAATTTTACTGAATCCACTGCTGTTCCATTACAGAAAACAGATGCGGCACCAACTGTCATCCCTGTTTCAGGCAGGAAAAGAATGGTAGCACCGGCTTCAAATGTATGTGTACCGGCAGTAAATGAAATATCAGAAGTGGCCCAGTATGGACTTGCCGCTTTGGTGAAGGTTAGGGTTGCATTTAAATTTCCGTCCAGCTGGGTACCAGGCGTAACCAATCGCATTTCATTCAGGGCAGCATTCTGGATACCGGAACCAGTCAGTAAAACAGCATACTGCAGGTATTGCTTTGTCAGACCAATTGTAACAGGTGTTGTTGCCACAGCGGTTGACCAGTCGCCCCAGATTCCATCAGCGCCGGCGGTACGGTAGGTAACAAAAAGGGTTGCGGGAGCGGTCAGGGTTTTATCAAAGGCAATTGAACTGATTGTCCTTTCCGCTCCAAGGTCATAAAACGGGTTTGATACAAAAACACCGTGCGCAATATAATTGGCCGTTAATACCATATTCGCAAACCGGCTATTGATGATCGGTGTTCCCGACAAGTTGGTCCCACCGGTATAGTAGGCCTGTCCATTCCCTGTAAATGCAGAACCATCTTTGGTAAAGTCGTACATTACATTTGCAGAAGTACTCCAGGTTAAGGATCCGGCATCAGCATTGGCACAGTAAACCGTGTTACTTAACGTTGCACCGACCGCACCGGCCATCACTGCGATGACACCGTTTGTAACCACCGCTGAATGGTTACTTATTGCAACCGGCAGTACACTACCCGCTGACCAGCTTCCGGTTGAGCCGTTTGTGGCAGCCGGGGTGGCAATATATACGGTATTGCTTTGGGTTCCACTATTATCATACCCCCCCAGCACATATAGTTTGCTGTTGTAGGTCACCGTGCTGTGCCGGTTGCGGGCAGCCGTCAGGCTGGTACCTGCTGAAAATGCCGATAACGTATTTAACGCATTGACTTTGGTATAATAAACCGTATTCAGGGCTGTGGTTTCAGTCATTGAATTAGATCCACCGATCACATAAATGTAGCCCATCATGTAAGTTGCAGTATGTCCCCAAAGATTGGCCGGAAGTGTTACGCCAGAAGTCTGCCAGGCTCCGATTGTGCCATCTGCGTTGATCGCAGCATAATAAATGGTATTATAAACCTGGGTTGCATCACGGCCCCCCATCACATAAATCGTGTTGGTTCCGATCACTACGGCCGGATCGCGCAAAGCCACAGGCAAAGGATTCAAAGCTGTCCAGCTTGTAATCCCTCCCGCCTGGATGGCTGCAACATAAACCGTATTCACTACCATTGTATTATTGTATCCCCCAATGAGATAAACATACCTGTCGTTCCAGGAAACGGTTTTATGCCCTGCCAGGGTTTGTGGAAGTACCGTTGTTGTCAGCCACGTGCCAACATCACTTGCACCAGGTTGCAAATAAACATTATCACTGGCAACCACCGCATTGTTTAAAACTCCTTTATTAAAATCGGCATTGAGGGTTTGCTTAAACGTGACCTGTGCAGTAGCTGTATCCAGGCCTGTTATAACAATAGAAATCATACCCAGGAATAGAACCTTTACAAAAAGCCGGTTTGTCAGAAAAAGTAAGTTGGTTTTCATAATAAACTGTTTTTAAATAAGTTAATTTGATTTTTATGGCTCAATTTATTGTTTTCCATCATACGATTTTTTCCTTCAATGCTCTCGCAACTGCCTGGGCTTTTGAGTGAACCTGCAGTTTCTCGTATATGTTTTTTATGTGGTTACGTACGGTTTGAAGACTGATAAACAGTGAATCGGCAATGGACATGGTTGTCATTCCCTGTGTTATAAGGCTTAAAATTTCCTTCTCACGGGGTGTGAGGTTGGTAGGAGATTCATTCGCCGCTTTTTGGGGTTGAAACAAAGCCAGCACTTGTTTTGCGACCATAGGGGTGAGTGCAGCGCCGCCTTCGTATACCTGTTGAATGGCTTCAAGAATTTTCTCCGGGCTTGTCTTTTTAAGAATATATCCATCAGCTCCTGCCCTGATTGCGTTGACAATGCTTTCCTCGTCATCCTGGATGGTGAGCATGATGATCTTCTGCCCGGGAAATTTTTCTTTGAAAAAAGGAATAGCCTCCACACCTGAGAGTTCCGGAAGGTTGATATCAAGGAGGATAATGTCGACAGGAACCTGGGTGCCAATTGCCTCTTCTGCTGAACCCATTGCCCATTCAACCCGGTACCCGGAAAAGGAGGACATCAGGAATATCAGACTTTGCCTGAATTCGGAATGGTCTTCCACGATACCGATCGAAATTTCCATGTGAAATATTTGACCGCAAATTAAACATTATAAAAAGGAAAGGATATAGCCTGTTTAGGTCATATTTTAAAAGAAATTTCAATGCAGCTTCCTGAACCTATGTTCGATTGAACGCTCAGTTCAATTCCGGATTCTGATGCCCTGCGGTGCATGTTGATCAACCCATTCCCGTGCGAACCTGCAGGAGGTGATTCATTTACATAAAACCCTACTCCATCATCATTCAACCTGATAAAACACCTGCTCCCGGCATACCATGCCCGCATGGTGACATTTTTGGCAGACGAATGCCGGATGGCATTGTTCAATGCCTCCTTGAGAATGAGGAATGTATCGTGGCGCAACTTGTCGTGTAAGATAATCTCATGTGCGGGAAGTTCAACTTTTTCATCGTAGCGGATCATATTGTCTGTCAGCACATCAAACATCATGGCACTCACTTTTGAAAGCAAACTGCGGAGCGAGTCATTGCGGGGTGCGGTCATCCAGATAATATCGGTAATCGATTGCAGGGCCGACTGGGTTAGTCCTGCAATTTTTGCCGAAAGATGCTGAAACTTCAATGGTGAAATATTGGTCATCCCCTTTAGCGTACTCGAATAGATTGAGATGCTCCCAAGCGTTGAAGCAAGGTCATCATGCAGGTCACGCGAAATTTTTTCCCGTAATTCTCTTTTTTCCCGTTCCGACTGTCGTTTCAATATGATCTTTTCTGTAATCAGGTGCAGAATGACCAGGCCAATAACAGCAAGTGCCGGCGATATTAAAAAAAAGATCAGGGATGTGCTGAAAAGAAAAATCCGGTTGATCAGGGCGAAAAGAATAAAGATCGCAAAACACGTCATCCATCTAACCGCCTTGATATAAGCCGATCCCCTTTGCTGGAATCGCAGATAGATTAGCAGGATCATCAATACTGCCAGGTACTTGACTATTTCAAGCCGGGTTTCGGGATCGGAAAAAAAACGGATAATGGCTTTTTGCGATAAAGTCTTAAATGCGGGAAACCCGGTCTCCTCATTGACCAGGATTACTGAACCCGTTATGATGTTCCTGACTGTAACGGTTATACCCGATGCCGGGAATTTGATGCACGCAGAATATTTCAAACCCGGTTTCAATGCAAAAATTGCCTCCTTGGCAGAGATGGACCCATACCCTCCGCCCCCGCTGATTTCACGAAAACCGGCGATGGAATCCTTCTCTCCACCCGATCTAACCATATAAAGGAAAATTTTTGTCCCGATGGCATTTCTATTCGACCGGGTTCCCTGGATTTTAAAGGTGACTGAATTCTTTTTCTCCATTTTATTGACAAAAAGCAAACTGCTTCCATTGATATAGTTTGCTGCATAAAAATCCTCATCCCCGTCATTGTCAATATCACCAACAGCACACCCTGTGGAGTAACCGCTCAGTTCGGTTCCAAAGGTTCCGGTAACCTCTTCAAAATGCGTTCCCCTGATGTTCCTGTACATCACATTGTCCCCAACATTGGTTATATACAAATCCTGGAAGCCATCGAGATCGAAATCGGCAAACACCGCTCCATTGGTCAGATATTCCTTTTTGTCAAAATACATCGAAGTTGCATCCCGGAATATCCCTTTTCCATCGTTCAGATAAAGCTTGTTGGCTGCATGCCTGTTCGCAATAAAAAGGTCGGGATACCCGTCGTTATTGACATCGGCGATTACGATTGCATTGCTTTTTGCAGGTTCGGATTTCGCCAGATCGGTTTGTGCCGTATAATCGCGAAACCTGACCTTTCCGTTCCGTGTCTCATTGAGATAGATCTTGTTTGAAGGATACCAGAAGGTTACACACAGGTCGGGATAACCATCCCCGTTCACATCACTGAAGGAGGAACACATCCCTCCCCTTGCAGAAGCGAGACCTGACACAACGGTGATATCTGTAAAATAACCATTGCCATCATTGAGATACAGCCGGTTGGACCCATTTTCGCTGGTAACAAACAGATCGAGGTCGCCATCAAGGTCAACATCCGCAAATACAGCCGAATTCGAACGGTTCACGTCGTCGCATGCACGGTTGGGCTGGTCCATTACATTCCTGAAAAAGCCTTTGCCATTATTCAGCAGCAACTTGTTCCTGCCATTCAAAGAGCATATATAAATATCTTCATCCCCATCGTTGTCAACATCTGCCACTGCAACTCCCAGTTTCAAATCTGAAGGAGCTGCGGCATTTTTATCTGTGTTCAGTCCAATCACCCCTCGTTTCGCAGCCTCCTCCAAAAAACTATGAAAAACAGGAATATTCTGTTTTGATTCAATATTATTAATAAATAATTTGTCGGGATCTGAAATGCAAACAGCATAAATATCCAGTCTGCCATCTCCATTAAAATCAGCAATCGCAACACCATATTCGTTATCGACATCGATTCCGTAAGCAATCAATTTTTGAGAAGAAAAGCCAGGATAACTTTCATTGTAAACCGGAAATTTTCTACTCCCGGAATAAAGCAATAAACCGTTATCGCCTGCGATCCATATCTCATTTTTCCCGTTAAACGCAACGGAATTCAGGTTTTCCTTTCCGTCGTAACGTATCTTTTGCAGGATTCCGTTTTGCTGAACAAGGATTAGACCACCATCACCAATAACCCATAATTCGTTTTCTTTGCGTAAATAAATTTTTCTTGCATTCTTTAACAAGGGATGCCGCAATTGCCCGATAATTTTTCCCCGTAACGTTTCAATAACCGCATCCTCGCATAAAATAAATCCGTGTTCGGGAGTGATAAACTGAAAATCCTTTACGGCTTTATCAGGAAAAAGCCTGGAAAATTTACCCATTTCAGATACAAACAATTCATTAACCTGACTTAGAACCCAGAAATTATCGATGGCTGATCCATCAATTCGTATAATATAACCGCGCGTTCCAACAGGATTGACTTTTACAAACTTTCCCTGGTTGTAAATCACAACATCGGAAAAACTTCCAAAAAAACCAAGTTCCTGTGTCGGAAAAGTGATTGATGAAATATCATTTCCAAGTGGTGTCCGAATGTTTTCGAGAATCCCATTATGGTAATGGTACAACAGGGAAGTACTTGTTTCCAGGGTGTTGCAGAACCAGATATCGTCAGGGGAAATAGCTTCAAATGTATTGATAGCTCCGGCGACAGGGAAATCGACCTTCTTCCACGTATCCTCAACAAGGGTGTATATTTTATTGGTAAGAAAATACCCGGTTCCGTCGCGGGTCATTGATACTTCCCGGATATTTGATTTGGTGCCGGAATTTACGCGGATAAACGATTGGGATGAACCCGCAACCGGTGTCCCAATGCAATACATTATGGTTAAAAAAAATCCAAGGCAATTAACTTTGCCCTGGATTTGCAAATAATACCAAACGAATATACCAATGCGACCCATTACCAGAAAGTTCTCTGGTAAAGGTATTACTTATCCTTAGAATTTAACTATCTTTTTCGTCCCGCTGTTTTTCCCGCAGGTTATACGAATAAGGTATATTCCAACCGGAATGGTGGTCAGTGAAAAAGGGTGTGTGCGGCTGCCGGTAAAAGTTTCACTGGCAATTTTTTCCCCATGGATTCCAACCAGTTCAGCCTTCACTGGTATCGTTTCGCAATCCTGCGACAGTTCCAGAATAAAATTCCCCGAGGTCGGATTTGGATATACCCTGAAAAATGATTCGTCCGGTGGAGATGGTTGTGTTTCCTCTACCACCATGGCAACAGGTGCTGCCGGCAATGAACTGCAATATTGTCCGGATGTGGTGATGTATCCGTGCAAATATCCTCCGGGGTTAACCGTCGTTCCAGGAAGATAGCTGATCATCTGGCCGGCAATCATGTTTACGCTGCCTCCGCTCTGAACCACAAAGCTGGCTCCTCCTCCGGCAACGGTTATCGTTTGGGTTGCATTGAAACAGTTGTTCTGCCCGCTGCCAATGGTGATATCCTTCACGGAAATGTCGGACGGGAAAATTACATTTACCACATCGGAGCCGCTGCACCCTGTTGTATTGACGGTCAGTATATAAGCAGTAGTTGTGGGCGGTGACGCTACCGGATTCGCAATTGCAGGGTTGTCAAGCCAATATGACGGGGTCCATGACCATGTGTATGGAGGAGTTCCTCCCGTTGCAGAGGCATTGATCTGTACCGAACCTGATGTCAGAATGAGGTCACTCCCTGCATTTACGATCAGGGCATTGGCGACCACCGAAAGGGTTGAAGTATTGTAAAATGAAGTGATGATTGTTCCTGCCGGATCGCTGTACTCACAGGCTCCTGCCGTCTGCGTGTCCCAGCTGAGGGATGTGGAAATACCCGCAGCAGCTCTGAAACGGAACTGGATCAGAACCCCCGATCCGATATTGGCTGCCGTTGCGGATGCCCATGAAAGGAAGACCTTGTTGGCCGTACGGTTCACAACCAGCATGCCAGCAGCCAGGGCCGCATTGGTTCCCTGGTATCCTTCAAAGGTCATCTTGGTTGTATCAAAGATCATGGTCAGCGAAATGCCGCCAACATTGCTGCAATTCGTTACATTGACTGGAATAATGAGGTTCCCTGTACATGAATTGGTTACCACCCCCGGGGTGGTTGTGATGGCAGCCTGCGTTACCGTGAGTTGTGCGTCATTTGAGGTAACGGAAGGGGTGCAGGTGCCTGAAACAATACAGTGGTATGAATACCCGTTCATCCCTGTAGAAGCGGGATTGATAGTGAGTGTGGAGCTTGTTACTCCTGAATAGGGAGTTACATTTGTGAGGTTCGACCAGTTCAATCCTCCATTCGTAGTCACCTGCCATAAATATCCAAGACCGGTGCCGGAGGCTGAGACCGAAAAAGAGGTGCTTCCTCCGGCATAGATGGTTTTATTTACAGGATCGGCAATGATGCTAGGGGGCGTGTTGATTGTTGCGTTTCCATTGGTCCACGTGGAAAAGATAACCAGCCCGCTGAGGTCGCTGTATTCACAGTTCCCCGGGGTTTGTGTGTCCCAGGTGAGGGTGCTGGCCCCCGGGGTTCCGGTAAATTTCAACTCGATCAGCAATCCCCCGCTGGCAATCGTCGCCGCCGTGGTGTTCGACCAGGTCAGGTAAACGGATCCGGCTGAAACATTAGCGGTGAAAATTCCACCGGAAACATTGACATTTAAATTCTGGTAACCGGTATAGGTCAGGACTGCCGGATTAAAATTCAGGGTGAGTGAAAAAGAGGCAACACCAATAAAATCGGTCACATTTACCGGGATGATGATCTGACCCGGGCATCCGGTTACCGTGCCACAAGCCGTTATGATGTTAGGCAGCACAGTAAGAACCGCAGCGTTCGAATAAACCACCGGCAAACAGGTACCGGTTACGCGGCAACGATACTGGTAACTACTCATTGACAGCTGGGCATTCGAAATGTTCATGGTGGCATTGGTCACATTGGTATAATTCCCGGTATTGGTAAGGTTGGCCCATGATCCCCCGGCATTTGTACTCACCTGCCACAGGTAGGACAATCCCGAACCGGAAGCGGAAATGCTGAAACTCGTGTTTTGACCTTTGGCAATTATTACACTTACAGGGTTGCTGACAATCGACGGCAGGGCATATATCGTCTCACTGCCATTGACAAAAACCCCGGTGAACAGGGTTCCTCCCAAAGCGCTGTACTCGCAATTGCCTTCAGTGGCAAGGTCCCACGTCAGGCTGCTGGAACCGGTAGCTGATGTGAAAAGAAGTTCCGCAATGGTTCCGTTGCCGAAACTTGCTGCGGTTGTAGAGGTCCATGTCATGTAAACTTTCCCTCCCGATGGATTCAGAACGAACGTTCCACCCGATAGGGCTCCGTTCAGGTTCTGAAAACCGGTATAAGTCAGGCAGGATGAATTATAAGAAAAGGTAAGAGAAAATGAGGCCACCCCGTTGAAATTGGTCACGGTTACCGGAACAACAATACTCCCCGGGCAAAAGCTCGCTGTTGGGAGGGTTGTGGTTATCGGATTGATGACCGAAAGTGTCACCTCGTTGGTGTAAACCACGGGGGTGCAGGTACCTGTAAGCCTGCAGCGGTATTTATATCCATTATACGCCAAAGGCGTATTGGTAATGGTCATGTTTGAAGAGGTAACCCCGGAATAGGGCGCCACGTTTGTGAGGTCGCTCCAACTGGTTCCATTGTTGATGCTGATTTGCCAGAGGTAGGCGATACCCGTTCCGCTGGCCGAAACGCTGAAATTAACATTCTGCCCGACCAGGGCTGTTTGACTGGCAGGCTGGGTGTTGATAACCGGCGGCTGGTTTATGTTTGCCGTGCCATTGATAAAGGTGGCCGGAAGTACATTTCCGATGACATCGCTGTATTCACAGTTTCCGGGTGTCTGGGTATCCCAGGCAAGCGTGCTTGTACTTGATGCGGCGGTAAATCTCAGTTGCATCAGCGTTCCATTGCCGATGTTGGCGGCAGTGGTATTGGCCCAGCTGATAATCACCTGGCTTCCTGTTGAATGGACAATCAGCAACCCCGTTGATAAGGCTGCATTCAGATTTTGGTACCCGAGATAGGTTAAATAGGTATTATTGTAATTCAGCACCAATGAAATGGCTCCTATCCCATTGCAGTTGGTCACATTGACCGGAACCTGGATTTCGCCGGGACAGCTTGTTACTGTCCCGGCAGTTGTGTTGATTTGCGCATGGATCGAACCAGCCCCAATCATCAGCATCAATAGCAGTAGTATTTTTAAAATCAGTGTCTTCATGGCGCAGCGGTTTTTAGTTGGATACCACTAACTTGATCATGTCGGAAATGGTTTCTCCGTTGCTTTTGCTTTCGATTTTTAATAAATACACGCCTGGTTTAAGATTTGAAGCCTTTAATGCAATTTTATGATTGCCGGCTGAAAAATCACCCGTTGCTATTTCCATGACAGGGCTTCCTACAATGTTCAGCAAAGTAATTCGCACCACACCAGGATTTTCAAGTGAAAAATCAATCACCGATTTTTCCGTTGCCGGGTTGGGATAAACAGACAAACCGGTATGTCCATTGCCAGGGTTTATCCCTGTCAGAACCGTGTTGATCGTAGGGATCGAAACTACCTCAAGGTCATTGGGAACGGCCAGCCCGTCTGCAAATTCACAATCCTCATAAATATCCAGCGCGATGCCGGCGGTGAGGCCCGACAGGTCTTTGGCTTTCATCTTCAGGATGACAACTACATCATCGTTATTGACGTTCAGGGCATTCATGTCGCACCAACCCATCCGGAACAACCCGTCAATTGCAGTATAGGAGAATCCGGTCACGCCATTGGCCAGCCTGGCGCCGGTTATTTCAAGATACTGCCCGGGATAATAGAAGCCAAGGGAGATGGCACCCAGATGCATGGCAGTTTTCAGCTTTACAGGGAACTCAAATTCAGTGAAAGAACCAACCACCAGTGAACCTTCGTGAACCAGTCCGACTGATTCCGAACTTTTTTTGGCAGGACCATAGGATAAGTTCACATCACCAAAGCAAGCCATCCTGATGTTGTTGGTAACCACATTCCCGCTCGTATAAAGGGTATCGGAAGTATAGAGGTAATCTCCGGCAGGGAAGGAACTTATCATTGCCGAATAGCGTTCCATCACAAGCAATGCATCCGTACCGTTGATTGAGTGGCTGGCATTGACATCGGCAGCAGCCAGGCCCATCCCTGTCAACGGGGTAACCTGGGCAAAATGGTTCAGGATGTTCAGGGCATCAGTTGAGTTTACCCCACCCCATACAGCTGTTGGAGTGATGGTCATCTGGTAATTTCCTGATGTAAACGGACTGAATGCATAGACCCCGGAAGTGTTGGTTGTGGTGCTAGCCACGCCGATACCGCCAAAGTCCTTGATGGCCATGGCGGCATTTTTCATAGGATTGGCCCCGGAATTGGCATATTTTACCGTACCGCTCATTACCGTTGTCGGTGTTGACATCGAAGGTACCTGGGCGAAAGGCCCGAAATAAACACGCCCTTTGACAGAATTGTCCAGCTTGTCATATATTTTCAATGCAACCATGGTCGAATCGCCGGCACCCCAGAAATTGTAACGGGCGTTTACATTGGCTGTTGAATTATTATAGAGCTGATATCCGCTACCGCCATTATTGTCGTAAATGTTGCAGGTCAACGCTGCAGTATTGCCAAGGGTTGCGGTGCTGGTTCCATCAAACATGATCCCATAAGAGGTGTTATAGGTGAATGTGGAATTTTTTATGGTCAGGTTTGAGTTGCCGCTCAGGCTCAGACCAATTCCGGTCGACTCAGTTACAATGCAGTGATCGATCGTTGGCTGACCGGATGTTGAGCAGGAGATATTGGTCGTCAAAGCCTTTGAGATGTTGCAATATTTCAGGGATGAGGTACCTCCCCAGTTATCATTCCAGTCTGTGAAAACAAGTCCGTTCCATCCACCGGCCGTATTGTTATAGGGTTTGAATGTGATGATACTGTCGGCGGTGCCTTCGGCATAGATATCACCACCATAGCTGCCAGTGTTGCCCAACTGGATTTTAACCCCCGGCTCAAATGCCATGGTTATTCCGGGTCTGATGGTAATCCTGGAATGACTGCCATATTGAGCTATAAGCATGTCAGAGAGAACCCGGTAGGGAACCCCGTCATTGTAATAGGTTATGTTGCTTGTATAGGTCCCACCCGAAAGGGCGATATAGTTAGGGGTATTCCCTGTATAAGTATTCCCGAAAAGATAGGAACTGCAGGTCCAGTCGTTGTATTTGAGCGGGTAGCCGGCATTATTCAGGAAAGTGCAGTTGGTAATCGGAAAACTGCATGCCAGTTCATCAATCCCATCTCCGCCTGAATTGCTGATAATACAGTGATTAAGGGATGGCTGAGTCGAACTTTCTGCGTTGATATTGTAAGTGGCTCCTTTATCAATCGTGCAATATGTCAGGAAAGAAGTACCTCCCCAGGTGTCGTTTTGATCCGGGAAGTAAATGCCATTCCATCCGCCAACAGCATTATTGTATGGCTTGAATGTGATGATGCTGTCGGCCTTGCCTATGGCCCAAAGATCGCCTCCATAGCTGGATGCCACTCCAACCTGAAGTTTCACACCGGGTTCAAATGCCAGGGTTACTCCGGGTGTAAGCGTGAGCCTGGCATGACTGCCATATTGTGCTAATCTGATATCAGCCAGAACACGATAGGGAACTCCATCGTAATATAATCTCCTGTTGGTGTTATAATCACCACCTGACAGGGCAATGTAGTTAGGTGAGTTTCCAGTGTACGTGTTGCCCCTGAGATAAGAATCGCAGGTCCAGTCGTTGTACCTGAGCGGATAGCCGGCGTTGTTCAGGAAGGTGCAGTTGGTGATCGGGCTGTTTGATTGATATTCAACAATTCCATCCCCGGCTGACAGGCTGATAGTGCAATGGTCGAGACTTGGTTGTGTTGACGATTCCATGTAAAGATTATAGGTAGCACCCTGCTTTATCGTGCAATAGGTAAGAACGGAAGTTCCTCCCCACGAGTCGTTTACATCGGTAAAATAAATGCCTCCCCATCCGCCCGGTGTCGCATTGTAGGCCTTAAAGACAATCGGGCTTCCCACTGTTCCCTGGGCATAGAGGTCACCTCCGTAACTGCTCGCTATTCCCACCTGCAATTTTTTGCCTACCGCAAATGCCATGATTACACCAGGGTTGACTGTAAGCCTCGAATAACTGGAATACTTGGCGACAAAAATGTCATCCAGTACATAATATGGCATCCCTCCTTCATTGGTAATTGTCCGGTCGAGGTCGTATGTGCCCCCTGAAAGGGCGATGTAGTTGATTCCATTTCCAGAATAGGTATTTCCGGTATGCACGGGGTCCGCATGGGTATCCATGTAATGCAGCGGATACCTTCCGTTGCCTGTAAACTGGCAATTGGTAATGGCCCCGTAGGCGCTCTGATATTGGGCACCATCCAGTACGGCATTCCTGATTTTGCTATGGTTCAGCACATTTGGCTGAGTTGTATTGACCGATAAATAATTATAGTCGTTTCCCTTTTCAATGATGCAATAATCCATTTGTGACTGTCCGCTATAGGAATCGCTGGCATCCGTAAAATAGATGCCGTTCCATCCTCCCGGAAGGCCATTGTATGAGGTGAAGGTGATCAGGCTGTCATAGGTTCCAAGGGCGTACAACTCCCCGGCGTATGGAGTTCCAATCTGTATTTGCGCACCACTAACTACCTTTATCGTATTCCCCGGTTCTATGGTAAGCCTGTTGCTGGGCGGAGTGGTGGGATATGCCTGGACAATGACCGTTCCCAGTAAAATATAGTCATATGACAGGGAATTCCAGTCATGATTGGCACTAACGGTGCCGCCATCAATGGCAATGCCGTTGTAGGTATTGGCTGTAAAGGCAGGGGTGCCGTTTGGCTGGTAAAATGTAAAATTGGGCGATGGGTAATGATATGCAAAGAGGTTGTGGTCGATAGTGGTGGAGCTGTAAGTCGGCACTGAAACAGTACTTGTCAGGAACACCCCGGCTCCTCCGTTGTATGACAATGCGCAATTAACAAAACTCGGATTGGATAGGTCAAGGTATGCTCCATTTTCAGTATTTCCCCTAAGGGAAGAATTTTGCATCACAACGTTTGCGCTGTAAAGCCTGATGCCGTTGCCATCGGCATTCCTCAGACTGCAGTTCACAAGCAATGGTTCGCTTGACTGGTTGCAATAGAGGTTGGCGTTGTTGGTGCCATAACCGGCATTGGCGATCACGGTATAATAAAATTGGGAGGAGACCCCAACATCGCTGCTCGGATCGAAATAAATCCCATCCCATTGCCCTGTTTCGTTGGTATAATATAAAAATTTAACCGAGTCAACAACGGTTCCGTTGCAGATAACATTGGCCTGGCTGACTGTCAACCCTGTCTGTGGTAAAAACAGGATAGTCGCCCCTGCCTGAAAGGTGTGGGTTCCCGCGGTGAAAGAGATATCCGAAGTTGCCCAGTAAGGACTCAATGCCTTTGTAAAAGTTGTTGTGGCATTCAGATTTCCTGTTAACTGAGTGCCCGGTGTGGTAATTGTGGCATCATTTAATGTTGAATTAAAGGTAGTTGACCCCGTTAAAACAACCTGGTATTGCAGGTATTGTTTGGTCTGGCTGACCACAATCGGAGAAACATTTGAAAGAGCAGTCCAGTTACTCCATATCCCGTCGCTAAGTGCGGTGCGGTATGAAACCTGCAGGTTTGCATTGACAGCATTATAGCTGGCCGTAAATGAAAGGGAGTTGATGAGCCTTTCGGCGCCCAGCTGGTAAAAGGGATTGGAGACAAACACCCCATGGTTCACATAGTTGGCGGATAAGCTCAGGTTCGCATAGCGGCAATTATAAATGGGAGTTCCTGACAAATTGGCTCCCCCGGTATAATAAACCTGCCCGTTTGCCTGGAAGGCAGAGCCATCCTTGGTAAAGTCGTACATCAGATTCGGTGAGGTCACCCATGAAAGGCTTACGGCATCGGCATTTGCGTAATATACGGTATTGCTCAGCGTGGCGCCGACCGCACCTGCCATAACCGTAATAAGACCATTCGTAACAGCAGATGAGTGGTTGCTTATGGCAACCGGCAGGCTCGTACCCGCCGACCATGCTCCTAGAGAACCATCGAGGCCCGGAGCCGCAATATAGACTGTAGACGATTTGGTTCCTGAATTGTCATAGCCGCCCAGCACATAGAGTTTGCTGTTGTAAGTCACCATGCTGTGCTTGTTGCGCGCCAGCGGCAGACTTGTCGCACTGGTAAAGGAAGAAAGTGTATTGTTGAAATTTACTTTGGCATAATAAACATTGCTGATTGCCGAGGTCTCTGTGGCAGAGCTGGAACCTCCGGCAACATAAATATAGCCATTCAGGTAAAGCGCCGTGTGACCCCACAACGCGGTGGGAAGTGTCACCAGCGAAGTTTGCCATGCACCGATGGAGCCATCGGTGTTTATTGCGGCATAATAAATTGTATTGTAAATCTGACTGGCATCCCTGCCTCCCATTACATAAATGGTATTGGTGCCGATAACCACTGCGGGGTCTTTCAGTGCTACAGGAAGCGGGTTTAAGGCATTCCAGGTAGCAACACCTCCCGACTGGATGGTGCCGACATAAACGGCATTTGAATAGGTAAGGTTGTTGTATCCGCCCACCACGTAAGCATATTTATCAACCCAGGTAGCAGTCTTGTGTCCCGAAAGGGTTTGGGGAAGAACGGTTGTCGTAAGCCATGATCCGACATCGGTGGCTGCATATTGAAGGTAAACATTGTCACTGGAAACCACCACGTTGTTTAATACGCCCTGATTGAAATCTGCATTGAGCGTTTGTGTGAAATTCACCTGGGCATTGACCATGGCAGGCCAAAGAACCGCGATAAAAAAAATTCCCAGGAATAAATTACTCGTGCAAATTTTGCTCACCAAATTGAAGAAATACGCTTTCATAATATTAATTTTTAAGTGAATGTTGTGGTTGAACATTTAATTAATTACTTGCTTTAAAAGTGATTTATTTTTACTCTTAAGCTTGCGGTAAAAGGGGATAACAGATGATTGTAGCATTCCTGTTCTATATAAATGGACTTTTTTTAAACTGCAAAAATAATCTTTCACGTTAGTATTGTCAAGGAAATACCAAACAATTTAATTGTGAAGTTAATCACATTAAAAAAACACCCGGAAAAAATCATGAAATCACCTACCGCTGCGTCAACTTCGTCAGTATTTCAGGATTTTTTCGTTTCACTCCGGTTCCCGCATATCACATGAACAAAATACATTCCGGCAGGACTCCCGGCAAGTGTGAACCTGTGGATTCCCGTACCTGTTATGGATTCGCCAGTGACTCTTTCTCCTCTCATTCCCAGGAGTTCGACATACAAAGGGGTGCCTGTGAAATTATGTACAAGTCCGATCATGAAAGGACCGGTGGTTGGGTTGGGATATATCCTGAATAGACTTTCATCCTGCACGTTCACTTCCTGTTCTGATAGGCCGGCTTTGACAAGAGGAGGCGGCAAAGCAAAGCAATACTCATCATTGCCGGTGATATAACCATGCAGATAGCGCCCTGAAAGGACCTTTACTCCCGGAAGGAAATCGATCTCCTGGCTCGCTATCATGTTCCTCCATTCTGGACAACAAAGATAGTTCTCCCACCTGCGACTGTTATGGTTTGAGTGGCATCGTAGCAATAGGCATCACTGCCTGTGATGGGGTGATGCCAGCGGGTTGGGTATCGCCGGGCTTGTCAGCCAGGTGGATGGAGACCAGAGCCAGGTATACGGGGGAACACCGCCGGAAGCCGAACCATTGAGCGTTACCGGTGGGATCGTCAGGGTCAGATTGGTTTACTGCGAGCATCCCGGGAGCCAGTGCACCGTTGATCCCCTGGTAACCATCGTATGTCAGCTTGGTGGTGTCATACAGCAGCGTCAGGGATATGCTTCGGATGTTGTTGCAGTTTGTCACATTCAGCGGAACGTACAGATTTCCCGCACAGGAATTGGAAATGCTGGATGGAGCCGTAGTGATCGCAAATGGAGTCACTGTAAGCTGAGCCGTACCCGAGAAGACATATGGTGTGCAGGTGCCGGCGATATTGCACCGGTAGAGGCACCCATTCAAAGTGGTTGAGGCCGGCGATATCGAAAGAGTTGGGCTAAACATGCCTGAATAAGGGGCAATATTTGTCAGGTTCGACCAGGAGGTTCCTCCGTCAGTACTTTTCTGCCATTGGTAGATGAGGTTCAATCCGGTTGCAGTAACAGTAAAATCGGTGTTGCCGTCTGAATAGGTGTTGGTGTTAACCGGCTGGCCGGTAATGGCTGGTGGCTGCCAGATCGTTGCACTCCCGTTATTCCATGTGGAGAAAATGACAAGCCCGCTGATATCACTGTATTCACAATCACCAGGGGTTTGCAGATCCCAGTTCAGATCGCTGTAACCTGTCGTGCAATTAAACAGTAGTTGAACGATTGTTTCGTCGTTGAACTGGTTCGCCCGGCAACATAGATGTATCCCTTGAGGTAAAGTGCAGCATGGTCCCAGATATTCACCGGCAGCGTAACCGCAGATGTCTGCCATGACCCAAGTGTGCCATCAGGTTGAATGGAAGCGTAATAAACAGTATTGTAAACCTAGGTTTCATCCCGTCCGCCAAGAATATTAATGCTATCGGGGCCGACAACAACGGCAGGGCCTTTCAGGGCGACCGGCAGCGAACTCTGGGTGGTCCGGTTCCCGATACCTCCGCTGCTAATTGAAGTATAATATACCGCTGTTGACCTTTCCCTGGCAATTGACAACCCCGATATCTGTCGGAAAATTATCGTACTTTTACAATAAAATTATTTATAATAAAACGTGTAACTGAAATCCCCGATCATGCCTGATCATCACCATAAAAAGCGTTTCCTTAACATGCCCAAATACACCGGAGGCAGCGAAGCGTTCAAGGCCTTTATCGCAGCCAACCTCCGCTACCCTGAAGCCGCGCTCGAAGCCAGGGTGGAGGGGACGGTAATTGTCGAATATGATGTTCACGACAACGGGGTTGTTGACCATCCCAGGGTGTTGAAAGGGATCGGCTACGGTTGCAATGAAGAGGCCATGCGCGTGGTTGGCATGCTCCGTTTCGAAAAAGTGAAAAACCGGGGGGTGCGGGTTAAAATGACCACCAAGACCACCATCCATTTCAGGTTGCCTGAGGGGATCAAAATCAATTATACAGCTGCCCCAAAAGCCCAAACCACTCAAAACATTGAAAAGGATCAGGAGAAACCCGCGCCGGTAACCTATGAATACACAATAACATTTTAACGGTGAAAAACAGGCGGTGCACCGGCTATGGTCAATGAGCCGGTTACCGTCAGGAATTTCAGCATTGCCACAGTCAGGGATGCATCAACGCTGATAGTCAGATCATTGCAGGCTGCAGTCCCGGCTGAAGAGACAACGGGCATGTGAAGGGTGCCCGAAGGGATTATCGCATTGTTTGTACCAACCGGTACCCCGCTGAAGGCGGGATGATTCAGCATCTGCCAGTTGGCCTGATCGTGCCAGTCCTCACTTGCCTGGCCTGTCCACACCCAGGTCAGGTCGTTTGGTCCGAGAAAAAAATTCCCGTTCCCACTGAAAGTCAGTATCTCCAGATGGTGCAGCGAGTCAAACGACATGTTGGAAACCGGCCCGCGAAGCAGTTGCAACTCCCTTTCAGTATAAACTTTAACGGTCCCGAAATCTGAGACATATCCCCCTGAAATATCTGAATCTATCTGCATCCAGGCAACATCCATCTTTTTCCCGGTTAGGATGATGGTTTGATTTCCGGCAGAGATGCTGTCGCCGGACTGGAGAAAAGCAGATGAAAAAATGCCGTTGGAAGTTTTCGACAGGAAGTTGATCATACCATTTCCCTTTACCGGCTGGTTCATCCCCGAAGAATCGGAAGAAATGGTGGTCAGGGCACCGTTTTGAGAGCAAAAAATGAGGTCCCTGAAATTATCAGCCTCAATTCCGGAAGAGGTGACCGCACTGCCCGAATTCGCCGGCATTACCAGTGGCGGAGCCGAGGTATACGGGTACAACGTGGAGAGAAAAATAGTGCTCGTCACGGAATTCTTTTGTACCAGCATCTTGGAGTATTTCCTGTAACCTCCGTCAATAACCATGCTGTCCTGCTCATAGGAATAGCCTGAAGCATTTCCGGGCGCGGTAACGCGTGCCAGCAGCGAAACCGCATTCCGCGAATAGGTTCCCTCCGAATTGCTGAAATCAGGTATGAAAGCGCCGGTTGATGCGGCAGAAGATCCTCCGTACAAACCGTTTCCATGTAATTGAAACGTGTAATTTTTCGCAGTTGTTGAAGATACGAAGTCGGAAAGAAGAAAATATTTGTTCCTTACAAACAGGTTTTTCCGGATGATGTCGGCACCCTGGTATGAAACCCGCACTTCGCCGTAATCGAGCAGGGGGGTGTCAAAACAGTGTTCGATATAAGCCGTATTGGTCGCAGTACTCACGAACTCCCCATTCGGGGGCAACGGCCCGGCTCCATTCACAAGGATCAGGCTGTGATCAATGGCCTTGTTTTCAAGTGCGGCTAAAGAAGCGCCGGGATAACCCGGATCGACTGCAAGAAGTTCCCCGTAAGCCTTCAGTGAAAAGCTGGATGCATCACCCTGGTGGTGGGCTTTGGCCCCTGTGAGGGCGATACCGTGTTTGCCAATAAAATGCATATATACCGCCTGGGGTTCCCAGGATGACCGGAATACAAGGCTTCCGGCTGCAGGAAGTGACTGGAAAAGACTATCCCCAGCGGAACCATGTGCCACGTTCGTGGCGATATACTGGGTTCTGAAGGTGGGATCATTTGGCGTGAAGGCCGGGTTGAGCCAGTTATATTTCGGCTTCCCCGAGAGTGCCATGATTGCGGTTCCAAAACCCATGTAGCAGTCGTGTATGTCAGGACAGCTTCCATCGGGCATACGGATCTTGTTCATCCAGTCGGCAAGCCTGTCGTACCGGGGATCAAACCAGGGATTGCGGATATTTCGCGTGGTGCCGTAAAAGGTGACCTGGCAGTACCCGTCCGGTAAAAAATTTCCCATGGAACGGATAAACGGGTAGGCGTTTTCGAAACAATATTTGAAGTAGTTAGGTCCTTCAGCATAGCCCGCGAGGGTATCGGGCTCGGAAACACGCGGATAGGTGCCATTTTCCATCCACAGGGTGTTGTCAAGATTATACAATCCGGCATTGATCCAGTTCTGTGGCTGGTAATTCACATTTGTGCTCGAGTAATCGTTGAAAACAACAGCGGCCAGCCCCAGTGCGGAGGCTGTCATGATGCTGTGGTTGTTAACCTGGTAAGTGAAGAACTTCAGGTTCAGGAAAGTGTACGATGCCATTGCCTTCTGGTAGAGGTTGGCTGTAAATGTCAGGAGGTTTGTTTTTGAGGTTTCCAGCAGTGCGGGCGCCACCCCGGCACCTCTCAGCAAATCCCAGGCGATCAGGTAGGATATGAGCTCTTTCGACCTGTGCTGCCAGGGATTGTAAAAGGTCCAGAAGGTTCCCACATCCACATCGGTATTCATTTGCTCAAGCAGCCCGATTAAGCGTGCCAGGAGTGAATCCCGCTCGTTTTGAGACAACGGTACAATGGCGCCGGCCGAAAACTTCCTGTCCATCAGGTATACGAATGCCGCTTCCTTCGCTATGACCGAACGGGTAGTTCGCTCATCGGTGGTTGAATTACCTGGCGGGATGGCCGAATTGGCATTTAGCCAGATGCTTTCAAATAAAACAAGATGGTCCGGATCTGCCAGCGTGGCCCTGACAACGGGAATGGCAACGCTGTCGAGCAATGTCCTTGGAAATCCGGGATCGAGACCCGGAGGGTTCCAGCTTCCCTGGGCAAAAAGCACGCTTTGGAGCATAATAAGCAGGAGAGAGAAGATCAAATGCCTTTTCATATTTCATACCGGGTTAAAAACACAAAAATTAAACACAATAGGCACAATAGAGCACATAGTTTTCACATTAGAACACATTTCATATTTCACATTTCGCATCTCGCATTGCATATTTTTCATATTTCATATTTGAAAATCAATTAACCGGTTCGGTATCCCATGTGAACCCTATGTGACCTATTGTGCCAATTGTGGTTAAAAAAACCTGCATATAAAGGTAGTCAATTTCCCGATGAAACGCATAACTGCCTGCAGGCATAAAACAAAATCGATTGTAATCCGTTTGTCATATTATCAGACAAACAATGAAGATAAGTATTATGAACAAAAAGCAATTTCTATTCCTGGTATGTTTATTTCTGGCAGGTATCCTGTCTTGCAATGCCCAGTACCCTATTGAAATCAAACAGATCCTCAAACCTTCCACTGGGGGCCTCACTGAAAAAGACGCCGTTGCCGGGATCCGGGAGGCGCTTGTGAAGGGAACGGGGGAGAGTGTAAAGATTGTATCAAAAGTGAACGGCTATTTTGCCAACCCCGAAATTAAAATTCCATTTCCCCCGGAGGCAAAGGAAGTCGAAACCAAACTCAGGGCCATCGGTTTGGGATCCCAGGTTGACGATGTGGTTGCCTCAATCAACAGGGCGGCCGAAGATGCGGCTAAAAGCGCTGAACCGGTTTTTGTTTCAGCCATCAACGGGATGAGCATCGGCGATGCGGTCAACATCGTGAAAGGCAACAATGATGCGGCGACCCGTTATCTTGAAAAAACCACCTCCCCCGAATTGAAAGTGAGATTCAGCCCGGTCATCAAAGCTTCGCTCGACCGGGTCGATGCAACCAGGCTCTGGGCCGATGTGATCAGGCAATACAACCAGATACCCTTTGTTAAAAAGCAAAATCCCGATCTGACGGCTTATGTCACCGACAAGGCCATTGCCGGACTATTCGTGATGGTTGCCAAAGAGGAGGCTAAAATCAGGAAAGATCCGGCTGCAAGGGCCACAGAGTTGCTTAAAAAAGTGTTTGGTAATTAAAACGGGTGAACAAGCCATAAAATCCCGATACCAATAGCCAGGAAACCACCTGTCAGGGTGAACCATTTTAAAAACACCTGCTTGTCTTTCACGACCGATTGAAAAGCAACGAGCCCGAGAATAAAGGCAAATAAGACCATTGTCATGATGGTTCCCACGGCAAAAGCGGAAATATAGGCAATGGTGTCCATCACGGTTGGCAGGGCGAGGGATGGCAGCAAGGCGAACAGGTGGCTGAATCCCGCAAATCCATGGATCGTACCGATAAAAAATGCCGCAAATGCGTTTTGCCTGACTCTCCCCGTATGAGCATGTTCATGTTCCCCGGTATCATCTACTCTGTTGTCATGGGTATGTTTATGAATATGTGCGTATAAAAACGGTTCAGTATGAAAATGTGAATGGGGCCGGTTCCCATGCGTATGACGCCGGTAGGTTCTTACGATGGCATAACTTCCAATGGCAATCAGCAGCAAGCCGATAACCGTGTCGCTGTGTTTCGAAATGGCCCCCACGGGGAGATATTCTTTGAAAAGGACGAACAGCAAACCGATCATCAACATTCCCATGGTATGCCCCAACCCCCAGGAAAACCCTATCATCCAGGATTTTTTCCGGCTGTCGATGGCCAGGGGGGTAACAGCAGCAAGATGGTCGGGGCCGGTGACCACGTGTGCAACACTTGCTATGAAACCGGTGAGGAAAATGATCATCTGAACCAATTATGAGGCTAAAATAAGTAAAATATGCATAATTTTACATTTATTACCTTTCGGTTTAATTGGTTAACATGAATCATTCAAAAAGAAAATTATCAAAACCCTGCAAATAACAGTAACCGGCCTCGTACAAGGTGTCGGATTCCGCCCTTTCGTTTACCGAATGGCCATGAAACACGGGCTTACCGGCTGGGTGCAGAACACAAACGAGAATGTCCGGGTACGGGTGACCGGGAAAGCTGATGATATCTCCGGCTTCCTGGTTTCACTGGAAACAGAGGCACCTCCTGCCGCCATGATCGAAAATATCCGGACAAAGGAGGTTGAGCCGGAGAAGTTCCCGTTCTTTCAGATTCTGAAAAGCCATGATGTTTCCGATGATGTCACCGAAATCAGCCCCGATATTGCCGTATGCCACGAATGCATGGAAGACATCGAGAAAGAAGGAAACCGCCTGAATTATGCGTTTGTGAATTGCACCAATTGCGGGCCGCGGTTTACGATCATTCGCGACCTTCCTTATGACAGGGCTAAAACAACGATGAAGGATTTTCCCATGTGCCCTGAATGCCTGGAAGAATATGAGAATATCAGCGACCGCCGGTTTCACGCCCAACCCACCGCATGTGCCCGTTGCGGCCCCCGGTATGAACTGTTTGAAAAAGGCGAAAAGGTAAGCGATAAGATGGATGTCATCACCGGTCATGTTTCACAATGCATCAGTAATGGCGGAAACCTCCTCGTCAAAGGTCTGGGCGGCATGCACCTCGCCTGCGATGCCTTCAACTATGCTGCCGTCGAAAATCTCAGAGCTGTAAAAAAGCGCGATGGAAAACCCTTTGCTGTGATGTTCCGCGACCTTGAAACGTTGAAACTGTATGCAGGGGTAAACGAAGCTGAAGAACAATCGCTCTTATCCTGGCGGCGGCCCATTGTGTTGCTTGAGATGAAAAGCAATGACGATCTGCCTCCCGTGTCAAAATGCATCAATGCCGGGCTGAACCTGCTTGGTGTAATGCTGCCCTATATGCCGATTCATCACTTGCTGTTTAGCCGGTTAAAAACAGCTGCCATCGTCCTCACCAGTGGAAATTTCAGCAACGAGCCAATCCTCATCGGTAACCGGGAAGCTCTTGACCGGTTTTCGTCATGCACGGATGCTGTCTTGCTTCACAACCGTGATATCCAAAACCGTACCGATGATTCCGTGGTCAGGGTCATGGACGGTAAAGAACGGATTATGCGCCGATCCCGTGGTTATGCCCCAGCGCCTGTGCGAACAAACATGAATATGGAGGGCATCCTTGCGTTCGGAGCCGAACTGACCAATTGTTTTTGCATCGGGAAAGGAAAAAAAGCCTTCCTGAGCCAGCATATCGGGGATCTCCAGGGATTTGAAACCACCCTGTTTTATGAACAAACACTCGCGCAATTCCTTAAGCTTTTCCGTGTAAATCCGACGCTGCTTGCAGCTGACCTGCACCCCGATTACATCTCCACCAAAACCGCTAAAAATTTCGGGAACCTTCCTCTGGTTTCAGTCCAGCATCATCATGCACACATTGCCGCATGCATGACAGAACACCATCTTGATGAAAAAGTGATCGGGGTGGCGCTCGATGGTACCGGGCTGGGCGATGACGGGCACACCTGGGGCTCAGAATTCCTTTTATGCGACCTCGGTCAATATACACGGATGACCCATTTCGACTATGTCCCAATGCCCGGCGGCGACCTTGCCGCCGGAGAGCCATGGAGAATGGCAGTTTCCTTTCTTTACAAGGTCTATGGGAATGGCTTTACAACGCTGAAGCTGGATTTCTTAAAAAACCTTGAAGCGGAGAAAACCAGCTTGATTATACGGATGATAGACAGGGGAATCAACTGCCCGCTTACCTGCGGTGCCGGGCGGATGTTTGATGCAGTGTCGTCGCTCCTGGGCCTCTGCCATATAGCGACATTCCAGGCCGAAGGCCCTATGCGACTCGAGGCGCAGGTGCAAAAAAGCTGTCTGGATTCCTATCCTTTTTCCATCGGTAAAACCATCTGTTTCGATGCCACCATCCGCGGAATCGTGGATGATCTGATCCGGAATTCCGACATTAAAATTATTGCATCAAAATTCCACAATACCATTGTTTCTGCTATCTTTGAAGCTGTAAATGCCATCCGCGCCCGGGAAGGAATCAACAAAGTAGTGCTTTCGGGCGGGGTTTTCCAGAATAAATACATGCTGGAAGGGACAATCAGCCTGCTTAAAAGGCATGATTTTGAAGTTTATGCCCATGCTGCCATTCCCACCAACGACGGGGGAATCGCGCTCGGGCAACTAGCCGTTGCATCAAAAAGAAGGGAAAATAAATGTGTTTAGCCATACCTGCAAAAGTGATCAGTGTCGACGGGTCAAATGCCATGGTTTCCATTGAAGATGTAGAATATAAAGCCAGCCTGCTGATGCTTGACGATGTTCGCCCGGGCGATTTCGTGATGCTTCACGCCGGTTTTGCCATAGAGCAGGTTGACCCCGAAGAGGCAGCAGAAACCCTGCGGCTGTTGAATGAGATTGCAGATAGCAGCCCCGATAGCCTCACCCTTTAGGGTGAGGACGATGACCCCAAACCAAGAGTCATGCGCTACGTCGACGAATACCGAAACAGAGAGTTAATCCTGGCTCTTTCAGAAGAGGTGAAGAAAATCTCGAAAAAGGAGATCACCCTCATGGAAGTCTGTGGGGGCCATACCATGGCCATCCACCGTTTTGGCCTGCATTCATTACTCCCCTCCAACATCCGCCTGCTTTCGGGACCGGGCTGCCCGGTTTGTGTCTCCAGCCAGCATTTTCTCGACACTGCCATTGCCTACAGTAAAATCCCCGGCGCGATCATCACAACCTACGGGGACCTGATCAGGGTTCCGGGTTCGGTAAGTTCACTGGAAAAAGAGAAGGCGAAAGGGGCAGATGTCAGGATCCTATACTCTGTATTGGAAGCTCTTGAAATTGCAAAAAACAACCCCGGCAGACCTGTGTTCTTTCCTGGCATCGGGTTTGAAACAACAGCACCTGCAACGGCAGCAGCAATTGTCCAGGCAAAAAAAGAAAATATCGTTAACTTTTTCGTGCTGAGTGCGCATAAGATCATGCCCCCGGTGATGAAGGCGCTGGTGGATGAAGGGGTGAAGATCAACGGATTCATTGCCCCGGGCCATGTGTCTGCCATCACCGGTACCGCAATATACAATGAACTGGCAGCAGGTTATGGACTCGGAGTTGTGGTAACAGGTTTTGAACCTGTTGACATGATGCAGGCCATCCTGATGCTGGTCAGGCAAATTGAATCAGGAACACCAAAAGTCGAAATTCAATACAGGCGGATCGTTCATCCGGAGGGGAACAGGATTGCCCAGGCTTTGCTCATCGAGGTTTTTAACCACAAGGACGACCGGTGGCGTGGGCTCGGCATCATTCGTGACAGCGGACTTAAGATAAGGAAGGATTTCGTCGGTTTTGATGCCGAGGTAAAATACCCTGTCAGTGTGCCTGAGCCCCCCGATCCCAAAGGCTGTATCTGCGGGTTAATACTGAGGGGACTCAAAAAACCGGGCGATTGCAGGCTTTTTGCCACAACATGCACCCCCTCCGATCCGGTTGGCGCATGCATGGTGTCGGGCGAAGGAACCTGTGCAACATATTACAAATACCGTCGATGAACCCCAGGGAAGATAAAATATTGATGAGCCATGGCAATGGCGGCCGGATGATGCACGATCTTATCGGGCATCTATTCCTTAAACATTTCGGAAACAAGATCCTGGAGGAGCAGACCGATGCCGCAATCCTGCCGGTCGACACTCCCGAGGTTGCTTTTACGACCGACTCCTTTGTGATCGACCCCCTCTTTTTCCCGGGAGGAAACATCGGCAAACTTGCGGTATGCGGCACGGTAAACGACCTGGCTGTTTCGGGCGCAGAACCCCGCTACATCAGTGTCTCTTTTATTCTTGAAGAAGGATTTTCCATGCAGGAACTGGAAGTCATTGTGAAATCACTTGCAGAAGAGGCCCGCCATGCAAAGGTGACCATCGTTACCGGCGATACAAAAGTTGTCAACAGGGGAAAATGCGACAAGTTGTTTATCAATACCGCCGGAATCGGGATGGTCAGGAAGAAGGATCAAATGGTCGGCAAAGCCCGCAACATCCATCCCGGGGATGTGATCATCATCAATGGTACCATTGGAGATCACGGCATGGCCGTAATGAATGCCCGTGAATCGTTTAATTTCAAGTCACCGGTGATCTCGGATTGTGCATCGCTGAACCACATGATCCGCGAAATCCTGGATCGGTCGTCCGGGGTGAAATTCATGCGCGACCCCACGCGTGGCGGAGTGGCAACGGTGCTCAACGAACTTGCAGCCAAAATAGGCCATGGGATTGAAATAAACGAACAGGCATTGCCCATCAGCAAAGGGGTCAGCGCCATGTGCGAAATATTGGGATTTGATACACTCCACATTGCAAACGAAGGAAAGGTTATTGTAGTTGCTTCTGAGCAGGAAAGCAAGCTTATCCTTGAAATAATGAGGAATCATCCTTTGGGAAAACAGAGCGCTGTCATCGCTCACATCGTATCGGATCACCCGGGACGGGTGGTGTTGAAAACCGGGACAGGTGGCAAACGGATCATAGATTCACTTACCGGCGATCCACTGCCCCGAATCTGTTAAAACGACGATATGCATGAACTTTCTCTTGCCATGGAGGTGATCGGACTGGCTGAACGCGAAGCGGGTAAACACGGCGTTTCTTCGATTCAGGAGATCAGGATTGAAGTCGGAAATCTTTGCGGGGTTGATGCGGATGCATTTCAGTCGGCCCTGGAACTCATGGTAAAAAACACCATCCTTGAAGATGCCGAGATATGTTTGTTGCGCAGTCCGGGGAAAGGCAGGTGTAATGGCTGCAACCTTGAATTTGAGATGAAAAACCGGCTCGATGTGTGCCCCGAATGCCAGTGTTTTCCATCGGAAATAACCGGAGGATTAGAGTTCATGGTAGTGTCGCTGCTAACAGTTTGACATAGTGTGACATTGACTTAACTGCAGGATGAAAAAATGAATCGATACAATCCACGAATTCATCACCGCAGATCAATCCGTAAAAAAGGATACGATTATGCCCGGGACGGTTTCTATTTTATCACTATCTGTTGTCATGACCGGATTGACCGGTTTGGGCATGTCGAAAATGGAAAAATGATCATGAACGAATATGGTGAGGTTGCATACAACGAATGGATAAAATTAACAGAACGATACCCCAATATTGTATTGGATGTGTTCCAAATAATGCCTAACCATTTTCACGGCATCATTGCCATACCACCCGTAGGGGCAACCCTTGCGGTTGCCCCAAATAATACCATCGCCCCAAATACCATCGCCCCAAATACCATCGCCCCAAATACCATTGCCCCAAATACCATTGCCCCAAATACCATTGCCCCAAATACCATTGCCCCAAATACCATCGCCCCAAATACCATTGCCCCAAATAATACCATCGCCCCAAATACCATTGCCCAAAATACCATCGCCCCAAATAATACCATCGCCCCAAATACCATTGCCCAAAATACCATCGCCCAAAACAATAACGTCGCCCAAAACAATAACGTCGCACAAAACAATAACGTCGCCCAAAACAATAACGTCGCACAAAACAATAACGTCGCACAAAACAATAACGTCGCACAAAACAATAACGTCGCACAAAACAA
>CAIKNA010000210.1 GCA_903828645.1 uncultured Bacteroidales bacterium
GGCCTGGCACCCGGTACCTACACGGTAACGGTGACCGATTTGCATGGTTGCCTGAAAACAGGCAGCTGGAGCGTCGGCGTACTCGACCCTGTTTGCAACAACATCACCGTGACGGGAACAGTAAATACCACCGTTTGCTACAACGCCCACTACACGATCACTGTCGGAGGAACTGCAGCATTCATCGTTTCAGCGCCCGGCGGCAATGCAACCTTCATCGCAGGCACGAACATTTTGTTTGAACCCGGAACCACCGTACAGAGCGGTGCTTACATGCATGGTTACATTTCCACTACTTTCTGCGTCAATCCGAATGTGCCGATCACTGCAGCAGCAACCGGCCAGGATGAACCACAGATGAACCTCTCACATGCCAATTTCACCCTTTACCCGAACCCGACCAGCGGCAACTTCACCCTCGTACAAAAGGGCGAAAAAGTTTACGGAACAGTGAAGGTGGAGGTTTACTCCATGAACGGTGAAAAGGTGATGACCGAGCAGATGATTGGCGAAAAGAGCCACGAATTCCGCTTCGCAAGCATACCTGCCGGCCTCTACTTCGTAAAAGTGGTTGCCGAAGATTATGTTGAGACCATTAAACTGATCAAGACGAGGTAAACCACTCGCTGACCCTCCCTACCCCCTCCCTACCCCCTCCCCCTTGGGGGAGGGGCAGGGGTGGGGTCATAAAAGCCGTAATCCCAAATAGCGGGATTCCGGCTTTTTACATCAGAGATGATGTGTTTGAAGTTGTGGGTATGGATTGAAGGATGCGCGTCAGTTTTGCTATTCAGGAATGTTATACAGCCGGCAAATCTCTTTGTAAGACATGCTTTTCAGTTCCTGTTCGCTCCTGTACCCGGGTGCTCCTGATTTTAAAGCAGGGATGGTACCGGGTATTGCGATAAACCGGAACTTATTGCCGGAGGTGGCGGGCGCCGCTAACATGTCGGAGGTGAATTCAATGCTTCCGTATTGGTGGATCAGGAAGCTCCAGTTTGCACCCACGGCATAAGCCGGCAGGGGGCGTACGGAGGAGCCTCCGTAATTATCACCGGCAAGCCAGGCATAGGCGAGCACAACGCCGTTTTCAACAATTCCCTGGGTAAGATCGGGGGCGGTGGCAGCGAAATACCAGTCACCCGTACTGCCAGCCCAGGCCGTAGGGGAGAACCATTCGGAATAATAGACCGTGGCATTTTGCCCGGCGGGTCCCTGAGGCCCCTGGGGACCTTCCTTGTTGCATCCTGCAAACACCAGGGCCGAAATGGCTGCGAATAAGAATAATGTTCTGAATCCTGTTTTCATTTTATCAGTATTTAATGGTTACGTATCGGTGGCATGATGAATTCATCCCCGTTTTTGTTGCAAAAGTAAGACAGTTGACTCCCGAAAATGTTACATAATTTTTATTTTTTCGCTTTGGGGTTATATTCCCGATAACTTGTATTCCGGCGATGAATATTTCTGATTCACTGATTCAGTTTTGATCTGGTCCCGGGTTTTACATATCTTTATATTCCCGATTTAAATATAAGGATGAACAGAGTAAAACTGTTTGTAGCAATTACAATGATTTTCACAGGAGTGTCATCACTAAAAGCGCAGGCACCTGAAAGCGAAACTGTAACCGATATTGATGGAAATGTTTACCGCACCGTTCTCATCAGCAATTATTTGTGGATGGCAGAAAACCTATATACCACTTCCTACAATGACGGCACAAAAATACCCGACGTAACCGACAACACTGCATGGACAGGCTTGACCACTGGCGCTTACTGCTGGTATGACAATGATGATCGCAACGGGAAACCCTACGGAGCGCTTTATAACTGGTACGCTGTGAACACTGGCAGGCTATGTCCCGATGGCTGGAGGGTACCCACAGATAGTGAGTGGAAGAACCTGGAGGGTAATGCCGATACCCGGTTTGGCCAGGACAACCCGGTATGGGATAAGCAGGGGGGGAGGGGCGAAGATGCCGGAATGCGGCTGAAGGCTGCGGCGGGCTGGAGCTCTGGCGGAAGCGGCACCGATAAAACCGGTTTCTCTGCCTGTCCTGGCGGAGAACGCTGCAGCAAGAGTCGTTTCTTTGTTGCCGGCAGGAGCGGGTTCTGGTGGAGCAGCAGCGAATACAGTGAGTCCAGCGCCTGGTACAGGAACATGATCTATGGCCTGGATGATATAAACCGCAATACACACCCAAAATGGATGGGTTTCTCAGTCCGATGTCTCAAGCCAATTTAAACTTATGCAATCAACAATTTCTCTCACTTTGGGATGACGATCTCAGTTTTTCCTGAAAGCATTTTAACATGGCAGGCGTCATTTCCAATAAGATATTTTTCATTAACTACTTCGGTAGTTCCCAATATGCCGTGAAATTCGAATTCAGTCCCCTCTTTTGAAGTCATCCCCATTTTCCCATCCGTGCAGATAAAATAGATTCCCTGGATTCTGTAAATACTATCCTCCCTGGAATAGTCTATGATCTCACCGGTGGTTGTTTTTTTGACAAAATAGGTACTAAGGATGACAGGCTTTGATGCCGTATCTTTAACAGTAATGGTCAGCATGCGATATTCCTGCGTACACATGACCCCTTTGTCGCTCCTGCATGAAAAGAGCAGGATGTGGCATGTGATTAAAAATAAAGGCATTGAAATTTTCATAATGCTATGCCGGGGCTCACCATCGTGGGTTGCAGGATGCTGAGCCGGTTGCCCTCCGTGTCGATGAATGACACATACATTCCCACCCCCGGGATGTTCACGGGTTCACCCAGGAGCTGGCCTCCATTGCCGGCAACCTGTTTTGCCGAAAGGTAGATATCCTCGACTGCAATCACCAGTGACGGATGCTGGGGCGGCATACCGGTAGTTACCGGGAAGATGCCTCCGTTGATGGCTCCCGGGGTGACCGGCCTGCCTGTCTCATCAACCCGGGTCGTAGTGACGACCACATAGTTGCCCATCTCTTCACCCATCTTTTGCATCTGCCAACCAAAAGATTTTTCATAAAAAGCGGTCATTCTGTTGGAGTCGCCCGCCGGCAACTCAAAATGTACTACTGGATTCATGGATTTCATGGCTTATATTTTTAATTCGTGAATGAATTGTTAAATTAAATGTAAATGATGAGCCAAAGTTACATCATTTAAACTTCACGCACTTTTTCCCGGTGTGAGAAGTTTGCGAGGTAACCATGATCTTATAGCTTTTATCATGCCGCATCCATTCTTTTGGTTTTGCGTTGTCAGCGTCATTTTCAAAAGTTGGGTCAGGAATTGTTGCCGGGACCCATTTCCCATCCTCCAGGAATGACAGGCTGAAATCATCCGCAAATAATTCACCCGAACCGATCAGCATGCATCCAAAATAGAGCATGGCGGCATCCTGATCAACAGTCCCGGTGATTTCGCAGTATTGCCACTCCTTAGATGTTACCGGCCGGTCGCCCATGTTGTCAAAAAAGCCCATCGATTTGTCGGATTTGTCGACGCGTGCCCAGAGCTGTCCCTGGCCTTTCTTCGTTTTGCTTCCAACCTTTAACCATGCGGAAAATTTAAATTGTTTCCCGATACAGGGTTTGGCATCTGTCCGGGACATTAGATTTCCAAAGTCAGCTCTTGCCTGAAACTGTGTTACATGGTTCGGCTCCGCCCGGTGTGTTTTCCGGATAAAGATCAGACCGTCATACATATCGGCCAGCGGCTTGGTTATGTAAAACTGGTCCGTGTTTTTTTCTGAAAACAGCGCCCCGATGCAGATCGAGGGGATGGTGTCGTGGATCATCCTGTGCATTCCCGGGTCTTGTTCAGCGCTTGACATGTCGAGCAGGAACATGTTGTGGCTGGATTTGGAAAAGAGGTATCCCGTTGAATTTCGTTTCAGGGTATAGGAGAATTCAGCAAGTCCGTCCTTGTCGCCAATGGATTGGAACGATCCCGTGTAAAAATCAAATCCCAGGGCATAATACTGATCCCGGTAAAATTTCTTAAGGAAATAGCCCATTGTAAGGCCATCGCTGCTGACTTG
Organism: uncultured Bacteroidales bacterium; assembly: GCA_903828645.1. Taxonomy (GTDB): domain Bacteria; phylum Bacteroidota; class Bacteroidia; order Bacteroidales; family FEN-979; genus CAIVAT01. The sequence continues at coordinate 4,041 of CAIKNA010000210.1, forward strand.
GTTTTTTGCGATGTGCCCGTTGTGGGCCCAAAGCATAAATTTTGAGGAATCACCCTCCAGGTTCATCAGCCATTTCACATTTTCGCTCATGCAACTGTCGCGGGCCATGCACATGGCCGTAGTATCGTGTTCCGAATTCATGGCGAGAAACTGGGAAACCAGGACCAGGTTGTGCTTCTCCACTTCGAATTCCCTTTGAGAGGAGGCGGTCATGTAATTCGCCTGGTTTTCATCCACATGGACCAATATTTTTCGCACTTCGCGCATACATTCCATGGCGGGGATGGTCCCGGGAATCTCCTTCAGTTCATTGATTCGGGTGACGACATCATTCACATGGTGTGCGTATACCGAATCAACCCGCTTCAGATAGGTGTAAAAGGATGACATGGCCACCGGCTGTGCCTGCATGTCGAATCCATAGAACCTGACCTTGTCTTTATCCGGTTTGCCGGTGTTAAAACTCTTCATCCATTCGATCATGGCCATCACCTCCCTGGTGTTCCATGTCCAGAAGTAGAGGCCGTCGAGCGCTTTCTGCGGATCGCCCTTTCCATACATCACGTATTCATTAACCGCGTAGGCTTCGGTCAGGTTGGCCTCGATGGCGAAATAGCGGAAGCCCATCTCTTTGACCAGAAATTCAAGCATGCGGTGCTTCATCCGGAAGAACTCCCGGGTGCCGTGCGTGGCTTCGCCGAGGGCTACAATGCGTTTCTCCTTCAGGATGGTTTTGAGGGGTGCCAGGTCATCGAAGCCGCTTCCGGCTTGAACTGATTTGATGGCGATGGCGTGATGATCGATCCATTTTATGTTGTAGGATTGCTGACACATTACAACCTTGGGAAGATAAAATAGTGCCATCATTACAAGGAAGGGATGCAGTTTCATAAGTTCGGAGGTTGAGGTTTTAAAGTATAGCAAAGCATTTATCGTTCCATTTACACCGCCCTTTGAGGGCTGGTTGTTCAGCGCCTGTGTGCGACTCCCCTGGGCAGATTTTATTAATTATTTTGGTAAAGTTTGTCGATGTTTAATATTAATTTGTTTCCTTTTAAAGAAACCGTTTTGTATCTTTCAAGAAGTTGTGGCCAGGGAATTAATGATTTTGTTAAATACTTCCCCCTGGGTGTTGTCAACACTTCAAATTTATCCATATCATTTTCGAAATCTTTAACATTATCAGTAAGATATGTTAGTAGTAACCTGTTTTGACTAAACCACCTTTCTTCAGATGTTTGCAAGGCAGGTAAAACTTCCTGGTAGTAGTTTAGAATGTTTTGTGTTAAGCTGTCATTTTCAATCGACATAATTTTGCCTGCCGACAGAAAGCCATTAAACCTGCTCTTGTGGGCTCTTAAGAATGTGTAACTGTCTATATACGCA
>CAIKNA010000211.1 GCA_903828645.1 uncultured Bacteroidales bacterium
CAGATTGCAGCGCATGGTCTTTCTTCCTTCGGCACCTTCACGGGCAACTATGGAGATGCAGCCGTTCCTCCCGCCGTTCGTTCCCTGCAGGATAAGACGATAACCACCGGGCCCGAATGCGCCGATGCCAGCCAAACGCTGCTGATCGCCGGTAACGGAACCAGTTACTGGGTTCAAAGCACCGGAAGCGTGACCCACATTGCCGGCACCAACATCATTTATTATGCGGGCACGAAGGTTTTCCCGGGAGGCTACATGCATGGTATGATCTCAACCACCAATTTCTGCAATCCTTATATTCATGATGCACCAGCTGCCATAACCGGCGTCGAAACACCCGGAAACATCAGCACGATGAACAATTCGTTTTTCAAGATCTATCCAAACCCGACACCGGGGAAATTCACCCTGGAGCTGAATGGCGATGTTACCTCCACACAGGTACATGTTGAAATCTTCGGCGTATTGGGCGACAGGATCCTCTCCAAAGACATGCAGATCGAACGCAAACAGGAATTTTCGCTGATTGAAAAACCGACCGGTGTATATGTTATCCATGTCACTTCGGGCGTGAATTCGGAAACGGAAAAAATTATTAAACGATAATTGCGATATCTGGTGAAAATAATTTCATTTTTTCTTGACATCGAATGATATTAATGTTAGTTTTGTACGGTCAAATTTGAATTTTTGAGAACATGAAGTACTTACACTGGTTTAAGGGTCTCGTTTTTATTGCCTTAGCCTGCTCTGTCACAGCACAGGGAAGTACTGTTCAATTTACCCAGTCGGATGACAACACACCGGGTGCAACCCCGACCGTTTATCAGGTAGCAGTTTCAAATGGCCAGTCACAGAATGCACAGGCATCGGCAAACCTTACGATTACCGGTGAAAAAAGCAAGGTGAGTGTGACCAAGGAAGGCGTTGTTTCCGTTGTTGCAGGTGAATCCATTGTTTTTCGCCCAGGCACAAAAATCTCCAGCGGCTGTTTTCTTTATGCCTCCATCGAATCCAAAACGGCAACAGGAAAACACAAAAAGACAGATGTCCGGCTGGTGACTGTTGAGGAAAAGATGAAGATTGAAGAACAGGCCGCTCTCGGAATGGCTTACACCCTTTTTAGTCCCTTTCCTTCAAACCATAAGGGTTATCTTCATGCCGGAGATGCCGAAAACGGAAGTTTCAACTCTTTAAGCACAGAATTATGCGGCGTATTCCCTGAGCAACAGCGAAAAGTGGCTATCGATAGCCGCCAGTTGCCAGAGACCTCCCGTACATCATTATCTGTTAATTATAGCCAGATCCGCGTAGCTTATGTTTACCGGGCTGAAGTCATGAGGGTTTTGCGGTTGTGACACCTTTTCTGTCGATCTCCCACACACCCGGTTTAACCGCAGGCAGGGACACACGACAGAATGATTGCCCGCATCACACCATATATAATTAATAAGAAAAACAATAATTTATCTCAAAAAACTTATAATCATGAAAAAATTAGCTTATATTTTCTCAGCAATGATCTTATTTGCCTTCTTGTTCGCCGCAACAACACAGGCTCAGAATATTTTCCCCGCATCAGGTAACACTGGTATCGGTACAGTTACACCACTCTATCAGTTGCATGTTACAACTGGCAACACAGGTGCTGCTACCTCTATCACAGTTGAAAAACAAGCAGGTGCCGGTGGAGCCCAGTTCATCATGGCCGACTTAGGTGCTGCCAACAAATGTGAGTGGAGATTTAAATCAGCCGCTGGTGGATTATTCAAAATCAGGGATAATTATCACACATCTGATGTTGTTGTACTGGAACCAGTTGCTGCAAACGCTGCAACCGCTCTGTACCTGAAAGCCAATGGAAACATCGGTATCGGAACAACCAATCCTCTTGCAAAACTTTCAGTTAACGGAACAGGTACTTTCAATGGTAAAGTAAAATGCACCGAAATTGAAGTTTTAACCGCTGCTTTCCCCGATTTCGTTTTCAAAGCTGGTTACAACCTCCGTCCGTTGTCAGAAGTTGAAGCTTACATCAACCTCAACAAACATTTACCGGAAGTTCCTAGCGAAGCTGCTGTTTTAGCCAATGGCTTAAACCTCGGCCAGCTGAATACCACCCTGCTCCAGAAAGTTGAAGAATTGACTCTGTATATGATTCAGCTTCAGAAAGACAATGACGCTCTGAAAGTAAGAGTATCAAGTCTGGAGAAATAACATTAGCTGTTGAATTGCTTCAGATCGTCTGACCACGATTCCGGGAGTTGATCCGGGAAAAGTTGAGAAACGAACTGATAAACAAATTCAAAATGTTGGAAAATCCGCTTCCTGTATTCCACAGGAAGCGGATTTTTTTTACTCTCATTTAAGGGTTTGATATCCGGAACGATGTCATCAATATTAAGAAAAGAATTGATCTTTTTTAATTCCTGACCCATCGTTTGTGAACCGAAGAGATGTTCAAAAAAGAGGATCAGGATGTTGTCTGCAGGTACAACACTCTTTATAACAGAAAGCGTTCTTTTGTAGTCGGTACGTAAAAAATACTGGGGGTTATCCAGGCATTCTATTGCCTTGTCCATGGCTGAAAAATCTTTAAACCTTCCATCATGCAGGTTAAGATGCGACCAATATCGATCACATGGATTTCGGAGTATAAGAATAAATTTTGCAGCAGGGAACATGTTCAAAATGGCTTTAAACCCATCCCTGTTTAATAAGGTGTAAGAAGGGGTGATTTCACCGAATACCCGGTGTTCGGACGTCAGGATGGAATTAAAATATTCCCGGTACTTTTCGGGATCATCGGCCATTTCAATACGGTAAAGAAGACAATCGTATTGCAAAGTTTCCTGCAATGTAGCTTCGTTCCGCTCAATTTTTGCCTTTATCTCCTGAAGTTGAACATAAAAATGATCCTTGTTGTATATGCCGCATAAATCGGGTCTGTAAATCGCGTCGAAGTAATGCAGTTCTTTAATTGCACTGAAGCAAACCTGCGGATGTTGTGTGAAATAATTTGCCAGCCAGGTTGTCCCTGTTCGCTGGGCTCCGATACCTACAAAGTATTGTGCCGACATATGTTTTCGGGGTTATGGTAAAATATGTGCGCAAAGTTCGTAAAGTTTATGAATTACCTTGCTAATGCAGGCAAATTCTCACTGGGAAAGAGAATTTTGCATATGTTTGCGTCATAAAAATCGAATAACAGGGAGAGACATTAAATATGGATTTCAAACGTGGGCGTAAAGCCCTGGTAGTTATAGGAATGCATCGGAGCGGAACCTCCATGGCTTCCGGGATATTCAACATTCTTGGATGGGACCTTGGATCGAGCGTAATTCCTCCGCTGGATGAAAATGAGAAGGGATTTTTCGAGAACATCCCGATAAACCAGCTCAACGACCGGCTTCTGGGGTACCTTGGCTCTTCATGGCATGAAACTTACCTGTTCAGGAAGGAGTGGGCAATTCAAAATCAACTGGCTGGTTTCACAGATGAATTAACCGGCATCTTTGCACAGCAGTTCCCTGAATCTGATCATTTGCTTCTCAAAGACCCGCGTTTAAGCGTACTCCTGCCATTGTACCTTGAGGTGTTCAAAACCCTTGAAATTCTTCCTTATTTCATCATCTGCGTCAGAAATCCTTCTGAAGTAGCGGCCTCCCTCGAAAACAGAAACTATTTTCCCGGAGAAAAGTCGGTCCTGGTCTGGATGGATTATATGCTCAATGCTGAATTTCATACCCGGGCATACCCCAGGTCTTTTACTTTTTTTAACGATCTTGTACAGGACCCCTTTTTACTGATCCGGGAGGTTTCGCGCAATTTCCACTCTGATTTGAACTTAACACCGGCACTGGAAAGTAAAATCAGGTCGTTTGTGGAAAAAGATCTGAAACATCACAATTATTCCGACATTCCTTCCGATTCGCTTTTTGTTCCTGAAATACCTGAGTTGTACCACCTGTTTTCCAGGGCAAAAGAGGGAAAATTTACACCTGTTGATAAAGAAGGGATCGATAACCTCTCTGCTTCGTTTTATAACAGGCTGAACTTTTTTCAGGGTATTGGTCCTGGCATTGAAGCTTCCTTGCTGGTCGTGCAGGATACCCGGATAAAAAATGTAATCAGCAGATCTGTTCTTTCGGGCCGGAATAACATTGTTTTTGATCTGTCAGTTTTTAAGGGGATCACTGCTATAAAGTTTGCCCCGGCAAATTGCAGGGTTGTTTTCATGGTTCATCATATTAAACTCCTGGGTATAAGCGGCAATACCTTCGCATTTGATGAGTTTGCAACAGGCGATGATTTTTATAAGACCCGGTATAAGAAACATAAGACCAATGAGAAGTTGTATTTTCCGGATGAAATCCCGGAGATAACCTTCAACATGGCTGGTTTGCCGACAGAACTGGCCGGCATTGAATTTGAAATAACTTATTATTCATTTGCTGAAGGCGCTTTGAATTTAACTGTTGCAAGCAATACGCAGCTGATTGGTTCATTCTATCATGAGCGGGAGGCCCTTAATGACCGGCTGAATACAGCAGGGAGGCAGGTGGAAGATTGCGGGGAGAAACTGGGAAAACAGGAGAACGAACTAAAATTCCTGAAAGACAAACATAGAGAATATGCTGAAGAAATCCGGGTTCAGCAGGAGGAACTACTTTCCAGGGAAAAGAGAGTTCAGGAACTAAGTAATTCCCTGACCTGGAAAACAGGGCGCCTGGTGCTTGGACCGGTCATTTTCTTGTACGGGCTTGTTCAAAAATTGTTCATCCCGAAAAAATAAACGCAGAACCTGCCTTAAACGATATCCTGACGCCTGACAATATAGTCGTCAATGTTGAAACTGGTGGCATCGGCAATAATTTCATCACCTCTCTCGGCGACGACAAACCCCTTGGTGATGGTAAGATTTGAAATCAGGGAAATGGAGGTTCCGGCAGCATCCATGAGTTTTGTAATTAATTTGGCAGGCGACTCCAGCACGGACCATGGGTGTTCTGCTGCGATATAGGCAGGCCAGTGCCCCCAGGCCCAATCTTCGATAACATAGAGTCCTCCGGGCCGTAGCATGGGAAAAAGCACCTCAAAACTTGCCCTGGTGGGTTCATACATATGGGAAGCGTCATCGATGACCAGGTCAAGGGGTTCGGTGAAATTTGCAAGGGCAATTCTCCGGAGATTTTCTTTGTCTGATTGATCTGTTTTCCAAAAGGTCTTTATCTTCTCCTTTAACCCGCGGGAGGTGACATAGTTTTCAAAGTAGGTACTGTCCTTCCTGTCAAGCAGGTCTATGGCAATGTGTTTATCAGGCTTGAACAGTTCAAACCAGAAGGCCACACTCCCGCCATCAAAGATGCCTAATTCAAAAATATTTTCAGGGTGAAAATCAGGGTGCCGCTGAAAAAACTCCTCGTATTTGTCAACGATCTTTTTTCTTTTGAAAAACCTGAAAAACTCATTTCCGGTCCAGTCACCCGTACGAACCTGTTCCAACCGAAAAACAAGTCCGTCATAAAGCATTCTGTCTGATTGCCATTGTAATTTTGAAAACATGGTAGTCTGTTTTGTGCGCGTTAGATTCTGTTTTTGAAAATTCAGATTGCAAATCCCAATGATTTCAAGAAAGAAAGGTCCTTGTCATCAAATCCGGTAAGATCATGGTTCAGGTACCTTCCGGTTGATTCTGCAACCTTTGGCAACTGTACGCAATTTCTCATGGTTTCTTCATCCGCCTCAACCTCCAGGAATACCAGAAGTTTTCGGATTTCGGGTTCCGGATCGATGCAGAACCGGTCATAATTGATCCACATGAACCGTTTGGGACCCAATTTTTCTCCTTTTTCCAGGGCCAGCCGGTTGGCTTTCACCCAATACCTGAAGGATGCCAGCGGGATCTCCTTGTCGGTTTTGGGCAAATCGACCCCGAACATCGGACCCCAGTTGTATAGTTGCTGCTGGTTGTCGCTGAAAGCCATGTCGAGCCCATGCCTGATGGTATGGATGTATTTGAAATTCTCGAAACACCTGGCCATTTCCGTGATCAGTAAATGAGAATTGGGTTCTTTCCAACCCCATCCGGCAAACCCGGAAAGGTCGGCATCATTTTCAAAAAATATTTTCTTTGCCCTCTCCAGGGGCCAGGTGCCTTTCCCGTGGCCCAGGTGATTATGACCATGAATCGACATGTCAGCCATGGCATGCACCAGGTAAGAGGCTTCGTTTAATGACATGGATCTCTTTGAAATAACCAGTTTTTGCAGCAATTGCAACCCTGTTTGAAGGAGACGGTTGTTGGTCCTGTTTTTGTAAAACCAATTTTTTCGTTTGAATAAAAGGGTATAAAGAAGAAAATCTTTGGGTCCGTTAAGATCATTTCCCATGTAAAAATTGAGCAATGAAAGGACTTCAGCGATGACCCTGGTTCCGCTTCCCCCCACTCCGCCAATGACAACCGGGCCCTTTTTTTCAAGGTTGGTTTGCTTACGCTCTGTTTTCAAATGGAATCCGTTTTGGTTAGAATCATCAAAAGTATAAAAAATGAATCATTAATATGGTAATTTTACCGGCTATTTTAATTGCAAAAACTTGAAGACGATCCGGCCTATCGCAATATATCTGCCGCAATATCACCCGATTCCGGAGAATGACCTCTGGTGGGGTGAGGGTTTTACCGAATGGCGGAATGTGAAAAAGGCGAGTCCCCTGGTCAGGAATCACTACCAGCCTCATTTGCCGGCCAATGCGGATTTTTATGACCTGCGCGATCCCGCAACCCGCGAAAAGCAGGCAGGGTTGGCCAAAGCGCATGGAATCCATGGTTTTTGCTACTACCATTACTGGTTTAACGGCAAGCGGTTGTTAAACCTCCCGATCGATGAGGTCTTAAAAACCCGCCAGCCTGATTTCCCTTTTTGCCTTGCATGGGCAAATGAAGACTGGACGAGGGCATGGGATGGCGCCACCGGGGAAGTGCTGATCAAACAAAACTACTCACAGGAGGATGATCTTGACCACATCCGGTTTTTAAGCACCGTTTTTGACGACCCAAGATACATCCGTGTTGACGGGAAACCCCTTTTCATCATCTATAAACCCATTCTCTTTCCCGATATCCGCAGGACCCTGGATACATGGCGGGCCGAAGCGCTTAAAATCGGAATCGGGGAGTTATACCTCTGCTATTTCGAGAATGAGATCCAGGGCATCGACCCTCAAACCCTTGGATTCGATGCAGCCATTGAGTTTCAGCCAAACTGGTGGAAATTGCCCCCGGTTATGAACAGGAACAAAGCCGGCCTTTTTTTCAAAAAACATGAGATTTATCTGAACCAGTATTATAAACACAAATTCTACGATTACCAGGAGTTTGCCAAAATCATGATCGAAGCCGGCCAAAAAGTGACCTATAAAAGATATCGCGGCATAACCCCCATGTGGGACAATGCCGCAAGAAGAAAAAAAGATGCCTCTGTTTTTTTAAATTCGACGCCCGAAAAATATGAATTCTGGCTCCAGTCGGTGCTGCGGGATTTCAACCCCTTCAGCGACGGGGAGAATTTTATTTTCCTGAACGCATGGAACGAATGGGGAGAGGGCAACCACCTGGAGCCTTGCGGGAAGTGGGGAAACAGCTACCTCGAAGCAACGAAAAGGGCCTTATCGGGAACCGGGGAATAATCCCGCGGATTAAAATTGTTTTGTTACTTTTGACACGAATTAGCAACTATGACCAAAACTCTTGCCATCATCCTGAACCACAACCTGCCTGAATATACCAACTGGTTATACGGTTCATTAAAGGAATTCCAGGATGAAAACTATGACCTGCTGGTGATGGACAATGGTTCCAGGCCAGAGCTGATGCCATCAACCACGCATATCAGGCTTGAGAACAATCTTTACTGGGGCGGTGCATTGAATGAAGCCTTTAAACTTGTCCTGAAGGATGATCAGTATGACTCTCTCCTCTTCCTCAACAACGACCTCGAGGTTACAGCAGAGGTTTTCGTGAACCTTCTGAGGGAAGAGTTGTTCAGCAGGGACCTGGCCCTCGTTTCGCCTTGCATTGCCGGCCGGGAACAGCCCTGGAAGCAAATGCAAAACTGGGGCAGCAGCGAAACACGTATCGTAAAATGGGCCGACCTCATGGCGCCTCTTTTTCACCGGAAGTTCATCGAGGCAGTCGGGCAATTCGATCCCGAACTATATTACGGATGGGGTCAGGAGTTGCTCAGTCACGAAGTATGTACGGACCATGGATGGAGAATCGGGGTTTGTGATCACATCTGCATCCTGCATGTCGGGAAACAGACGTTGCTTCAGAACCGGCTCTTTTCACAGAACGGGAAGGAGGGCGGGGCATCAGAAGAACCCATTTCTCTTACCGACTCTCACGCCATGGCCATGAATGAATATCGCACCTATTTTGTCAACCACCCGATGAAACACGGCACGTTTGACGGTCTGCGTTCCTACGGGGAACATTATACCTATTTTGGTGCGCTCCCCGCAAACCGCGGCAGGAGTGTTGAGAAGCAAAAACCTGCGCTTTTGCAGCGACTTTCGGGGTATTTCAAAAACAAGTAACGGATGAAATCCGACAGGATTTGACGAACCAAACATACCAACCATGTTCATTTTGAGTGCAGGGATGCCAAAATCCAGTTCCACCCTGTTGTCATTATACCAGAAGAACATCCTGGAACATTCGGTTCAGGGCAATGGCCAGAAAGAATTCGAGCAATGTGTCAAAGACGGGAAAGTCAATGGTGTCGGGATCTTTGTGCACAACCTGGAACAACCGGAAATCCTGCAAAAACTCGTGGACCTGAGTGAAAAAATTGGTCCTTTCGTGGTGAAATCGCACCTGGCCCTTTCTGCCTCTCTTGCCGCGTTCCTGGTGAATAAGCAAATATTGGCCACTTACATCCATCGCGACCCCCGCGATGTGATCCTTTCGGCCATGGACCATGGGAAGCGACCCCCTGATCACCCGACGATGAATGAATTTTTCCTGCAATTTAATACGGTTGAGAATTCCATCCCCCTGGTGAGGGAATTTTGCAGGACTGGCATTGAGTGGGTGGAGTCGGGGTTGTGTGAACTCTTCAGGTATCACGACCTGGTGGTCGATCCAGAAAGGGAATTGATCCGCTTCAGCAGCCTCATTCATGCCGATCCCGAAGTTGCCTATATCCGCGACTTGATCCGTAATTTTACAGACACCACTAAAAAGTGGAAACGGCAATTCAATACCGGGAAAATCCTCAGGTATGCCGACGAAATGAGCCCCCCGGAAATTGAACTGTGTAACAGGGAGTTGGCGGAAGAGCTGAGGGTACTGGGATACCAGACAGTTTAACCGGGTTTGTTCTTTTTGTAAAACAGGGAGATTGGATTGATGCGCGAAAAAAGAGAAAAAACACCGTGGCCGAATCGCCAGGAATAGGATTTGTAGATTGAATC
>CAIKNA010000212.1 GCA_903828645.1 uncultured Bacteroidales bacterium
CGCGGCAGTTTCCGGGAGGTGGCATAGGCCAGCGGAAGGAAGATGTAGTCGCGGAACCACATGGAGAGGGTGATGTGCCACCGGCGCCAGAATTCGGTGATGCTTTGCGACACATAGGGGAAGTTGAAATTCTCGGGAAGCCTGAAGCCGAGCATGCGGGCAAGGCCGATGGCCATGTCGGAATACCCTGAAAAATCAAAATATATCTGGAAAGTGTAGGCGATGGCCCCGATCCATGCGATACCGCCCGAGAGTTCGTTGGGACCGAGGGCAAAGATCTCATTTACGGTGGTTCCAAGCACATCTGCAATCAGTACCTTTTTGGCCAGCCCGATCATGAAGCGGATAAAACCCGTGAGGCGGTAGTCGATGTTCTCCTGGCTCTTCCGGTCGGTTATCTGCCCGGAAATCTGGCCAGGGCGAACGATGGGTCCCGAAAGCATCTGCGGGAACATGAAGATGAACAAGGCAAAATCCTGCAGTTTCGCAAAAACCGGTTGCTGCTTTTTATAAACATCCAGGGTATAGGCCAGCTTCTGGAAGGTGATGAAGGAAATGCCAACGGGAAGTGCGATCCGTGTCCATTCCGCCGGTTTTGAACCGAACAGGCTCATCATCACCTGGAACTGATCCACGAAAAAATTCATGTATTTGAAATAGAAGAGGAGCCCCAGGTTCATCAGGACGGAACTCCAGAAAAAAAGCCTCCTTGCCGACCCGGTTTTCAGGCTCATCTGTCTCACAAGAACAAAATCGACCAGTACCGAACCCATCACGAAAAAGACAAACTTTGGCGCACCCCAGGCATAGAATATTATCCCTGCAAAAAGCAGGAACCAGTTTTTGAATTTCCGGTCGAGCAGGTAATAGATGATCAGGAAAAACGGCAGGAAATAGAGTAAAAACAAACTGCTGTTGAATATCATAGGATTGTAGTTATGGGTTCATTTTCTTATTCGTTTCGCTATTTTTTCTTGTTTTCCAGGCCGATCATATAGAGGGCATCGGTGCGGAGCTGCTCCTCTGCAGCCACCCGGTTCCTGGCTGCCTTTTCAACAATTGCCCGGTACCACTTCGGATCCCTGCGGATATTGTCCATCATGATCTCGACCTGCAACGCTTTATCGGCATCGGTTTCGGGTTTGAAGTCCTTCAGGAAGGCATCGGTAAAGCCAAAGGGGAACAGCATCCAGGTTGCTTCCGTCACCAGCATGATCACCACATCCTGTTTCTCAAGTTCCTGGTGGATGTTGACTGCTGCAACGGTACCGGTTTTTTTTTCATCTTCGAAAATATCCCGGCCGTAAAACCAGTACTGTGCTTTGCCGAAAATGTTCCGGGAGATTCCCGAAGTGATGAATCCCCACCAGTAACTGTCGGCAATGATCACCGCATCCGGCTTGTGTTTGCCTTCCGACCGGTAATGGAATTCAGGATAGGGCATCGGGCTGTTCCTTGTCGCACACAGCAGGTTCATCAGGTCGCCTGCGTCGTTGTCGGAATATTTCATGGTGTCCGACATGCGCACCTTGTCATAAGAGATTTCAGGCATGTCAATGTTCCTGAGCCGTTCAAGGTACCGCACCATCGTATCGGCCGCCAGGGCCACGGCGTAAGAAGACCAGTGCACCCCGCTCGCCGGGAACAGCGGATAGGGTGAATGCTCTTTCAACTTGCCGAACCAGGCGTTCATATCGATCACATTCACCCCGGAAACGGCCAGTTTTTTTGAATAATAGCCGTAATTGGTGATGTTTTTTTTCCGGTAGCGCGAGGGGATCTGTTCCCTGTCGAAGGAGGCTTTCCCGGGTGCCAGGATCAGGAGGAAATCAACATTCTTTTTTTTCAGCTCCCTGCTGATCAGGGCAAGCCGTTTTACCTCGTAGTCGATCTTTCTTACACCCCGGAATTCAATGCCGCAATAATTGTTGATATACGATTCCAGAAAGAGGCATCCATCCTTGCCGATGACAACCCCGCCCGACATGGTGTAGTTGAACACCGAATAATCCACCTGGTTTTTCAACCTCACCAGGAGGGGTCTGAAGCCGGCTTTCTCTGCCAGGTAGCTGCCCTCGCTTTCCTGGTAAGAGAGATCAAGGAAACCCCTGAAGGAGAATTTCGGTTCGCCCAGGGTATCCTGGACCCCGACAAGCGGAAGGAGGGGGATTTTCAGGAAGTTGTTCTGAAAAAAAGGCAACAGCATTCCCAGGAGAATCAGGATAAAAAGGATTTGCCTGGTTGTTTTCATGGTATGTTCCGTTCGCCGGATCTTTTAAATGGCGGCTTTTTCAAATAATCTGTCAACGAAATAGTATCCCAGCGTGCCATACCCGGCATTGGTCTGGAGAATGATGATCGCATCCTGCCGGGCAAGCACCCTGTTCAAATCTTCGCTGGTGGCAAGTTTGCCGGTCGGGTAGGTTCCGTAATAGACATCATGGTCATAATACCAGAAATCGCGGTTGTTGAAGATCTTCCCGATGTATCCTGCCTGTGCCCACGAAAAATAAAAACTGTCGCCAATGAAGAGAGCCGAAAACGGATGGAGGTTCGCCGGTTTTGAAAACCTTACCTCAGGGTACGCCAGCTTTGGTGAAGGTATGCCGCATACCAGGTTAAGCGCGCGTTCCACGTCGTTGTCGTAGTCAATCGGGGTGCTGCTGATCATGGTGCCAGCAAGTTCAGGATGAGGAAGAGCTCTCCCCGTGCGGGCTTCGAGATACCGTACAAGCGAATCCATTGCCAGGAAAGCGCCAAAGGTGCTCCAATGAATCCCGGTCTTCGGGTAGAGCGGATAGGCGGAGGTGTCTTTCATCGCCCTGAACCATGCATTGTAATCGATGCAGTTGACCTGCTGCTCTTCAAGTTTCTCCCGGTAGCAGCCATAATTGGTTTTCTCCAATGGAGCCCTCCTGAATCGCTGCGGGATATATTCAGGGTAAAAGGTGCCCTTGTCAGGCAGCAGCAATACCAGGAACAAAATACCCTTCTCCTTCAGCAGCCTTTCCTGGGCAACCCGGAACTGCCTCACCCGGGCCTCTATGTTTTTAACACCGATGAAATCACCGCCTGAATATGCATTCACATAAGACTCTTCAAAAAGGTAATCATCTTTCCCGATCACCACGTGCCTTGCATTGGGTATGCGGAAGAGAGAAAAGTCAGCCTGGTTGTGCATGCGGACCAGTTCGTTGTGAAAACCGATGCTGCAGTCGTAATGTTTTGTTAAGAGCGGGAGGAACGAACCCTCAAAAAGCCCGGAAAAGCTGAATCCGGGAAACGGGTTCGGTTCGCTGTAGCCATCGAGCGGCCTGGAACTGACAGGCCGGAAGGCTTTCTGGATCGCAGGAGAGATGGAGACCCCCGCAATGAAGATAAACAAGATCCATTTAACCGCTGTTTCCGTTTTGCCTGTCATGCCCGGCAAAAATAGTAAAATTTGCCGTGTGCTGCCTGATTGTGCGCTCAGCTCTCTTCCGGCCTGCAATCAGGCCGTCAGTAATCAAGGGGTTTCAGGTGGATTTTCATCACGGCAGGATCCTGCTCCAGGTATAGCGGCATCTTTTCATCCGAAAAGGTGGCTATCTTCCTCCCTTCAATCTTCATCCTGCGGTACTGCGTGGCATTGGGATAATAGTCATACGCCGTTGCACCGCTGTAAAACATGAACATGACAGCATTGTGCACACCGCAGTTAAAAACAACCCAGTCTTTCGATGGTAGTTTAAGGGCTGCCTGCTGATCGATGACCGCATCGATCCTCTTGTTTTTCCAGTAGCCGTTTTTATCCGAATGGTTCACATCCAACCGGTTGATATCCAGGATGTCATAGGCAAGAAATCCAAGCAGGAGAAGCAGAACCCAGAAAGAGAGACGGGCCGGGATCACCGATTTCATTTTTTCGACTCCCCGGGAAAGGATAGCTCCGAGGCCAAGAAACAAAACCGGGCTCACGATGGTGCAATACATGGGCATTTTCGTTGCCGAGAGTGTGAAAAAGAGATACGTCAGAATGACAAATGCAAGAAATCCAACCTGAAAGACCCTGTTCTCCATTGATTTAAAAAGGCGGTAGAGGCCGGGAACAACCAGGAACATTGCCAGCAGCCCTCCGTATTGTTCGGCCACGATATAAAAATGGTAATACCGTGATTCGCCGTGACCATCCAGCCGGGTGAAAAAATGGCTGCTGCTGTAGTGAAACTCATGCCAGCTTTCAACCGGATAGGAAACAAGGGTGAAAATCTGCCAGGGGATGACAACCAGGAGTGTCACAAGCAGGGCAATGATCATTTTTTTATGGCAGGAGAGCCATTGGTTTTTCGGCTTGCATAAAAAAACCGAGAGGGACCACCCGGAATAGACCAGCAGTCCGACCAGCCATTTGTTCAGGATGGCTATGCCCGCAAACAGGCCGATCAAAACAAGCCAGTAACGCTTGTTTGAATCGACGTATTCGACCCATGACCATATGCTTAATGTAACATAAAACACGAAGGCACCGTCGTTGTGATCGGTGAATTTGCATCCCGAAGGAAACTCCACAAAAAAGAAGGCGAAGGTATAGATGAAAGCCCCGCACCAGCCGATGGCCCGGGTGGTGGTCAGGCTGCCAATACGGTAAATCAGGAGGATCAACAGCGACATCATGATGGCGGTAGGCAGCCGCAGCACAAATTCATTTGTACCGAAAATCTTAAAGAACAGGGCTATCTGCCAGAGAAAAAAAGGTTGTTTATGCAGCCATATGTTGTCTTCCAGCCAGTTCCTGAAGTCATAATCCAGCACGGGGTTGCTGATCAGCATCGGTTTAAAGGGATGGAAAACCATGTTTTTCGCAACCAGCGCATGGTACTGCTCGTCCCAGGTCCATAAAAAAGGATCCAGTCCTGCAGACAATACCCTTAGGATCAACCCGGCAAGAAACAGGAACAGGATGCTGCAGCCATATTTACCCCTGAGAAACAGCATGATGCTGGCAAGCCCGAAGGCAAGGGCGCAGATGATCCAGGCAACCTGAAGGTTCGAAAAACCGGTCTGGATGATGTCTGAAAGGTCCAAATGGTTCACTTGATGATGTTATTAACTGGTGGATTATTCCTGTTTTGCCGCGCAAAAATAGGTCAATTCCATGTATAGTGATACCTTACTTTCAGATCATCTATAAATAAAAGTGCCTGCCCGGGTTGATGCATGAAGATGCTGATCTGAAGGCTTGAATCATTCACATCGGGGATGATGAAGGTCTTGCTGACCTTCGACCAGGTGAGCGGCTTTTTCACAACGTTGTCAAGTTGCTGTTTATCACTAAAAAGGACCTGTGCTCCCTTGCTGAGCGTGTAATCCATTGAGGCACCGGTTGGCCGGCTTCCCGGAGTGAAGACCCACACTTCCACCTCCATCTTTTTTGGATATGGATAACCAAGTTCATCCAGCATGATTGAAAACAGGGGCGTTTGCCCGCTTTTTTCATTTGCGATGCTGTATTGCCCTGAACGGGTAAATATCATGGAGGGGTGTGCAACGGGGCTCAGGGCCAGGTTTTCGAAATCGTTCGAATACGAGGTGATCCGGCCTACCGGCGAAACGATCCCGGCCCGCTCAATGGTGCGCCAATAATGGTCCCAGTCCCAGGTCGAGCCGAAATAGCAGCGGTCAAAGCGGTACAGCACAACGGTATAGCGAAGGCTGGCATACACCATTAAAAATATCACAAACAACATGAAGGTTTTAACCAGGAAGAAGCGGTTGTTGAACAAAACGGTTATCAGCCAGGCAAGAGGAACCGATAGGATCGTGTAATATTCGATAAATGAACGCTGCCCGAAACTGCATCCGAAGTACCACATCTTCCAGGAGGCGCAAACCAGGGTAACCACCAAGAAGATGACGGCAACCAACCATCCGTTCGACCTTTTTTGAAAAATCATGATGCAGGATCCTGCCAGGCAGATGATCGCCATGGGGGTGCAGGTGAACAAGCCGTTCACAGGGGAAAAGAGCACCTCGGCGATCTTCGGGTGGCGCCAGTTGGTGAATCCTTCATTGCCATAGGAAAAATGGAGCCAGTGCCCGGAGAGGTACTTCCAATAGATCATCTGCGGGGCGAAAATAATGAACAGGATGACCATAAAAGCCACGATCTGCGATGGCTCCAGGAAGTTCCTGATGCGTTTCAGCCACCCGGCGGGAGTTGAGGCTTCCCAGGTAAAAAACAGCACTCCCAGCAGGATATTGGTGGGGCGGATCAGGATGGCAAGCGAGAGGGCCATGCTGAGAAGGATGAAAAAGGGGTAGCCATGCGAATCCAGGTACTTCTTCATGGCGAAAAGAAACAGGGCAAAAAGGAAAAACGAATAGACATGCGACATCATCCCGTCGATGAGTGCGTAATAGAAGAGATTGGTACCCACGAAAATCAGCGTGATGGCCAGTAAGCTGACTGCCGGTTGAAAATAGTTGTCCAGGAATTTTTTCAGAAACCAGAGCCCGAGCATCAGGTATACAACGGCGGCCAGTCCCATCATCCGCATGTAGATCATCGAAAACCCGCTTTCGCTGTCGTAACCGGCAATCCTCGAGACCAGGCCGGAAGCTATGAAGAAAGGGGCATTCAACAGGGCGACTCCGCAGGTGTATTTTGTATCGATCTTATTGTGAAGGGTGTCGATGGCAAAACCCCCACCGGTCTTCACATCAAGATCGGGCGGCATCCTCCGGGCATCGAAATGGTAAAAAAAGGTCGCCGGAAGATAGATGTAATAACCCGCCCGGTCGGACCAGAGTTCGTGGCGGTCGGAAAACCGGGTGGCATCCTTGTGAAAAAACCATGTCAGTGCCAGTGATGCGCAAAACAACACGTAAAAAAACCAGTTCCCGGTGGTACGCATCTTATTCGTGGTTTTCTTTCAGTTTTGCAGGTGTGAAAATTTCAATATTGATGTCATCGACCAGCATTTCCCCGCCCCCGCGGTACCAAAAATAGGCTTGCAGCACATCTTCCGGGTCGGGGGGAGTCGGAATGCGGTAGTCAATGCCCACCTTGTTCCATTGGCCCGGTTTCAGATTCTCCCTGCCTAAATCAACAAACATGTATTTGTAATTCAACCCCTTGTGGTTGCAGGTGGCCACCAGGTTGCATTTCAACCCGGCAGCAGGAAAAGAAAACCACACAAAGCCCGTGACGCGAATCCAGGAGGAATCACCGGGATTGAGATCTTTGAACCTGGTCCAGAGCCCGGGAGAATATGGAACCCCTGCGCCCATTATAAACGACTGTTTCCCGCCATGACCATGGGTTGCAAGGTGAGCGGCGGTATCAGCCGGGTTACCCCACTCAAAATCGTGGAATGCCAGGCGGCGGGAAATCCATCCGGCAGTATCGGTATAATGATCCCGTTCGGAAACATCACCCTTGTCCGGGCTCTTTTTTACCGAGCGTTCATGAAGGAAAAAATTCCACCCGGTAAAAATTCCGAGGAGTACCAGTGCAGCGGCGACAGCAGCGAATTCGCGGATAAATGTATGACTGGCGTGTTCTTTCAACGAATAAACGGGATATTTGACGAATTCAAAGGTAACAACATTTTTCCTCATAACTTTGGAGACGGGATTGTGACAACTTCTACGATGACAAAACGGGCATACCTGTTACCCTGGACGATGATTGCCGGGTTGGCGATTCTGCTGATCGGATGCACTTTTCACAAAGCGCTGGTGGCGTCATTTACCCATGACGAGAGTTTTACCTACAATCATTATGTTACTGCTTCGCTGCATGATATTTTCAGCTACGAGGTGGTTTCTGCCAACAACCACCTGCTGAACACCCTCCTGATGAAAACCGGGGACGCGGTTTTTGGCCCCTCGCCAATCGTGCTGCGGTTTCCGAACATCATGGCCCATCTTGGTTTCATTGTTTTTTCACTGCTCCTTTTCCGGAAGCTGAACCCCTGGATTATTCTGCCCCTGTTCGCCCTGGTAAACTGCAATCCATACCTGCTCGATTTCTTTGCGCTGGCACGGGGAAACGGGCTGTCGTATGGTTTTCTGATGGGAAGCATCTATCTTTATACCCGTTTTGCCGAATGCAACAAAACAGGCTGGTTCATCTGGTCCCTGATATTTGCCCTGCTCGGAGTGCTGAGCCATTTTACGCTGCTCTATTACCTGCTGGCCCTGGTGGCGGTGTCAAACCTCTGGCCCATGCTCAACCGGTTTATCTCCGGCGACCCGGCTGCGAACGGGCTCAGGAGTTATGCCCGGATCAACCTGCTGAACCTGGCATGTCTTCTGATCCTCTTTGTCATCATGTCGGGTCCTGTACGAAAATTAATTTTAGCCGGACAACTCTTTTACGGCGGCGACACGGGGTTCTGGAAAGACACCACAGGCAGCCTGGTAGAAACATTTTTCTATGGCGCCAGTTATGGCCACATGTGGGGAATCCTGGTGCAGGGCCTGGTCCCGTTGGTTATGATTTCGACCCTGGCATTACTGCTTTATGTCATGATCAAAAAGGATGTCAGGCTTGCCAGGGAAAACGCAATATTATTCATTGTTTTTCTCCTGTTGCTTTTTTCAGTGTTCATCAATGTTTCGCAGTTTTACCTGGTGGGTACGAAGCTGCTGATCAGGAGATATGGCTTGCTTTTCTTCCCGATGTTCATGCTCTGTTCTGGTTTCCTGGTTCGCGCAGCATCCCGGCAGGGAACATTCAGCAAATTGCCTCTCATTTTTGTCTATTGCATCGCCCTGGCTTTCGGCATCCATACCTTTACAGCCTTTTCCCAAACAACCTACCTTGATTGGGATTATGAAAAAGAGACCGGCAGGGTCGTGGCAATCCTTGGGAAGGATGTGCAGGAGCATGTCTCTCCCTCGACCATCACCCTTGGCATCTCCTGGCCTTTCGAACCGACGGTTAATTTTTACCGGCGCACCCGGGGACTTGCATGGCTGCGCGAAGTAACACGCGATGGTCCTCAAATCAAGGCTGATTATTATTACATTTTCAGAGATGATATGACGAAAGTGCCGCTGGATGGCCATGCGCCCGTAATCCTTTTTGATGACGGGAAAACGATCCTGGTAAAAGTGAAGCGGGGCCTGTGATGCAGTAAATATAGCGAAGGTTCATTCGAATTTAATGCGAATGTCATCTATGAAAAAAGTTTTCCGGTTCACATTCCACAGGTAGATTTTGAGCCTGTATGCCGGGTCGTTGAGCCACCGGGGAACGGCAAACGATAAGTCAGCTTCCGACCACATCCCGGCTTTCGTCCCGGACCGGTTGAGCGGGATGCTTTTATAAAACCAGATATGGCGAACTTCATCTTCGATCGAGGCGACCACTATGGCATTGGTCAGATCCGAAGAGACCGGACTTACCCACAGGCTTGCCGTAACCCGGCCGGGATAATGGTCGAGGATTTGGGTGATGTTCCGGTTGAAAAGGTCGCAGTAAGGGTAACGGGAATCAACCATGGCTGCCTGGTTGCGGGAGTGGCATCTCAGGTTTGATTTGACCAGCGCCGGTTCAAAGGAGATGTTTTCAAAGTCGTTGATGAAGGTGTAGGTATCCTTTGAGAAATGCAGCACACCCGCCTGGTCAAGACGGTTTTTAAAATCGTCCCAGGCCCATACCGAACCGGTGTACCAGATGTTGTGATAGATCAGCCGGAGGTTATAATAGCTGAAGAGTACCATTATAAGGAAAACCAGCGACCGGGCGAACAAATTTCTTAAACGCACTGTTTCCAGGAGGATGTAACCAAACCCGATGGAGAAAAGGGCATAATATTCCACAAAAGGCCTTGAACCGTAGCTTCCTCCAAAAAACCACATATGCCACGATCCGGAAATATAGGTGACAAGTGCAAAGGTGAGCAACAGGAGCATCCCGTTCAGTTTGCGGCGAATGATCATCCAGACCATTCCTGTGATGAAAAACAAAACCAGCGGGTTGTATAAAAACAGCCCGTTGAAGGGAGAAAATAATAAGGGAAGGATGACCGGGTTTTTCCAGTAGCTGAATCCCTCGCCCCCGTAAGAATAATGAAGGAAACTTCCCGAGACGTATTTCCAGTAGATGAACTGCGGAAGAAATACCAGGAAAAAAATGACCAGGAAGGTCAACAGGAATTTTGGCGTCAAAAACATGCGAACCCGGCAGGAAATTTCTTTTCTGGTGCCGGCGTCGAGCAGGAAAAACCAGGCAAGGATGATCACATTCGTCGGGCGGACCAGGATGGCAAGAGAAACCGTCACGCTGATCGCGGCAAAAAGCCGCAGGGGCCGTTGCTCTGCCTCAAAAAATTTCTTCAACAGGAAAAGGAAAAGCGAGAAAAGAAAGAAGGAGTGGACATGCGACATCAGTCCCTCCGCCAGTCCGTAATAAAAAAGGTTTGTCCCGGCAAGGATGAAGAGGATGCAAATATAAACGATGTACCCAGCGAAATAAAAAGAGAGGAACCGTTTCAGGAAAAAGAGCCCCAGGACCAGGAAAAACACCGGCGGTACGACAGCCATCTTCTGGTAAGGGTCTGAAAATCCATCGGGTTTCAGGTGAAAAACAGTGGCAATTGCGTGGGTGGCGAGGAAAAACGGGGTCCAGAGCAGCGCCACGCCGCAGGTCATTTTATTGACCACCTTGCCAGCGTTATAATCAAGGATGAATCCCCTGTACAGGGTGTCGCAATGAAGCGGGAATTTATGAACATCCCATCCATAGATGAATGTGGCCGGCAGATAAACATAATAGATGCTTTTATCGGAATTGAAAACCCCTGCGCCAACGGGTTTTCCATCCCTGAAGTTCAACCGGAAGGCCAGTAACAGGCACACCCCGAAAAGTGCCGTGAAAAAAAGCAGGTCAGCAAACGAACGCCTTGAGATCAATGCCTTCATTTTTACAGGGTTGGTTTACAAAGGTCTATTTCGATATCGTCGATAAAGCACGGCTCTTCGCCATAATCCATAAAATATACCTGTAGCAGGTCGTCCGGCTCCACCGGGAACGGTACAAGATAGCTCATCGTCACTCTGTTCCACTGGTTTGGATGGAACCTGCCAGCCGACAGGTCTGTGACCCTGTATTTGTAGGCTACTCCTTTGCGGATGCAGGTTATCACCAGGAATACCTTGCTGGAAGCGTTTTTACAGGTAAATAAAAAGTAACCGGAAGCATTTATCCAGCTTGAATCGCGGTCTGTCAGTTGTCCGAGGTTGCTTGTCAGCCCGGGGGAGTACCGGTGCTGGCCATTTAGCAGCAACCCGTAATTTCCCGATCGGGCAGCCAGTTTCAGCCTGAACGGATCGTGGTCATCCCCGTTCTCAAAATCAAAAGATGCAATCCTGCTGCATTTGAGCCAGGGTTTTTGAGGAATTGAGTCGGTAAGTACTGTTGAGGATGGTTCAACACGGGCCGACCGGCGAAACTGCAAGGTCTGGAAGATGTTCAGAAACACCACCGTCACCGATAGCACCAACAGGATGATCCTTGCCTGCCTGTTGCGGTTCCATCCCCAACGGATCAGATACCCAAGCGGGAGGAATAGAACCGCGTAGGTCTCAATAAGGTTGGGATAGCCGAAACTTTCAGGAAAAGACCAGGCAGGATTGCTTGCTGCCGACCCCAATGATGCCAGCAGGAAAAGAAAAGAGGCAAGGAATAGGGCCTGGCTTTTTTCTGCCTGGAACCAGAAGCCTGCAATCGCAAAAATCACCAGTGGAGAATAGACCAGCCATCCGTTTTGAGCTGAAAACAAAACACGATGGATGTTTGCCGGAAGAACCGGGAAATCAGCCCCGGTTGCATCCCCGTAATAAAAAATCTCCCCGGGCCCATTGAACCACGAAAATTGCATCAGTATCAGGCAAATAACGAACATCCCGGCCAGGAAAACCAGTTGAACCCTGTCTTTCCTGAATTTAACGTTCATCTCGTCCAGGGACTTCGGATCTCCTGTCCATTCAAAGGCAGGAAACAACATCATGAAAATTCCGGGTGCGTGTAAAAACGCAATGGCGATCATCACCGGCAGCATTGCGACCAGAGGAAGCCAGTGCATATTCTTTTGCCAGAGATGTGTCAGCAGGATCATCAGAAGGTAAAGGGTGAAGAGAAAAATGTGAGCCCCGGGAGGAGCAAAAACGATCTGCCAGAACAGGTTTGTTCCAAAAAGAACCAGAAAGAAAGTCAAAACCGTGACTGGTCTTTCAAAATATTGCGACAATATCTTCCACAGCAAAAAAAATCCCGCGGCTGCCATCACCACCCATAAAAGAAAAAGGGGCGGCGCAAACGAAAGGGCGGGCAGGGAAGCCATGATCAATTGACTGTTTTCAGGTATTTCCGGTCGAAAACGTTATATTTTAACAGGCACCAGACCGCGCGAAACGCATCCTTCAACCTGATTTTTTTTCCCTCCTCGTAGGTCCGGCCGTAGTAGGAAATCCCGACTTCGTAAATCCTGATTTTGGGAAAGCGAACAATCTTGGAGGTCACTTCGGGTTCAAAGCCAAACCGGTTTTCCTTAAAGCAGATCTTCTTGAGGATTTCGGCACGAAAAAGTTTATAGCAGGTCTCCATGTCGGTGAGGTTAAGGTTGGTGAACATGTTTGAGGCCAGAGTCAGCAATTTATTCCCGATGGAGTGCCAGAAAAAGAGGATGCGATGCGGCTTGCCCCCCATGAAACGCGAACCGTAAACCACATCGGCAAAATCGTCGAGGACCGGTTTCAGCAACACATTGTATTCGGCAGGATCATATTCGAGATCGGCATCCTGGATGATGATGAAATCGCCCGTGGCTTCCACGATTCCGCGATGCAGCGCCGCCCCCTTGCCCTTGTTCACCGCCTGGCTGAACAGCCTGATATCGATTCCCGGGTGCGACGCGATGTAGCTTTTCACCACTCCGGTGGTGTCGTCGCTGCTGAAATCATCGACAATGATGATCTCTTTCGTTACAGCGCCGATCAGGTCAACTGCAACTATTTTATCGAGGATTCGATGAATGGTTGCCGCTTCGTTGTAAGCGGGAATTAAAATACTGAGTTTTCGGGAGTCCATAAAACCGGTTCAAAAGGCAAAAATAAGAGAAAAAATCAAGGAATATTCTATTCGTAATAATAGATGCGCTTTACCCTCCGCGAAATTCCCGTTAAAACTTCATAGGGGATGGTGCCGATCTCCCTTGCGAGTTCCGCAACCGGATGGAGGTCGCCGAAGATGACCACCTCCGTGCCTTCATGGAGGTTGGGAAGGTCGTGATGCGTGACAGGTGACGCGTGACTCCCCTCCCTTTTTGGGGAGGGGGCGGGGGTGGGGTCATCAGGGTCGTGACGCGTGACATGTGACGCGTGACCCTCCTCCATTTCCGTTATGTCGATCATTGTCAGGTCCATGCAAACATTTCCGATGATGGGAAACGCTTTTCCGTGAATGTAAAGCTTCCCGCGGCCATTCCCAAGCCGTCGGTTCAGACCGTCGGCATAACCAACCGGAAC
>CAIKNA010000213.1 GCA_903828645.1 uncultured Bacteroidales bacterium
ACAGTTCGTCCTGGATCATCACGGGGAACAAGTTTTTCCAGACCGCAACGCGGACCTCCACGACCGGCTCGACGCATCATGCGATCAACATAGTCACGGCATCAGGCGGGGGCTATACAGTGAACAACAACATTATCGGTTTTGCCACTGCCTCGGGTACGGGAACCACGAGCTATGACGGTGCCTATGCCAATTTGTACAGGGCAATAGAGCTGACGGTCGGCCCGAGCCCGGTATCGAATGTACTATAATACTCCCCAAATTTAGGACAGTAAGTTAAGGTGTAAAAACAAACCTTAAATTTACTGTCATTATGAGAAAAAAAAGACAAAATCACAGTGCCGAGTTCAAAGCCAAGGTCGCTATTGAAGCCCTGAAAGAGCAGAAGTCCATTGCGGAACTGGCTCAACTCTATGAGGTTCATCCCAACCAGATTAGTATGTGGAAGAAGGAATTTTTAGAAAACGCCTCGCAGGTGTTCGATAAGGTTCACAGGCAACCAAAAGAGGATGAAAAGGTTGCCAAGCTTTATGAGGCCATAGGCCAGCTGAAGATTGAGAACGACTGGTTAAAAAAAAAGCTACTGTAGGTTTTACTCTTGAAGAAAAGCGGTCCATGATCGAGAAAAACAATACAGATCTGAGTGTGGTCAGGCAAAGCGAGTTGCTTTGTATTCACCGATCAGGCATATATTACACGCCTTGTCAGGAGAGTCCATTCAATCTTGATCTGATGAAGGTCATCGATGAACAATTTCTGGACATGCCTTTCTATGGTGTATCAAGAATGACGGAACATCTGAAAAGCATGGGCTACCTGGTAAATATAAAACGCATTCGCAGACTTTACAGGCTGATGGACCTTCGGGCGATCTTTCCGGCTCCCAAAACTACGTGGGCCAATAAAAAGCACAAGAAGTATCCTTATTTGCTAAGAGACCTTGTCATCAATCGTCCGAATCAGGTTTGGGCCTGTGATATCACTTACATTCCAATGCGGCATGGCTTCATGTACCTGGTGGCCATTATTGACCTCTACAGTCGCTTTGTGGTAAGCTGGGGCATCTCCAATTCACTCGAAGCGGATTTCTGCATAGAAGTGCTAAAAGAGGCCATTAAGCAGCATGGTAAGCCTGAGATTTTTAATACCGATCAGGGGGTGCAATTCACTTGCCAGGAATTTATCGAAGTACTTGAAAAAAATGAGATCAAAATCAGCATGGATGGAAAAGGCCGGGCAATCGACAACATTTTTATTGAACGGTTGTGGCGCAGTGTTAAATACGAAGATATATATTTACATGCCTATGATGATGGCCTGGCATTATACCGTGGAATGCAGCAGTACTTTGAGTTTTACAACAACCGAAGGGTGCATCAGGGGCTTGATTACAAATTTCCCGTTCAGTTATATCGGCAGGCAGCTTGAGTTATGAACATATTAACAGAAATGAACAAAGAAAAAAAGAAGCAAAAAAAGAAAGGTCTTGATCCGAGAATAACTCTTCGAGTTATTTCCCGTCTCAATCCCGTTAAACAACAATATTCTTTAACTTTTCTGTCCTAACAAAAGGGAGTAGCATAGACTATAAATACGAATCAGCATTTGGGTCAAGATATGACAATGCTAATACTACTTGGAAAAACGATAATGATACCGTGGGTTTCAGAAGGTTATTAACTGAATATTTTCTTAAATATAATAATAATGAAAATTATTCTAAACTGTTGAGTCAATTAAATAAAATAATTCATTTTTCTTTTGATAATATCAACCAACTAACATTTGATGACATTAAAAATATCACAAAGGCATTTGAAATTATTAAAAACCATGAGGTGGATAATACAACAGATTTAGATAGCAAACTTGTCCTTGAAACGG
>CAIKNA010000214.1 GCA_903828645.1 uncultured Bacteroidales bacterium
CCAGACTAAACTTTCGGTGAACCATGCTCTGCTTTCCAGGATGCCCATACCAGCCTGCCTTGTCAATACTGCAAGAGCTGAGGTTATCAATGAAGCCGACCTGTTGAAGATATTCCAGGAGCGAAAAGATTTTGCTTATCTGACAGATGTTGAACCTGCGAATAAAATTGAAATTGAGGCTGGCTTTAAGTCAAAGTTTTTCTGCACCCCGAAAAAGATGGGAGCACAAACCGAAGAGGCAAATATAAACGCCGGGATAGCTGCTGCACGTCAGATTGTCAGCTTTATCAAAAACGGAGATAAAACTTTTCAGGTTAATAAATAATCCATTGACCTGAATTTTCACTATTATTGCACTTACAGGATTGATCCTCGTCAACTAAATGAATCATTAAAAGAGTTGTATCATGGAAAATGAACACGAAAGACCTACTACTTTTTTCAGGTTTGAAGATCTTAGAATCTATCATAAGGCTCTTGAATACGTCGATTGGGTGTATTTAATGGCCAAAAACTCCGAAGATGATCATTTCATGCAATCATTTTTTGATCGATTTGTAATCTCGGCCAATGGAATTCCTTTAAACATTGCAGAAGGTTCGTCACGGAACAAAAGTCAATTCGTATATTACCTTAAGATGGCAAAAAGCTCGGTGAGGGAATGCGTTGTGGTTTCAACAATTGCCCAAAACCGGGGTTTTATCAGCGACAGTGCGTACGATGATTCCAAGAACCGTTTGATGGAAATGACAAAGATGATCGGGGCTCTGATCGGATCTTTGCAGCGCAGTGTTAAGCCGGGTGAACTTGACGATGATGAAGGTGTCGATTAATTGATGGTTAAACCGATCTGCCTGAATCAATTGCTTAAGACTCTTAAACACTAACTAACCATTTTATGGCTATACTTAAACCTTTCAAGGGGCTGAGGCCTCCGGCAACGATTGTGAAGCAACTGGCTTCAAGACCCTATGATGTATTAAACTCTGCAGAAGCCAGGGTTGAAGCAAAGGATAATCAATATTCGCTTTTGCATATCATTAAACCGGAAATTGATTTGCCGGAATCCGTGGATATTCATTCCCAGCAGGTTTATGATAAAGCAAAGGAAAATTTCGAACTGTTCAAAAAAAACGGATGGCTGGTACCCGATGATCGGGAGTTACTATACATATATGCGCAAACCATGAATGGCAAAACCCAGTATGGCATTGTAGGTTGTGCCGGTGTTGCCGATTACCTGAATGGGATTATCAAAAAGCACGAACTTACCCGCAAAGATAAGGAAGAAGACAGGATGAAACACGTTCGCATAACCAATGCAAACATGGAACCCGTTTTCTTTACTTACCCTGCAGTTGCTGAAATAGATGAAATTGTGGCAACATTTGTCAGGGAGCAACAACCGGTTTATGACTTTATCGCTGATGATGGCGTCGGACACCACTTTTGGGTGATCAGGGACCAGGGAATAAACAAAAAAATCGTCGAATTGTTTGACAAAGTTCCATTCACATATGTTGCCGACGGGCATCACCGGACAGCGGCCGCAGCACTGGTTGGAAATGAGAAAAAGCTCAACAATCCCCGGCACAACGGAACAGAAGAGTATAACTATTTTCTGGCAGTTCATTTTCCCGACAACCAGCTTTCGATCATTGATTACAACCGGGTTGTAAAAGATCTGAACGGACTGACAAACGAAGTTTTCCTGAAAAAACTTGAGATGGTCTTCACCATCGAAAAGAAAGGAAGCGAGATCTACAGACCAGTGTCATTGCATAATTTTGGCTTGTATTTTGAAGGAACCTGGTACTCGATGACTGCAAAAGAGGGTACATTCAACGATTCTGATCCGATCGGGGTTCTTGATGTTACGATCCTTTCGCGCCTTGTCCTGGACGATATCCTGGGTATCACCGATCTCAGGACATCGAACCGGATTGATTTTGTCGGGGGGATACGCGGGCTGGGTGAATTAAAAAAACGGGTTGATGGCGGTGAAATGAAAGTTGCCTTCGCACTCTATCCGGTTTCGATGAAACAATTGATTGATATTGCCGATTCCGGGAACATCATGCCTCCCAAAACCACCTGGTTTGAACCAAAACTCCGTTCAGGCCTTGTTGTTCATGCGCTTGATTAACGATCAATTGTTCATGTATTCTCCAAACACAGTCTGGAGATATGCCTTTCCCTCCTGCCTCACCGAATCTGCAAGTTTTGGGTCGGTCCACCAATAGTAAAAATTTGGACCTTTGTCATAGGTAAAGTAACCATATGGCCGGATCCATCCAACACCATCTTCAGTTGCATAATAGGCAAACTCCTGTGAAGCGGGATTGAAGAGGTTTTTACTGTAGTGAAAATCATGCGCCGGCAATTTCAACTGGCCCAGCAATGTTGCCGCAATGTCATGCTGATTGCCAAGTTTGTGGCAAACAGTTCCTTTGTACTCATCCCTGATCACATTTCCATAGAATAACATCGGGATTTTATGATACTCTTTTGAATGCGGATGCCAGTTACGGTATGAATTATGACTGTGATCGGCAACTATGATGAACAACGTATTATCATACCAGGATTTTGTTTTCGCTTTTGCGAAAAATTCACCAAGGCAATGATCGGTATAATAGGCTGCGTTGATATAGTCATGTTCGTTATCTCCCCATTTCAATGGTTTTTCATATGGCTGGTCCCACGGTGAATGTGTGCTCAGGGTAAACAATGCAGCAAAAAAAGGTTGTTTTAAGTTTTCAACATCATTCACCATGTATCCCAGTGTAAATTGGTCATGCACGCCCAGTTTACCCTGGGGCATACTTTTGGGAAAATTCTCCCCCTCTATAATTTTATCAAAACCATTGAAAATGATATAGCTTTTAATGTTCCCATAAATCAATTGTCCGCCAAAATAGAATGAGGAACTGTAGCCGTCTTTTTTTAAAACTTTGACGATACTCGGAAGTTTAACGAATTTATCAGGCTGTACAGTGATTGAACTGACAGGATGAGCCGGAAATCCGCCGAATATGGAGGCCATCCCCTGCTCCGAACGTGACCCGGAGGCGTAAAGATGATCGAACAGGATCCCGTTCATTTCCAATTTTTTGAAATTCGCCGTGATACCAGGCTCACCCCCCAGGTCTTCAATTAAGTCGGCCGACCAGCTTTCAAGGATAAGCAGGACAACGTTTGGCCTTTTTGTCTTAAGGATCGACCGGGTAGAATCGGTAGAAGTGTAATAGATGTTCTTCATGATTCGCGCTGCAGAAGCCTTATCCATGAACATATAAGGATCGTGATCGAAATTTTGCAGGTTCTCGAAAATACTGATGTAGAGGTTAAATGCATTGTTTACCGAGGCGATATTCAGGATGTTGTGGTCGGAATAATAGGATTCGCTTTGGTTGATGGGTATTTGTTTGATCCCTCCCCGCAGTCCAATAAACAATAAACCCGGTATAATGATTACAAAAAGAATTGAATACCAAGTATTTCTGGCGACATTCCCAAGATTCATATAAAAGAACTTCAGGTAAATAAAGACGGCGCCTGTACAAATCAGCAGGAAAATGAGGATTAAAAGAAAAAAGGTACCGGTCTCTGCCGAATTGAAAATTTCTCCCGGATGACTCAGATACTTAATCACCTTGTAAGTCAACTTGGTTTTCCATTCAGCATATATCCCCATTTCACCCACTGCCGTGAGGCTGTATACTACGATAATAAACCCGGCGTATAGCTTGTTGATCACGTTAAGCCATCGCGGACTCCAAACGGATTGAACAGCAAGAATTAAAAAAGGGATTACCATCACATAACAGGCGGTTGCCAGGTCGAGTTTGAATGAATGGAAGAAGACACCAAGCACTTCGGTCAACCTGATTTTCTCGATGATAATGATATTCAGATAGTATAAAACGAATATCAACCGTGTCAGGTTGAAAAACAAGATCCAGAACAGCAGCTGTCGTATAAACGAAAAGACTATTTTTCTCATAAGATATAAAAATGCAAAGGTAAGCCTAAGAGCAGTCCGATCAAATGTGTATTTTTGTCATTCTTAAATCCCTCCAGGTTGAGCATCGCTGAAAACATATTGCTTCTAAAAAAATCGATTCCGGAAAATGTCACGATTGTCACTGTATCAAAAATGCAACCGGTATCTGCATTGATACAGGCCTATGATGCCGGTCAGCGGGTGTTTGGCGAGAACAAGGCCCAGGAACTTGTTGTTAAACACTCTCAACTTCCAAAAGATATTGAATGGCATTTTATTGGACATCTGCAGCGCAATAAAGTCAAATTCATTACTCCCTTTATTAGTCTGATTCATAGCATCGACAGCATTGACCTGCTCAACGAGGTCAACAGGGAGGCTTTTAAAAACAACCGCGTGGTCGATTGTCTCCTGCAATTCCACATCTCCAGGGAAGAGACAAAATTCGGTCTTGACATCAACGGGGCCAATGAAATCCTGGAATCGGAATTTTATCAAGGCATGACCAGCATAAGGATTGTCGGTGTCATGGGTATGAGTAGTTTTTCGGATGATACCGGGATTGTCAGGAGTGAATTTAAAAGCCTGTACGATAGGTTCCTTAATCTTAAATCATGCTATTTCAGAAACCAGGATGCATTCAAGGTTGTTTCCATGGGGATGTCGGGAGATTATTTGATTGCGCTGGAGGAAGGCAGCACGATGGTGCGTATTGGTACTTCAATTTTTGGTGAAAGGAACTCCCAGTAGCTTTAGATTGTCAAGGAAGCACAGGTATTTTTAAAACTGCCGAGATAAAGCGAGTTTTCCCATTAAAATCGTGAACCACCCGGACATCTTCAAAACCATACGAACGAACAAGATCACTTACTTCCATACTAAACAACTCGTTGATCTCAAAGTAGAGTCGCCCATTAAGCACGAGGTGAGCAGCGGCAAACCGGGAAATGGCTTTATAAAAGAGAAGCGGATCACCATCGGCGACAAATAACGACCGGGAAGGTTCAAATTCGGTCACATTTCGATGCATCAGTTTTTTCTCACTTTCCGTCACATAGGGAGGATTGCTCACCACGATACTGTATTTCTTCTGAGCTCCCCAGTCCTGCTGCTCCAGGATGTCGGCACGAATGAAAGATATTTCGCAATGGTTGGTTAAAGCATTTTCCCCGGCAACTTCAAGTGCTTCCCTGGAGATATCAACCGCGGTAACCTCCGATTGATGAAAATATTTTTTAAGGTCAATCGCAATGCAGCCTGAACCCGTGCCTATGTCAAGAATCGCCAGCTTATGGCTGGTTACTCCGGAATGATCGGCTTTGATCATGGTACACAACTCTTCCGTTTCAGGCCGGGGGATCAAAACCCGGGCATCAACTTTCAGTAAAGTTCCATTGAACCAGCACTTTCCGAGGATATATTGAACCGGGTTTCCGGCATACAGTTCCTCCAGTGCACGGTCAAATAAAATCACGAAATGCCCGGGGATTTCAGCATCATATGATAAATGAATCCGGGTTTTTGACCATCCAAGGTACTCTTCAAATAAAAGATAGACAAATTGCCGTATCTCCTGGTCCGGGTAAATCCCGGAAAGCTTGTCCCGGTAACCCTGTATCAAATATTTTACCAGATTACCCTTTGGTTCCATCCTGCGAAATTAAAAATAAAAGTAACTTCGCCGCGATGGATGAAATAAAAGATTCTTTTCTTTCAATTGATGGCGAAGGCAGGGGATTGTACCGGGAAAAGGCCAGTAAGTTCATTTCCATTGCACTCCCGGTTTCGTCGGAGGAAGAGGCCAGGGAGAGCCTTGAAGTAATCAGAAACGCTTACCACGATGCCAACCATCATTGTTATGCCTACAGGCTTGGGCTTGAAAACCAGGCCTATCGTGTTAACGATGATGGAGAGCCATCAGGTTCGGCAGGTAAACCAATTTACGGACAGATCCTTTCAATGGGACTTTCTGATGTGCTGGTGGTTGTCACCAGGTACTTTGGGGGAACCAAACTGGGTATCCCCGGACTGATCCATGCTTACAGGACTGCTGCGCGGGAAGCACTCGAACAAGCAGTAATTGTTGAAAAAATCATTCGTGTTCAGTACAGGGTCACTTTTGATTATCAAATTATGAATGAAATCATGCGCATATTGAAAGAGGAGGGCGTCAAAATCGTTCACCAAACCGCAACCGAAAGTTGCGAAATTGATTTTCAGATCCGAAAAAATCATGCAGAAAAAATTGAAAGCAGGATCAACCGGCTCAGGAACATTATTTTGTTGAAAAGATAGGATAATCTGCTTTTTTCTGGCAATATTGAGTCTGTATAATAATTAGAAAATGGTTGATTTTGCTAACTAATTGAATGTGAAGCATCGTGTTATTTATAGTCATTCCACATAATAAAAATTACCCTCCTTCCATCCACAATCAATATGCTGATGTAATGTTGAATAGGTTTGATCAGGTATATTTAAGCATGAACATGCCTCTTAATTTTTGAAAACTTTTTTTTAATTAATCAAGGGTAAAACATTTTTTTTATTCACTTTTTTTTCGAAAATTTGTTAATTAAATCAACCGGCTATTCAGATTTGGATTTTGAAATGTGGACAAACTCCAACACCTTGATAAATATGAAAGTACAACAATAAAAGCAATTTAACATTCTTGGTAATTGAATTAATGGAAAAGAACGCAGTTGAAGTTTGGGAAAATTGCCTTAAAGTCATAAAAGATAACATAAACTATCAAAGTTTTAAAACCTGGTTTCTTCCAATAAATGCAGTAAAGTTGCAGGACCATGTTTTGACCATACAGGTTCCGAGCCAGTTTTTTTATGAATGGCTTGAGGAACATTATATCGGGTTGCTTAAAAAGACTATCAGGAAGGAACTAGGGACCGAAGGCCGGTTGGAATACAGCATCATTGTAGACAACTCAGATACTGAACCTGGGCCATATACGATCAAAGTACCGACAGGTGAAAAAAAAGCAACCTTAAATCAGCCCGTGTCCATGCCTATCGATTTAAACAGAGGCACATCCAAAGAGATTCCAAACCCATTTATCATTCCCGGGCTGAAAAAGATCAAGATAAACTCCCAGTTGATTGAGAGTTATTGTTTTGACAATTTCATTGAAGGAGATTGCAACCGTTTGGCAAGGTCTGCAGGTTTTGCGATCGCCGGCAACCCCGGAAAAACAGCCTTCAACCCACTCCTTATATATAGTGTTACCGGCCTGGGGAAAACGCATCTTTCACATGCGATCGGCCTTCAGGTAAAAAACAATTTTCCGGAAAAAACTGTTCTGTACGTTACTACCGATCAATTTACAAACCAGTTCATCGATTCTGTCAGGAATAACAACCAGAATGATTTCATCCATTTTTACCAGATGATCGATGTGCTGATCCTCGATGATATACACAACCTTGCCGGCAAGGAGAAAACGCAGGATGTGTTCTTTCATATTTTCAACCATCTGCATCAAAAGAGCAACCAGATCATCCTGACGTCTGACAAGCCACCGGTGGAGATGAAAGGCATAGAACCCAGACTTCTGTCAAGGTTTAAATGGGGCTTATCTGCCGACCTGCAAATTCCCGACCTGGAAACGCGCATTGCCATTCTGCATAAGAAATTGTATAATGACGGCATCCAGATACCTGCTGAAGTTATTGAATATATTGCATATAACATCAATACAAACATCAGGGAACTTGAAGGCGCCCTGATCTCCCTGCTGGCACAATCCTCGCTTAACAAGAAGACCATTACACTGGAGCTTGCCAAGCAAATGATTGACAAGTTTGTAAAAAACACCTCCAGAGAAGTTTCGATTGATTATATACAAAAAGTTGTTTGCGAGTTTTTCAACATCCCGGTTGACATGATTTACTCAAAAACCCGGAAACGTGAAATCGTACAGGCACGTCAGCTTTCGATGTATTTTTCAAAGAAACACACCAAATCATCGCTTGCCAGCATTGGCCTGCATTGCGGGAATAAGGACCACGCCACGGTACTGCACGCATGCAGGACCGTCAACAACCTTGTTGAAACCGACAAACAGTTCAGGCAGTTTGTAGAGGAACTTGACAAACGAATTAAATTGTAACAGAACCTTCAAAGGCCTTGATACACATACTTTTTGTCTGTACCGGAAACATTTGCCGGTCACCTCTTGCAGAAGGAATTCTCCGTGAAAAATTAAGAAAAAATGGCATATCCGCTGTTGTTGATTCATGCGGGTTTGAATCATTTCATGTGGGCGATCCTCCCGATCCACGTGCACAGGAAGTTGCAGGGAAAAGAGGGATAGACATTTCAATGCACAGGGCCAGGTTATTTACAACCCGCGATTTCGAAAGGTTTGATTATATTTATGCGATGGATACCTCGCATTACCAAAATATCATGAAACAAGCAAGAAGCGCTACGGATAGGTTAAAGGTTGACTTTATGCTTAACCTGCTATACCCCGGGAAAAATCTTGGGGTCATAGATCCCTGGTACCACGATCTTAAGGCTTTTGAAAAAGTATTCCTGCAATTGGATGAAGCCTGCGACCTGATCGTTGATAGAATTAGTTCCAATCTTGCGTAAAATGAACAGCAGTGGTCAAATTGAGCCGGTTACCATCCTGGATGCTGCGAAACGGATAGCACCATTCATCAACCATACGCCTGTACTTACATCGCATACCATCGACAAGTTGTACCAGGCAGAGGTCTTCCTGAAATGTGAGAATTTTCAAAAGGTAGGCGCCTTTAAAGCCCGCGGGGCAACCAATGCTGTTCTGTCGCTTGATAAAGTCCAGTTGTCCTGCGGTGTTGCCACGCATTCTTCAGGCAATCACGCACAGGCACTTTCGTGGGCAGCCTCCCTGGTAAATGCGAAGGCTTTCATCGTTATGCCATCAAACTCCTCAAAAATCAAGGTGGCAGCTGTCAAAGATTACGGGGGCATTGTCACATTTTGTGAACCCACACTTGCATCCAGGGAAACCACGCTGGCCGGCATACTTGATCAGACGGGCGCCACTGAGATCCATCCCTACAACAACACACGGGTCATTGCAGGCCAGGCAACGGCAGCTCTGGAACTGATCGAAGAAGTTCCCGGACTGGATATCCTGATGGCTCCTGTTGGAGGCGGAGGCCTGCTCAGCGGAACCTCTCTCTCGGTTCATTATTTCCTTTCAGGGGGAAAGGTGATCGCTGCAGAACCGGAACAGGCCAATGATGCCTGGTCATCTTTTACAAGACGGGTTTTCGTACCCTCACAAAATCCCATTACCATTGCCGACGGGCTCCGCACATCGCTAGGTTCAATCACTTTCCCGATCATCCTTGCGCACGTTCACCAGATTGTCACTGTCAGCGAGGAAAGTATCATAAAGGCAATGCGTTTTTTATGGGAACGGATGAAAATCATTGTTGAACCATCTTCCGCTGTTCCTTTTGCCGCAATCATGGAAGGGAGAATTGAGACCGCCGGAAAAAGAATTGGCATCATTATCTCGGGAGGAAATGTTGACCTGGATGATTTACCATGGAGGAAAAATGACTAAAGGAAAATTGTACTTAATCCCGGCATTGATTGCTGACGGACCTGTCGAATCTGTTTTGCCCGAAGGAACCCTCGGCATTCTCCGAAACCTTGAGTATTTCATAGTTGAGGAGATCCGTTCTGCCCGCCGGTTCCTCATTAAAGCTGGCATTCAAAAAACCATTGATGAACTTAACATACAGATATTCAATGAACATTCAAACAGGGAGGATGTGCATGAATACCTTGACGCTGCCGAATTGAACAGCCACGACATCGGGCTTCTTTCGGAAGCAGGAGTCCCCTGTGTTGCCGATCCCGGATCACTGATTGTCAGGGTGGCACATGAACTGGGAATCAGGGTTGTCCCGCTCACGGGGCCATCTTCGATTCTCCTTGCTTTAATGGCATCAGGGTTTAACGGTCAGAATTTTGCCTTTGCAGGGTACCTGCCTGCAGATAAACCAATGCGGGCAAAGAAAATCAGGGAACTGGAAAAAATCATCCTTGAGAAAGACCAAACCCAGATATTTATTGAAACTCCTTATCGTAACCTTCAGGTTTTCGAATCCCTGACAAGTATCTGCAGGCCGGAAACACAGCTTTGCGTGGCATCCGGTATTTCGGGAGAGAGCGAGATGATACAATCGAGATCAATTGCCGACTGGCACGGCAGAAAACCAGATATACATAAGAAACCAACAATATTCCTGTTGTACCGGTGAATTTCATTTCATCACCGCTAATTGAAGATATGAACCATCATTAAACATACCTATTTTGGAAACGGTACTCTCCATCAGCAACATTTCTAAACGATATGGAAAGATCCAAGCGGTAAAAGAGCTGACGCTTGAAGTTGAAAAAGGCCAGGTATTCGGGCTTCTCGGCCCCAATGGAAGTGGCAAAACCACGACACTCAGCATGATCCTTGATCTGATCAAAGCAAACAGTGGCAGTTTTCAATGGTTTGGCAAGACCCCGGGCAAAGAAAGCCGTAAAAGGATCGGGAGCGTAATTGAAAGTCCAAATTTTTTCCCTTACCTGAGCCCGGTCATCAACCTGAAGATTGTGGCGGATATCAAAGATATTGGTTATGAAGACATCGACCGGGTACTGAACCTTACCGGATTGTTTGAACGCCGGAATACCCGGTTTAAAACTTTCTCCTTTGGCATGAAACAGCGGCTTGCTGTTGCTTCCGCATTGCTTGGCAATCCTGATGTACTGATCCTCGATGAGCCGACAAACGGGCTTGACCCGCAGGGTATCGCCCACATACGCGAATTGATCCTGCTGATCGCAAGCCAGGGAACCACTATCATCCTGGCATCTCACCTCCTGGATGAAGTTCAGAAAATATGCAGCCACGTAGCTGTTTTGAGCAAGGGGAAAAAGCTGTTTGACGGAAAAGTCAGTGAAGTTCTGGCAATATCGGATTGTTATGAATTTTCCGCCAGAAACGTTGAACTTCTTGAAACTGCCATCAGGTCACACCCGGCATTCCAATCGATGACTCCCGGTGCTGAAATAACCCAGGTTTACTTTAACGCTGTCGTTAACCCCGAAGAACTCAATACCTATTTTTTTCAGCATGGAGTTACCCTGACCCATCTGTCGGAACGCAAGCGCAGCCTTGAACAGCATTTTCTCGAACTTTTAGACAACAACCAATGATCAAGCTCCTAAAAATTGAATTCAAGAAAATTCTTACCTACAAGATTTTCTGGATACTGACCGGCCTTTATTTCCTATTTCTCACGCTTGGTTTACTCATGGCTGAGTTTATGATCAACAACATGGTTGACAACATGAACAAGCGGTTACCCATTCCAATGCCTCATGTAGCGCTCTATTTTCTGCCCTGGATATGGCAGAATATTACTTTTTTTGCCACCCTTCGTTATGTACTGATCTTTCCTGCCATCGTGATCATTATCCTGATAACCAATGAATTTACCTTCAAGACTATCCGGCAGAATGTAATCAATGGCATGAGCAAAGCGGAATTCCTGGGTTCAAAACTTTTAATTATCATGCTGGTTTCCGTTACGGTCACAATCTTACTGACCATCGGCACCCTGATCCTGGGCATTGCGCACACATCTGATCTGACCTTCTCCATGGTGCTTGAAAAGTCCACCTTCATGATCGGTTTTTTTATTACCATGCTGACGATCCAGGTTTATGCGCTTTTTTTTGGTTTTATTTTAAGAAACACAGGTTTGTCAATCGCCTTGTTCACCCTCTATCTCTTTATCGTCGAACCGATTCTTTACTATTTCCTGAAGAGCCCGGTTGTATTTCCTAACAATATTTCCCCCTATCTGCCGGTGAACGCTGTACTTCGCATTACGGAATATCCTTCCATCCAGGTCCTTAAAAACATCATGGGGATTAACCTGCAGGAGTCGGTAAGTTTTACTGCCATATGCATACCGCTTGGTTATTCAGCGATCATGGTGGGCATCGTGTATTGGGTGTTGGTAAAGAGGGACCTATAAATGGTAAAAGAAAAAACTATATTCCTTCACGTTTCCTGATTATCCATTCTGCTGCAAGCAAGGCCAGGATCAGGGCAAAAAGCCAAGGGTTACCAATCAGATCCGACATTCTCTGCCGATAAATGGAGACAGAACGAATGTCGTCGCGCGCCAGAATTTTATCAGCAAGTTTTCCGATATCCGCACGGTTGATCATTTCGCCATCATGTGAGGATGCGATCCTGAAGAGCAGGTTATGGTCGGCAACCAGGTTCGAACTTTCGACATTAACCTGTTCTACGAAAAACTTCCCTGACTGCTGAAATATTTCCGATCCGACCTTAACCGAAGCTTTAAAGGAGTATTCTCCGATGGGGAAAAGTCCTGCATTGAGGTAATAAGCTTTTGGCGTTTTGCTGAAAATAAAAGGAAAGGATTTATTGCCGGCATCGATGATGGTGATGCTTATATCGGGATCATTGATAAGTTCGTAGGATGCGTTGAAAACCTCAGCTTCGATTTCAACAGGTTCATTTTCAGAGATCCTGTTGTTAAGGTGGATTCGGAAAAAGCTTTTATCTTCCTTTGTAGAAAGGTACTGGGCTATTTTATCCATCATCAGGTCAAAGGATTCATGATTTGACTGCTGGACATAATCGGAGATCCTCCAGCGCCAGATATTTTCACCTGCGATAAATCCAACTTTCCGTTCCCCGACATGCGTGAACATGACCATCGGGGTGCGGGTAGTGACATTCCCGATTTTCTGGTAAAACAAAACATCCGAAAGCGGGCTGAACTGGTAAGTGCCGAATGGACATTGCAGGGGTGGAAATTCACTATAAACGGCGATATCCTTTTTATCCATCGAGAATAACGAGAAACTCTCATTAACCATTGGCTGTGATTCGGAGAAGGAGTTTTTTGCCGCAGTGATGATCAGCCCTGGCTTGAGGTTGTTGAGAGAGTTGATGTCCGTTTGTGAACCGACCATAAAAAGCAGGGAGGCCTTAGACCGCAACAAGTCGCCCAGGTCTGCAACATTTGTTACTGAAGGCAGCTGGTTCAGGATCACAAGATCGTATTTATCATAGTTTTTTGGCAGGTTGCCTGCACGGAGAAGGTCAATTTCAAAATGCGATGAACCTTCAAGTCCTTTCTGGACAGCGGTGACATCCGGGTGGGGAGAATCGAAAATGAGCGCGATTTTCTGACGCGCATCAAGCACTTCTACAATGAAACTGGCACTGTTGTTCAGGGTGCTTCCCTCTCCCCCCATTTCGCTGAGCTGAAGCGAATATTTCACTACCCCCTTTTCTTTGGCTTCAAGGAGAAAGGCAACCTTTTGAACCGAATGGTCACTGTTCGCCCTGATCTCTTTTGTTTCCAGCACATGAGTACCTTGTGAAAGGGTCAGCTTTGTTGCAGCTCCTGCACATTTATTCATTTCTACCAGTGCTTCAACAGGGAATTTATCGCCCTTATAGGCTGTTTTATTGACCGTGATCTTACGGATCAGGATATCCTTTTTTAAAATCGTATCCCCGAGTGCTATCGTATAGACCGGAAAAGTAATTTTACGGGCTGCATAAAACGGATCCGTTCCATTGTTGTATATCCCGTCTGTTGCCAGGATTACTGCTGCGGCATTCCTGTTGGAGAAGCGGGTGTTCACCTCGTTAAAAAAAGTAGAGATATCGGTCTTTACGCCATTGTAGGAGGCATCGAAGCCGTTTGAAAGATGTCCCCCAAAAGAATATATTTTGACGTCACATTTCTTCCTGAGTGCATCCGCAAGTGCATCGATCGATTTTGGAAATACTTTCCGGTAATAGGTTGAATCACTTGTGAGGACCATTGACCTCGAGTTGTCAACTCCAAGGATGATGATTGGTTTTTCAACCTGTTTATTCTTTTGTTTTGTCAAAGGGCCTAACAGCAGGAAGGAGATCAAAAAAACCGAAAGGAATCTGAAAACCATCATCACCCGTTGTGTCCATGGTTTTAACCCCCGTGTTATTTCCCTGTAATATAGAAAAAAGGCGTACGCTCCTCCCAGCAGAAGGCAAAAAAACACGAAGCCAATCGGGTATTCAGTAACAAGTGCCACAATAAAATCAGGTATGTAATCCGCCACAAACAGGAATGGCCTGCCCGGTAACATAAGAACTGAGATCGGAAGCAAGGAACAGTGCAAGGTTGGCAACATCATCGGGAGTGCCGGCACGTTTCATCGGAATATCCTTGATCCATTGGTCGCGCGACTCCTGGGGCAGTTTGGCGGTCATTTCGGTTTCAATATAACCAGGTGCGATTGCATTGCAACGAATGTTGCGTGAACCGAGTTCCTGCGCGATTGATTTTGTAAACCCGATGATTCCCGCCTTTGAGGCTGCATAATTTGACTGGCCGCTGTTACCTTCTATACCAACTACCGAACTCATGTTGATGATGGAGCCAAACCGTTGTTTGATCATGACCTTCTGGATTGCCTTGGTCAGGTTAAAAACTGATTTAAGGTTAACATTCATGACCTGATCCCAGTTTTGCTCTGTCATCCGCAACAGGAGGTTGTCCCGCGTGATCCCGGCATTGTTTACAAGCACGTCGATGGTTTCAAAGTCCCCAAGGATGCTGGTAATAAGCTGCTCACTGTCTGAGAATGAACTGGCGTCGGAGGCATAGCCTTTGGCTTTAACGCCGAATGCTGCAAGTTCTTTTTCAAGTTGTTGCGAATCTTCATTGTATTGAATATCTGAAAAGGCGATGTTGGCGCCATGTTCTGCAAATTTTATCGCAATTGACTTTCCGATGCCCCGGTTTGCCCCGGTTATTAAAACTGTTTTTCCTTCCAGTAATTTCATATTTGATATTAAGATTTATAATTATCCGATT
Source organism: uncultured Bacteroidales bacterium (assembly GCA_903828645.1). Lineage (GTDB taxonomy): Bacteria > Bacteroidota > Bacteroidia > Bacteroidales > FEN-979 > CAIVAT01. The sequence continues at coordinate 14,944 of CAIKNA010000214.1, forward strand.
ACTTGGTAAGCTACTATTACTTTTTATAAAGCGCCTGGTGCCTTAACTTTGATCCCGTAAGCCAATTCAACTTAAATCCATTTTACAAGATTAAAGTCCTGTCGATGAGGCAAGAGCGGACTTTTTGGAAACAACCTGAAAACAAAATCATAGACCCCGGCCTGGTTGATCGGAATATCACATGCAAATGAAACCAGGTTCTTTTCCGATCTCATCAGGGTCATCTCTTCGGTGAAACTGGGTTCTTTAACCTCATCGTTGATCTTTTTCCCGAACAATACTTCAATGCCAATATCGGTACCGGACAGTTCGTTAAGGTCAAGCACGATCTCGGCTTTAAATGATTCTCCAAGCGAAAGGGGTTTCACATTGGAATCGGGTGTTTTAACTGAAACAATCTCGATGCTCTCCCACCCTCTCATCACCTTTCGTTTCCAACTGGCGATATGCCGGGCCATTTCGTAATTTTTACCGGCCATGATCCGTGAACGCTTGAATAACGGATTGTAATACTGGCGGATATAATCGTCGAGCTGACGTTTCATGGTAAAGTGGGGGGCGATTTCTGAAATCGTATTTTTAATGTAAGAAACCCATTTCACCGGGATGTTCAGTTCATTCACATCATAATAGATCGGGATAATCTCATCTTCGAGGATAGAGTAGATGGTTTCAGCATCCAATTCGTCCTGGAACTGGGGGTTGTCGTAGGTTGGTTCTTCCTGGAGCGCCCAGCCGGCGTTTGGCCGGTAACCTTCGGCCCACCAACCATCGAGGACGCTGAAGTTTACGACTCCATTCATCACTGCTTTTTCTCCGCTGGTTCCTGAGGCTTCCAATGGACGGGTTGGTGTGTTCAGCCAGATATCGACCCCCTTGATCAGGTACTTGGCGACTTCCATGTCATAATTTTCAAAGAAGAAAATTTTACCTACGAACTCTGGGATATGGGAAATTTCATAAATCCTTTTAATAAGGTCCTGCCCTGCCTTGTCATTGGGATGGGCCTTGCCGGCAAACATAAACTGTACAGGTTTCTCTTTGTTGTTGACGATCTTCGACAACCTGTCGAGGTTGCTGAAAAGCAGGTGCGCTCTTTTATATGTCGCAAATCTACGGGCAAACCCAATGGTGAGTGCCTTGGGATTCACGGCATCCTTTATTTTGAATATCAGTTTCGGGTTCTCATGACGGCGTGTCATGTCGGCATAGAGGCGCTGCAACAGATATTCCGTCATCTGTCCCTTCTGCTTCAGCTTCATGGTCCAGATGGTGTCATCACTCACATTGTGAATGTTTTTCCAGAAGTGGGGGTTTGACTGATCATTGAAAAACCCGTCCCCAAATTCCTTGCTGTATAACTGCAGCCACGATTTGGCTGTCCAGGTTGGCAGGTGAACCCCGTTGGTCACATATCCGATGTGCAGTTCCTCCGGGTAAAAACCCTGGTAGAGCTTTACAAACATCTCCCTGGTCACCCTCCCATGGATTTTGCTGACGCCATTGATCTCCTGGGATAATTTTGCCGCCAGCACACTCATGGAGAATTTTTCATTTACGTCGTACTCGACCATGCGCCCGAGGTTCATAAATTGTTCCCACTTAAGGTTCATGTGATCTGGATAGTGAGACAAATAGCGTCGTAAAAGATCCTCCGGAAAGGTGTCGTGTCCGGCCGGAACCGGGGTATGGGTAGTGAACAAGGTGGATGATCTCACCATCTCCATCGCCTGCGGGAAGGTGAGTTTTTCATTCTGTATGAGTTTCCTCAGGCGTTCGAGCCCGATGAAAGCAGAATGGCCTTCATTGCTATGGAATACATCGGGATTGATAGACATGGCATCAAGCATGCGGATCCCCCCTATCCCCAGGAGCAGCTCCTGGCGAAGACGGTTTTCGAGATCCCCTCCATACAATTGGTGCGTGATGCTGCGGTCGCCCTCTTCATTTTCGTCAATATCTGTATCCATCAGGAAAAGCGGAACACGGCCTACGTCACATCTCCATACCTTTGCATACATGGTGCGCCCGGGCATTGCAAAGGATATCTTTAACAAATTGCCGTTCTCATCACGAATCGGTATCAACGGAAGATGAGTGAATTTTTGAGGGGTATAAGTGGCAATCTGGTCGCCAAAGATGGAGAGACTCTGGGTAAAGTAGCCATAACGGTATAAAAGACCAATGCCAACGATGTTGTAGTTAGAGTCACTTGCCTCTTTAAGATAATCTCCTGCCAGCATCCCCAAACCACCGGAAAATATTTTCACCGTGTCATGCAGCCCGTATTCCATGCTGAAATAGGCAACCTGTTCTTTTGGTTTCTCAGAAGCCATTGCCATATAGTCATCGAAGGCGGAAGTGACTTTGGTCAGTTTGTTAACAAATTTCTCATTGGTGCTCAAATCCTGGAGTTCGTTGAACGACAATGATTCAATCAGCGCGATTGGGTTGAATTTCAGTTCGTACCAGCGTTCCTTGTTGATCATCTCAAACAACTCTGAACCATCATAGTTCCATGACCACCACAGGTTTTTAGCCAGCCGTTCCATGCTGGCAAGATTTTCGGGAATCCGCTGCTGTATAAGGACTTTTTTCCATTCAGGTTTATCCACTATATTTTTCAGCGAGGGGGCGATTATCTGAGGTTGTTTCCCTGCGAAAAGCTCAGCCCTGGCAGAAGTTTCTTCCAGAGTGTCGGAATATGCTTCCCTGAAGTTAATAATCAGGTTTTTCCATAAGGCTGACCGTGAGATTTCATAGGCTTTGATTCTTGCCTTGACAATTTCTTTCTCGGTTTTGAACGAGCAGTTGAAGATTTGTTTGACAATTTCATCGACAACTTCACGGTCGTTGTCATCGTCGCGGTTGATCACGGCAGTGCAATCTTTCACGGTTGGGAACAATGTTTTAATCCATTGGCCAAATCCGGAAACAGAGGTGGTGATTGTAGGAATGTGAAATGAAAGGCTCTCCTGGGCTGAGTAACCCCATGGCTCATAATAGGATGGAAATACAGTTCCGTCAAACCCGATTAGCAGGTCATAATAGTTTAAATTGAAAATTCCATCCATTCCGTTCAGGTAGGTTGGAACGTAGATAATCTTGACCTTGTCTTCAGGTCTGTTTAACAGTCCGTTTGCTTTAATTTTTTGCAGGATAAGGTCATTTTCAGGTTCAGTCAGGCCATGAGTGAGGTACTCCTCTTGTCTTGGCCGGCTGAAATCCTTTTTCTCCATTCTGTCAAGAACATCTTTCCTCGGAATATTGTGACCGGAAGTAACCGCAATAACTGCAATCACCGTTTGCGGAAGCTTCGATTGTTTGTTGAGCAACCCCATGGAATCGACAAAGAGATCGATGCCCTTGTTACGGATTTCGCAACGACCGCTGGTCATAATCAGGATTGTATCCGGCGAATGTTCCTGCCCGGTAATTGCACCGGCTACTTCCAGTAGTTTCGCGCGTGCCCGGACACGTTTTTCGGCATATTCCTCCTTAACCGGCACCCATGAATCGGAAAATCCGTTGGGAGTGAGCAGGTCTGCCTCCTTTTCGAGAAAATGACGGCATTCGTTGTTGGTATTCCGTGATTGGGTGGTGAAATAATCTGCCTCCCTGGCTGCCAATTTTTCCAGGGAGAATTTCGCCATCACCCCAAATTGCCGGGCAATGGCTTCTGCGTTGTAATTCTCCAGATTTTTATATAAGGGCAGACCATTGGCTGAGATGCTGCGCCCGACAACCGTTGCATGTGCCGTGAAAACCGTACCAATCTGCGGGACGTGCTCTTTCAGATATAAAATGCCGGTTCCGGTCATCCATTCATGAAACTGGGCGATAATTTTATCAAGATAAGAGAGGTTGTAATTATAAAAACTATCGATGACCTTACCTGCGGCATATCCAAAGAATGCAGGTTCAACATAGTCCCAGTCGCCGGTAAGTGAATCAAGTTTGTATCGTTCCCAGAAATGAGCAAAGATCTTGTCTTTTTCTGAAAAATAGGATGTAAAATCAACGAGGATGACGGCCGGCTTTCCGGGGATGTTCCATCTCCCGACTTTAATCCTCAAACCTTCTGATTCAGCAACTTCGCGCCACGATTTGAACAGGAACTTATCCTCAAGGAATTCAGGGTTCTGGTGTGTTTCTTTCCATACATCCGGTCCGATAAGAATATAGTTATCCTTATATTCTTCAACTAAAATTTCCGCTTTTGTGGCTATCGCTGTATAAATACCACCAACTTTATTGCAGACCTCCCAGCTTGTCTCAAACAAATAATCGGGTACAATCAATAGTTTATCCTTCATTGCCATGGTTACTTTCCTTTTTTAACAACTTTTGCAGGCGTTGAAACTTTTTTTGCCACCTTCTTAACGACTTTTTCCGGGCTGGATTTTGACTTCCCGGTTTTATCCTTCACCGGTTTCTCCGGTAGTATTTTAGTTTCTTTGACTTGCCTGGCGATTTTCTCTGGTTGAATTTTTGCTTTTTTCTCCTGTTTAGCCGGTTTAGCAGGTTCATCTGCGGTTTTTACTGATATTTCCGCTTTGCACCCTTCATCAACCCGGATCATAAAATCGGACAAAACATTCATGTAGTTGATAAAAGCTTCATATGGAGAGCCGTAAGGATTAAAAAATTTATGAACCTCCCCGGCAGAAAACCATTTCGTACACATGTAATAGAAATGGTTGCTGGTTTGAAGATAAAGCCAATCTTTCAGTATCTCCGGATTTTTACAGTTTCTTACCCTTGATTCGTAAGAATAAAGTTTTCCAAACGCTTCATCCTGAAGTTCATTCCCAAGCCATGCAGTAAGATCCCGTTCCTCATCAGCCCATGAAATAGGATGTGGAACAGAAATGGCAGAAACAGGCTGGAGTTCATGATACAACTGCTCGGGAGTATTGAAAGTAAAGTTTGATTTGGAATAAACCGCTTCAGGCAGGTGGCGGAAGAAATCGAAAATACCGGTCTCTTTCCATTGGTGTTCGCCTATTGTTTCGTAATCAAGAAAAAGATTCACGACCTCTTCCTTTTTTTCAACATTGTTGAGCCATTTAACAAATTTTTCAGCGGTGAGTGGCCATTCAGACCAGTCCTGGTTGGAAAACCGGAAGGTAAGGTCATCGCTGAGCCGGAAATTGCGCAGCAGCACCTTCAATTTTGGGTTGATGTTGTTGCAATACATGTAGTTTGGACTTTTCCAGCCCAGTACATGTTTGGCCCCTTCTGTAAGCATCGTGTGAAATCCCATCTCCGCAACCATTTCACCGATTTTATCGGAATAGATCAACTCCGTATTTCTGAATGTTGTCGGTCTTTTTCCAAATAGTTCTTCCACTTTCGATGCATGCAGTTCCACCTGGCGAACAAATTCGTCTTTGTTGGTAAGCGATGAGAGTGAATGTGCATAAGTCTCAGCAAGAAATTCAACCTGGCCGGTGTCGGCCAATCGCCTGAAACTGTTGATCACCTCGGGAACATGCTGTTGCAATTGATCGAGGGCGGTTCCTGAAATGGAATAGCTTACTTTAAATGCGGCACCATACTCCCTTATCAGATCAAGCATCAGGTTATTGGCAGGCAGGTAGGATTTTTCTGCAACACGCCTGATGATATGGCGGTTTTGATAGTCATCATAGTAGTGATGATCTTGCCCGATATTGAAAAACCGGTATGTCCGCAGACGAAAAGGCTGGTGGACCTGGAAATACAAACAGATGGATCTCATATGATCAATTGATTACAGCTTGATTATACACTTCTAATATATTGACGGCAGCATTTTCCCAAATAAGGTTGTCAACCTCGGCTTTCCCGTAACGGATAAACATTTTACTCAGTCCTTCGTAATGGAGTATCCCGTAAATGGCATCAGCAAGGGCATCGATGTCCCAGAAGTCGACTTTCAAAGCGTGCTGCAAAACCTCTGCCACCCCCGACTGTTTAGAAATAACTACTGGAACATTCGATCTCATGGCTTCCAGTGGGGAGATTCCGAATGGTTCTGAAACTGAAGGCATTACATAAACATCGCTCATGGCGAACATTGTATCTACTTCAGGACCGGCAAGGAAACCGGTGAAGTGAAATTTCGTGGCGATTTTCAGTTGTGCCACCCTGCGGATCATGCGATTGAGCAAGTCGCCCGAACCGGCCATCACGAAACGTACATTGGAATCCCTTTTCAAAACTTTGTGAGCCGCCTCTACAAAATAATCCGGTCCTTTCTGGTAGGTTACACGCCCCAGGAAGGTAACCACCTTTTCTTTAACGTGCTTGGTAACACCGTCAAGTTCGGGGCGATCGACTGGTTCCACCGCATTGTGGACGGTAATCACTTTTTCGGGAGGGATGCCGTACTTTTCGATGACAATCTGGCGGGTAAGATTGCTGACCGTTATCACGAGGTCGGCTTCTGTCATCCCCTGGCGTTCAATATCATACACAGGCTGGTTGACATTCTCTCCCGAACGGTCAAATTCGGTGGCATGGACATGCACAACGAGCGGTTTTCCCGATATTTTCTTGGCAGCGATTCCAGCCGGATAGGTTAGCCAGTCGTGTGCGTGAATCACATCAAAGGTATTGTTTGCGGCGATGGATGAAGCAACCAGTGCATACCTAGATACCTCCTGCATCAGGTTAGGCCCGTATTTGCCTGAAAAAGAATACTGTTTTGAAAACACAGAGTTTGTCTCGGTCCTGCCAGTTAACTGCTCCTTGTTGACCATCATCTCAAACTCTTCAGGATCCAGGTAAGGGACCAGGTTTGAGCCAATTTCAAGGAACTGGATCTTCTCCAGGTATTCCTGGGTGTCGATATTGCTGAAATCAAGAATTACATCACTGGCGTTGACCAGCCTGAAGCCATCCTTGGTTTCGTCGCCAAAAGCTTTGGGGACGACAAAAATCACCTCGACACCGTGTTTTACAAGGCCCTTGGTCAACCCGAAACAAGCCGTTCCCAATCCACCGGTGATATGTGGGGGAAATTCCCACCCAAACATTAATACACGCATTTTAATTTACGATTTACGATTTACGATTTACGATTTTTGACTGAGGTCATTGTCCCATTAACTATACTTTTTTATAAGGTAATCAATTCGCAGGAGTTCGGCAACGGATGAAGCCTGTGAAATCGCTCCTCTCCCAGCGTGTGGCGGATCTCCGTCATAAAGCTCGGAAATGGTGCCAATTCCATGTTCGGTCATCGCCTGCTCGAATCCTTCATACAATGATTTGATCAGGGAGAGTCCGCTTTTACCATGAATTTTAAGGTATCCTTCCACGAAATGACCGAGAAGCCAGGGGGAGACAGAACCCTGGTGATAGCTTGATTCCCGTTCAGCCTGGTTGCCATAATAGGATCCCTTGTATATCGGGCTTTTGGGTGTAAGTGTACGCAATCCGCGCGGGGTGAGCAATTCCTGTTTGACACGACTTAAAATTTCTTTTCTGATATCTTCAGGAACAGGACTGTATGGCAAGGATGTAGCCAGAACCATGTTGGGCCTGACTGCCCAATCCTTGTAAGCTCCATCAACATAATCGGCAAGATAATGGCGTTCGGGACTCCAGAAAGTTTCGACAAAGGCACCCGGGATTTTTTGGGCAATTTCCTCCCATTCTTTGCAAAATGCTTTATCACCGCTTGCTGATGCAATCTCCATGCTAAAACAAATGGCATTATACCACAAAGCATTTACTTCAACGGTTTTTCCCATACGCGGGGTAACAGGCTTGCCATTTGCGAAGGCATCCATCCACGTGAGCGCAATTCCATGAACGCCGGCATAGATTAAACCGTCTGTATCCATGTGAATGTTGTACTCCGTTCCCTGCCTGTAGCCTTCGAGGATGATTTTCATCTTCCTGCCATATTCCTTCCATATCGCCTTTTTATCACGGGTAATTTCCGTATATTGCTGCAAGGCCCAGAAAAACCATAGGGAGGTATCCGAAGCGGCATACGTTGCATTGTTGCCGCTCCCAAACAACGGGAATAACGGCCCCTTCATTTCCGACACCATGGTGTCGATCACCGCTTTACAGGTTGCTACATCGCCATTGACCAGTGTAAGTCCGGGAAGAGAAACGAACGTACTCCTTCCCGACCGTCCAAACCATGGAAAACCCGCAATGATCTCGGTGCCTTTATCCTTTTTTATTACGAATTGCTGTGCAGCATTTGTAAGGCAATTGACAAAATTGTTTCTCGGTATTCTCTTTTCAAGTTCTGCATTGAATGCCCGCTTCATGGATGCCGGGGCCAATTCCTTTGTTCCCGCAGCAAAGAAAACACTCTCCCCCTTTTCAATTGTAAATTCAAAAAAACCGGGGATGTAAAGATCTTCCTGGTACTCATACCCCCTTTCCATCTCTTCCTGGTATTCAATGTCGTAGTACCAGTCGGGAACATGGGTATATTCGTTTTCCTTGGATATCTGCATGAAAAGATCGGTATACCCCTGGTACATCCTTACTTTTATTCCATGGGGCACCTTCTCGAATTTTTTGTCGGCAAAAATATTCTCCTTGCTCAAAACATGAATGTTGCGGAAGGCAAGGAAAGGTTTTAGCCGGAGCATTGTCGGGGAATGTGCGTCAACCAGCGTATATTTGATGATCATTCGGTCTTCACGCGTTGTAAACACCATCTCTTTGGTGAGAATGACACCTCCAACCCGGTAAGTCATTTTAGGATAGGGTTCGGTAACAAAGTCCCTGAGGTACTTGTGTCCTTTGGGGTTATAAATGCCCCCCGGATATTTATGAATACCCAGGTTGAATTCTGAATCCATCTGGATGACCGTTTCGTCAAGCGAAGAGAGCAACACATGGTTTTCATTGTCTATGCCGGGTTGCGGCGTAACAAGCATGCCGTGGTATTTACGGGTATTGCAGTTGGCAATGGTTGAATTTGCGTAGGACCCGGCCCTGTTCGACCTCAACAGTTCACGATTCAGCGCGTACTCGAGGTTTACAAGCTGGCTTTTATCAAAATTGATGTAACTCATTTTGCTTAATTTTCCTGACAGTTTTTCGAATGAATGGCAAAAAAAACCGATTTGCAAAGGTACTATTTTCCGCGCTTTTATCGTTAGTCTTAATAAAAGTTAATAATTGTCTACTTTTGACGCCTTAAAGAGCTGTGGTCATGCAAATTTTAAAATTGTCGGTATTCATCCTCCTTATTGGCTTGTTATCAAGCATTTCCATCTCCTGTAGAAAAAAGGACAAGGTGGATACGAGTCCAGGGCTCCTGCTTGCTTTTTCGACCGATACGGTTTTTTTTGACACGGTATTCCCCACGGTTGGTTCCATCACCAAGCGTTTGCTGGTTTACAATCCGAATAAACACAAAGTCAGCATTTCGACTATCCGCCTTTCCGGCGGCGAAGCTTCCAGTTATCGGATCAACGTCAATGGCACCCCTGCAACCAGCGCTTCGGATCTGGAACTTGCCGGCGGCGATAGTTTATATGTTTTTGTTCGTGTTACGATCGATCCTCACAATCAGAGTACTCCATACGTGGTGACCGATTCGATTGAGTTCACGACCAATGGAAATGCCCAGCAGGTGAAACTGGTTGCCTGGGGTAAAGAGGCTGTTTTTTTCAACAGGGCATCTCTCAAGGGAAACATAGTGTGGGACAGCCTGAGGGCGCATGTGATTTACGGATCTCTGAGGGTCGATACGAATTCGACACTTACCATTATGCCGGGGACCAGGGTTTATTTTCACAAAGATGCCTACATGGCTGTTTCTTACAAGTCAACCTTAATGATAACGGGCACGCTTGACCATCCTGTTCGTTTCCAGGGCGACAGGATGGATCCGTTTTATAAAGACCTCCCCGGTCAATGGCGGGGCATATACCTGGAAAAGGGAAGCAAAGAGCATCAGGTAAATTATGCATACATTAAAAACGGAATCTTCGGATTCGCAATAGATTCCATAAGTTCCCCCTCGCTCCCCATGCTTACAATCACCAATTCCATCATACAAAATATGTCGTCTATCGGGATTTACTCCTTTGCGGCTTCAATTTCGGCAGTGAATTGCGTTATAGGGGACTGTGGCAGAAACTGCCTGCAGATCCAGGATGGCGGGAATTATAATTTCAGTTACCTCACAGTCGGGAACTACTGGTACTCCTCCGTGCGAATCGTTCCCGCGGTTTCACTGAGCAACTACAGCTATGATACCCTGGGAATACAAACGAGCAATCCGCTGAAGGCTGACTTTACCAATGTCATCATTTACGGTTCAAATGATGAAGAGATCGGGCTGGACTCGGCAACTGCCCACCCGTTTGAATTTACTTTTAACCATGCAATCCTGAAAACCAGGTTGAAAACTTCTAATCCGTTGAGGTTTGTCAATTGCCTGGTAAACAAGGATCCCAAGTTTGTGGATGAATACCATCTGAATTACCAGATCGACAGCATCTCGCCGGCCATCGGGCAGGGAAAAGATCTCGGAATACCCTTTGATATACGCGGCGCCAGCCGGAGTGCGACTCCAGCGCTGGGAGCATATGAATACGTTAAGAAAAATTAGGAATTTCGAATATCGAATATTGAGTCCCCTCTGAAAAGGGGGTTTATGATAAAAAGAAAAAATTAATGCTGATCGATAAAAATAGTGCAATGGAAATTTTTCTGCTCCAAATTGACTGTACCCTGCTCTGCTGGTTAAGATAACCTGGGAAAAAGGGAGC
>CAIKNA010000215.1 GCA_903828645.1 uncultured Bacteroidales bacterium
AACCCATGTACTTGTAACTGCCGAGGCTGGAGAAAACTGGGACGAATTTGTTCAGTACTGCGTAAACAACCGGTGGTGCGGGCTTGAAAACCTCTCCCTCATTCCCGGCACGGTAGGTGCGGCACCCATCCAGAACATTGGCGCTTATGGTGTGGAGGTAAAGGATACGATCGATTCAGTGCAGGTTGTTGAGATCGATTCCGGAAAACAAAGGAAGTACACCAATGAGGAATGTGGGTTCGGATATCGCGACAGCATTTTCAAGCAGGAACTCAAAGGAAGGGTTATCGTCCTGAATGTCACTTTTAAACTCCTAAAAATCAATTCTCAAGCCTCTTTGTCCACCCCACCACCTTCCCACTCATCTGCGAATCCTCATTTGTTCAAACTCGATTACGGTGATATCCGGCCTGAACTGGATAGAATGGGGATCCAGGTTCCGACGATCAGCGATATTCGCGAAGCGGTATGCAACATCAGGCGCCGCAAACTGCCAGATCCCGCTGAAATAGGCAATGCGGGCAGCTTCTTTAAGAACCCCGTGATCGGCAGCGATCTCCTGGTTTCACTTCAGCAAAGTTTTGCAGGATTGCCATGTTATCCCCTTCCATCAACTCCCGGAACTGCTAAGATTCCTGCGGCATGGCTCATCGAACAATGCGGATGGAAAGGCTACCGCAGCGGGGATGCCGGCGTTCATCCGGATCAACCGCTGGTCCTTGTAAATTATGGAACAGCAACCGGACTGCAGGTTCTCGGTCTCGCAAACCAGATTACCGATTCTGTATATCAGAAATTCGGGATCAGACTGGAAACAGAAGTGAATGTTATTCAATAATGTTAAGAAACCGGCCTGGTAGAAGATTCACCAGGCAGGGTAAAGTAAAAGGTGGCACCTTCACCTACTCTCCCTTCGGCCCACACGCGGCCCTTTTGTCTGAAAATGATCCGCTGGACAATGGCCAGACCCACCCCGGTGCCTTCGAATTCCTTCACACTGTGAAGGCGCTGGAAAACACCGAATAGTTTATCCGAATTGGCCATGTCAAAACCGACGCCGTTGTCTTTTATATAATAGATGAGTTCATTCCCAGGAGATTCGCACCCGATTTCAATGACAGGGTGCGGATTACGGGAAGAGTATTTAATGGCATTGCCGATAAGGTTGATCCATACCTGACGCAACAACGAAGGATCGCCACATGCCTTGGGTATCTCCTTGAGAAGGAAACTGATCTCTTTCTGGTCCCTGCCCTCGCATAGTTCGATGTAAACCGACCGGGCCAAGGTGGTCATATCTATTCCTGTGATCGATATTTCCTGCCGCCCCAACCTTGAAAACCTCAGGAGGCAGTCGATAAGGCTGTTCATTTTTTTTGCATTCTCTTCAATCACAGAAAGGAGCCGGATCGCCTCCTCGTCTATTGTGGTTGCATAATCCTCGATGAGGATGTTGGTAAAGCCGGTCAGCGCCCGTAAAGGAGCACGCAGGTCATGTGATACCGAGTAACTGAATGCCTCAAGTTCTTTGTTCGAGGCTTCCAGTTCGGCTGTCCGTTGAATGACCCGTAACTCAAGTTCGTCATTCAGTTTCCTGATTTTTTCTTCTGTTTGCTTCCTTTCGGTGATTTCTATACAGGTGCCTTCAATCAACCCCGGTGACCCTGCATCAGTTTGCATCATGCGGGCGTTTATTGAAACCCAGATCAACGATCCGTCTTTACGTATTACCTGTACTTCGAAATTCCTTATGAAGCCGTCCGGATTCTCAAGGAGATCCATCAATTTTGTTCGGTCTTCGGGATTTGCATACAGCTGAAATCCGATCTGGGTTACCGAGGCAATCATCTCCTCCGGAGTAAGGTAACCAAACATTCTGGCAAAAGCCGGGTTGATGGTCGTGATAATGCAATCGATAGTTGTCTGGTATATCCCTTCAACCGCATTGTTGAAAATGTTCCGGTATTTTTCCTCGCTCCTGCGCAGTTTTTCCTCCGCCCTCACACGACGAAGCGCCATGGCGGTCAGTTGTGCAAATGTTTGAATGAGCTC
>CAIKNA010000216.1 GCA_903828645.1 uncultured Bacteroidales bacterium
CTTAGATTTTTTTCTAAGTGTATCCAGGGGCTCTTAGTGCCTGGGTGGTATATATTGCTACCCCATATAAGATTTCAACAACTTGCTTCTGGAAGAGTGTTTCAACCGGCGAAGTGCCTTTTCCTTGATCTGCCTCACTCTTTCGCGGGAAAGGTCGAACATGGAGCCGATCTCGTCGAGGGTGTAACTGTGCGGAACCCCGATGCCATAAAACATATTGATGATTTCACGCTCCTTTTCAGCAAGTGATGAAAGCGAACGCTGCACCTCTTTTGCCAGCGACTCCCTGATGAGGTTCTCATCGGTCCCGGGTGAATCATTTACAAATATATCCACCAGCCTGATCTCCTCGTCCTGGTCGATTGGTGCATCCATCGACAGAATACGGGAGGAGATCCTGAGGGTTTCCGCAACTTTATTTTCCGACATTTCCAGTTCTACCGAGAGTTCATGAACAGACGGCGGGCGTTCAAAGCGCTGTTCCAGCTTGATGTTTGCTTTCGACATCTTGCTTAGCGAACCCACCTGGTTCAACGGCAGCCGCACAATGCGCGATTGTTCTGCCAATGCCTGCAGAATAGACTGGCGTATCCACCAAACCGCATAGGAGATGAACTTAAATCCGCGGGTTTCATCAAACCGGCGGGCTGCCTTGATCAGCCCGACATTTCCCTCATTGATGAGGTCGGGCAGGGTGAGCCCCTGGTTTTGATACTGTTTCGCAACAGAAACCACAAATCTCAGGTTGGCTTTGCATAACTTTTCAAGGGCCACCTGATCGCCGAGTTTGATGCGTTGCGCCAGTTGAACCTCTTCATCCGCTGAAATCAACTCTTCCTTCGCTATATCGGAAAGGTATCTGTCGAGAGATGCGGTTTCACGGTTCGTAATCGATTTTGATATTTTTAATTGTCTCATAGTCCGATTCCATAATAGGCCCGCAAGCCATTCGGGTAGAGTCCTTCGATGAGGACACCTCCCTGCCGGTTTGAAAGCAGTTCTTTTAAATCCTGGGTTGTACGCACAGGTTTGCGATCAACTGATAACACAATAAAACCTGCACTGATCCCGGCATTTTTCAACTTGCCGTTAGTCAATGAAGTGATTTTAAAGCCATAGTCAACATTTAACCTGGCTTTTTCGTTGTCGGAAAGAACCTCAAAAGTGGCTCCCTGGATTACCTGTTTACTGTTTTTTTCGGCGACCAGTTTTGTCTCTTCACTTTGCAGGGTCAAGGGCAGTTCATACTCTTTTCCCTCCCGGTTCACCACCACGGTGACATTATCGCCGGGGTTTTTCTGCGCGACAAGTTCCATCAGTTCCGCCTTGCCATTAACCGGGATGTTGTCGATACGGATGATGACATCCCCGCTTTTCAAACCTGCCAAGGCAGCAGAACCGCCCTCGGCGACATCATCGACATAGATTCCCCTGAGATCGGTAAATCCCTTCTCCTTGGCAAACTGATCATCAATTTCACGATAGAAGATACCGATATAAGCACGTTTGATCTTCCCATATTTCATAAAATCACCAACCACCTTTCGTACAATGTTTACCGGGATGGCAAAACTGTAGCCGGTATAATAGCCTGTACCGGATGCGATCGCAGCGTTAATTCCAATAAGTTCCCCACGGGTGTTCACAAGCGCACCGCCGCTGTTGCCGGGATTGACTGCTGCATCAGTCTGAAGAAATGATTCGATGGCGCCCTGGGACCCCAGGATATTGATGTTGCGTGCCTTTGCACTGATGATTCCGGCGGTAACCGTGCTGGTGAGGTTGAAGGGGTTGCCAACTGCAAGCACCCACTCCCCAATTCTGACATCGTCAGAATTCCCGTAGGTCAAAAAGGGAAGCGACTGCTCCTCGATCTTGATCAGAGCCAGGTCTGTACTTGGATCGGTTGCTACGATCCTGGCTTTATATTCGCGCTTGTCGTTCAGTGTAACGGTAACATCCGTCGCATCCTGAACAACATGGTTGTTGGTAACAATGTACCCGTCCTGGGCAACGATCACCCCGGAACCCATTGCTGTATAAGGAGTGCTGTATTCGCGGGGCTGAGGACGTCCGCCAAAATTAAAAAACTCAAAAAAATCATCATAAACGAGGCTCTTCTTCTGAAATTCAGATTTGATATGGACGACAGCATGGATTGAAACCGATGCTGCTGCCTCAAAATCAGGCTGATTGAAGGCTGCAGACGGATTATAACTTACCTGCCTGATGGGGATTCCTTCAGGACGGGAATTCAAATAATACTGTTTCTTTTCAAAGGCTTTATAAAGTCCCAGCGAAACAGCTCCTCCTAAAAATGCAATTAAAAAAATTCCTGCAATTCTTTTCATAGTGCTTCTGTTCTTTTGGTTTAACCAGGTTTGACTTACAGTTGTTATCGTTCTCCCTTACAGAGGAGGTTCCGATAAAAACGATGCATACCAGCTGATATTTTCACCTTCATTGTTAATTTCTGTTAATCTCCTGTTAATAAAACGTTAAAAAAATTGTCAATTTTCATTTCACTTTCCGGCCTTTATCCGATTAAGAGACACCCGAATCACGAAAAGTTGCATAAAAACCCATTAATCATGAAAAACAGGTTAATTTTTGTCCTGATAATACTTTCAGGTTCATGCATCGGTTTTCGATCTATCATGGCATCAACTTACCTGAATAAAGTTACCTGCGAAAATCGTGCCAATTTAGATTCTGTACAAATAAAAACCAAAATTGTCAGGATTGTTTTCTGGAATGTGGAAAATTTATATGATCCCTACGACGACACCACCAAACTGGATGATGAATTCACTTCAACGGGAGCAAAGCACTGGACCTGGTTGAAATTCAGCACAAAACTGAACCATGTGGCAAAAACAATCATGGCAATCGGTGAATGGTCGCCTCCTGCCGTGGTGGGGTTGTGTGAAGTCGAAAACCGATATGTGCTGAACAAACTCATTTATGAAACACCCCTTAAAGCATGGAAATATAAATTCATTCACCATGAATCGCCTGATCTCAGAGGGGTTGATGTTGCCATGCTTTACCGGCCTGCGTTGTTTAAGGTTCTTTTCAGCCGCACGTTCACCATCCGTTTCCCCTTCGACACGCTGGTGCAGACCAGGGAGATCCTCCTCGTAAAAGGCATTCTGTTCAACCACGACACGCTTTCAATTTTCATAAACCACTGGCCATCGAGGCGCGGGGGCTACCTGGCTTCCCAACCCCGGCGAATCTACGTTGCTTCGGTGCTGCGAAAACTCATCGATTCAGTCCAAAAGGCAGAGCCAGCGGCGAATATCCTGGTGATGGGTGATTTCAATGACGAGCCCGAAAATGAGAGCCTGAAAAAGGTCCTGACGGCACGGACCGAACCACTTCCCCGTCATGATACCTGCTTATACAACCTGATGGGAATCAGGAATAAAAACCGGAAGGAAGGAACCATAAAATACCGCGATCAATGGAGTACATTCGACCAGTTTGTCGTTTCCGGGGCACTGATGTACGGACGGTCGGGCCTGGAAGCAGGACCTGGAAATGCCAGAATCTTCAACTCTTCCTTCCTGCTTGAAGAAGACAACGCATATCTCGGTGAAAAGTTAAACCGCACCTACTCAGGACCAAAATATCACGGGGGTTTTTCAGATCATCTGCCGATAAGGGTGGATATCATTCAGTCCAAAAGATAAAAAGGCACTGGCAAAAAAGATTGAGATCAAAAATTTTACGCGAAAATGCGGCTGGCGATGCGCGAATCTGCGCGAAAACCGCGGTGGATTTTACTCCCACACACCTGCAATCGCGGTGCGGCAGTTTTTGCAGGCACCGTGCTCCAGGTTCTCTGAAAGAACCGCAAATCCATTTCTTTTGATCACCACCATTTTACAGGAAGGACAAAAGGTGTTTTCACTTTCGTTATCGGGCACATTGCCTATATAGACATACCGGATCCCGGTTTCCAGTGCGATCTCCCTTGCCTTCACCAGCGTTTCAACGGGCGTATATGGCAGGCCGGCCAGTTGAAACATCGGATGAAACCGGCTGAAATGCAATGGACTATCAGCAAATCCCCGGAGAAAAAGCCACTCACACATCTCCCTGATCATATTCAGGTCATCTGTAAGACCGGGAAGAATGAGGTTGGTGATTTCAAGCCATACTCCTTCAGATCTCAAGGTTGCCAGGGTGTTCAGGACGGGCTGCAACCTGCCCCTGGTGAGCCTGGCATATGATTTCTCTGTGAATGATTTCAGATCAATGTTCGCCCCATCCAGGTATTTACACAAATCAAGCAAGGGCTTTTCATTGATATAACCATTGGAAACGAGCAGGTTTTTAATCCCGTTTGCCCTGGCAAGCTCAGCCGTATCATACATATATTCATAAAATGCAGTTGGCTCCGAATAGGTATATGAAATTGACCTGCACCTGTTTTTTATTGCTTCCTCAACCACTTTCCCGGGAAACAGCTCCGTGTGGCTGATATCCTTCGGACTTTGCTGTGAAATCTCCCAGTTCTGGCAGTTCAGGCAGGCGAGATTGCACCCGGCCGTGGCGATCGAAAAACTGGAACTCCCCGGTAAAAAATGAAACAGCGGTTTCTTTTCAACCGGGTCTGTGTGCACTGCACATGGATTCCCGTAGGCAATGGTGTAAAGTTTTCCGTTTTTCACCAGGTGTGTCCGGCAAATGCCCTCTTTTCCCTCCGTTAAGGTACAGTTGTTGGGACAAATCCCGCATCTGATACCATGGGGGGTCTCAAGTGCATAAGGCGATTCCCCGGCGAATTTTCCCGGGCCTCCCGGCTGATTCATAGTAAACGTTTACATTGCCTGCAAAATCGGGCTATCACAAAAATAAATAAAAAACCGGAATTGAGCAAATTTGAAAATTGCTGTTTCATGAGGAAAACTGTTGAAGTTTTGCTATTTTTATTTATGTTTACTATTTTTGAGAACAAATTCCCCCAGGGAATAGAACAAACACGTTTACGTAAATTCATTTAACCAAATTCCTACTCAATGGCAATCAGAAAGCTATCCATTTTTCTCCTGTTCATTCTTGGTGCAGGATATGGTATTGCACAAGTACCGGCAATTACGAACTTCACTCCTAAACGGGGAAGCGTGGGGACAACCATTACAATAACAGGGACAAACTTCAGTACAACACCGACCAGTAACATTGTTTATTTTGGATCGGTCAGAACTACTGTGCTCACAGCAACAAGTACCAACATTACAGTTAAAGTTCCACCAGGTGCAACCTACCAGAGAGTATCCGTAACTGTCGCGGGCCTTACTGCCTGGACAAAGGAATACTTTCTTCCATCTTTTGCGGGTACAGGAGTTTTAGATTACACTTCATTTGGTGAGAATATCGATTTTCCTGCAACCCTGGAGGGTAAAATCCGGCTTAGTGACATTGACGGGGATGGAAAGATTGATATTGTCGGATATTCAAATTATCCCAATGCCAACAAGCTTTATATTTTCAGGAACACTTCCATGGCAGGTTCAATTTCTTCATCTTCCTTTGCACAACATATCGACATAACTCTTCCATTTGTGACAGGCGTGAACAACATTACCAACGATATTGTTATTTCAGATATTGATAATGATGGAAAACCTGATATTTTATGCCTGAGAAACTCATCCACTGTATATGGAGGGATGGAGATTAACTCTGCAACATTGGTCGTTTATAGAAACATCTCCTCTCCCGGAAATATCACTTCGGGAAGTTTTGACCCTCCGGTTTCGTATTCATTCCCGATTCCTCTGGGCAATTATCCACTTTATGTCGATCCAGATAATTACAATGTTGCGATGTTTTGTGCAGATATAAATCTGGATGGTCTTGAAGATATTGTTGTCAGCCAGTCCAGTCAAAACTCAAGTTGGGTAACCAGTCCTTATAGGACACAACTTAATGTTTTTTCGAATAACTATGCCGGTTCAATAAACTACTCGAATGTGATAGTCCAGTCATCAATGGATTTAACAAGACCCTATTTATGGGTTGGCAATTTCAACATGGACAACAAACCTGATGTATTTAAATTCTATATTCCATATGCAGCCGGTAATCGTCAGTTGAATTCATTCAGGAACAGTAATTCTACAGGTGGGGCAATTACTTCAGGTTCGCTGACATCAGCATTCATAACCCCAACAACATCGGCTGAGCCATTTCCGCAGTTGGTGGATTGGAATCTTGACAATAAAAATGACATTCTTCTGGGGTCGATGCTCAGGCAGAATAATGTAACAGGCATTCTATATACTGCTTCTGATATCGGTTCCAACATTTCAACCGGGTTCACCGAACCAGCCATGTATGCAACCCCAAAAGCCATTGGCGATTTTAACGGAGACGGGAAACCTGATGCAGCAGGGTTTAACACCAACTCAGGAATTATTGAAATTGTTCAGAACACCTATGTTTCCGGCGCTATTTCTGCCTCATCATTTGGTACAAGCATGCAATATCCAACTTATAACGGAGCGCCGGCTTATATTGAAGCCGGGGATGTTGACGGCGACGGCAAGCCGGACATTGTATTCATCAACTCTTCAGGTAATTTATCTGTTATGCGAAACCAGATGGCATCCACCGGTGCCATTCTCAACATTGGAGTTGTAACAGGCTCAGTTGGAACAACAATCAATCTACCAGTAACTGCTTCCCAACTGACTGATGTAACAAGTTTTCAGTTCACTATCAATTACAATCCTGCAAAACTAGGTTTTTTAAATACTTCAGGATGGGCAGCCGGTGTCAATGCTTCAGCAGTCCAAGTGAATGACAATGGCACAGGCCAGATTACTTTTGTTTACAACGATGTATCCTTCAATATTGCCAGCGGAACTTTTTTCAATCTTTCTTTTTCAGTCTTAAATTCAGCAACAGGCACAACACCCGTTTCATGGGGGGATGTGCCTACCCCACGTGAATTTTCCAATTCCGTCCCAAATATCCTGACTATCACGTATAACAATGGTTCTGTAATAACGGTCGGATCACTCTATTCGATATCAGGCAATATTACTTATGATAATATTTTAAATACACCAATGACCACCATTCCGGTGGTGCTGAAAAACAGCAGCGGCACACCAATTTCAAGCACCACAACCAATGCCTCCGGACAGTATAGTTTCTCAAATCTTCCGAATGGCATTTATACGGTTGAACCATCTACCACCAAACCCTGGGGAGGGGTTACATCCATGGATATTACCATTTACAAAAAACATATCGGAAATATCCCGGGTTATATTCTCACTGGATTACGCCTGCAATCGGGGGATGTTAATGCCAGTTCCTCACTCACCTCTGTTGACCTTACCCTGATCAAGCAAAGGATCGGAACGCAAATTTCTTCTTTTACCGCAGGTGACTGGATGTTTGAGTCAGGCAGCGTAACCCTCAGTGGAGCAAACATTACAAAGAACATCAAGGCGATCTGCTCCGGTGATGGCAATGGGTCTGACATACCCTGATTGTATTGATCATTTTCCAGTAAACAGTAAAATATAAACCATATAAAATACTCCGATGAAAAAGTTCCTATTTCAATCCCTTGTTATGATAATCATTGTTCAGGCAGGTTTCTCCCAGGCCTCCCTGACAATTACATCATCAACCGGCACAGTAGGCAGCAATCTGAATGTAAACATCACTGCAACAGATATTTCAGACATGCAGGGTTTCCAGTTTACCCTCGATTACAACAATGAGAGGTTGTCATATGCAGGATGTTCCAACTGGAGTGGCGGAACGAATGGTGCAGCTGTGCAGATCACCCAGATTCCCATGCAGGGAAAGATTACCTTCGTTTATAACGATGCCTCAATTAATATTGGATCAGGTCTGTTTTTTACGATTACTTTCACAGTTATTGGATCGGGTGCCGCCGCCATCAACTGGAGCGACACGCCAACTCCCCGTGAATTGTCCAATTCAGTTCCAACAGTTATTCCATGCAATTACACCAATGGTCAAATATCAATTTCCGGAAGTATCGTACCGGATTCACTGAGCCTTTCCAACATTATTTTTGAGAATGGGCAGACCCAATGTTACAATGCGCTTCAGAGGATAACGATAGGTGGAGTGGCCCCCAGCTTCCTGATACCGGCCGGGGCTGGGGTGACGATCATTGCCGGCCAGAAAATCGACCTTCTGCCTGGAGTAACGGTATACAGCGGGGGGAACTTTCATGGATACATCACTGCAAACGGTCAATATTGCAACACCCTTGATAATTTATCGTTGCAGGATGCAAAATCAGGAGAAAAACCTATTGCGGAAACTGAAATCCCCGGCCATCACGAAGTGGCATTCACCATTTACCCCAATCCGACCCACGGAAATTTCGAATTGGAGGTACATGCCGGCTCCATATCGCCTGAGGTGATGATCAGCATTTATGGTCAGCTGGGGAATCACCTGTTTGACAAAGTGATCTTAAATGCGAGGAAAATGGATTTTTCCCTGGAGAATCAACCGGCAGGTTTATACATTATTGTTGCCAGGGCTGGCATGCAGATGGGTAAAGCAAAGATCATCAAACAATAGCTATCAACAGAAATGCATTGCTTTTTCAGAACCCTTGTACTTATGGGACTATTATTCAATTTCAACCGGGAAGCTTCCGCCCGGGACCATCCCGGCAGGATCGACCGGAAACCTGCCGCTGCCGGCCGGTTTTACCCGTCTGATGCCGGTGAGCTCAGAACCACCCTGGCAGCCCTTTTCTCAGGTGCGAAGCCCCTAAGTGCAGAAAATGTGACAGCCATTGTTTGTCCCCATGCAGGTTATGTATTTTCGGGTAAAGTGGCTGCCAGCGGTTACAACCAGGTGGATGCGGACAAAAAATTCGACAATGTTTTTGTCATCGGCTCCAGCCACAAGGTTTCTTTTCCGGGTGCCTCCATTTACAACCAGGGTGATTACCTCACCCCATTGGGAAAAGCAAAGGTGAACATTGAGCTGGCCAATAAACTTATCAAAGAGAACCCTGTATTCACTTACAACCCCGAAGCCGACCGCAGCGAACACACTGTGGAGGTCCAGGTTCCTTTCCTGCAGTACCATTTGAAAAAGGAATTCAGGCTGGTACCCATTGTGCTTGGCACCCAATCGGAAGAGACCTGCAGGAAAATAGCCATGGCGCTGAAACCATATTTCAACGGGCGGAACCTGTTTGTATTCAGCACCGATTTTTCACACTACCCCTCCTATGCCGATGCCCAGCTGGCTGACAAGGCCACCTGCGATGCCATTGCAACCGGTTCACCGGGAGAATTGATGAAGTTCCTTGACAAATACCGCGGGAAAAATATGCCA
>CAIKNA010000217.1 GCA_903828645.1 uncultured Bacteroidales bacterium
CCTTCCATGATCATCCAGCCCTTCGTGGAAAATTCGATCTGGCACGGCATTTCCGCCCTTGAAGGAAAAGGATTTGTCAGCATCCACTTCTCGCATTCCGATGAAAAAACGATGAAAGTCATCATTGAGGATAATGGAATTGGCATCGACAAAGCACAATCGTACCAGCCGAAAGACGAGAAACACCTCAGGCTCGGCATGGAGATGATCCGCAAACGGCTCGAACTGCTCGGTCGCAAACACGCCGTTAACACACGGGTTGAACTCTCCGAAGCTTTTCCCGGAACCGAAAATCCGGGCACCAGGGTGACAATGGTCATTCCTTTTTCGGGGGTGGGGACAGCGGTCTGATCTGCGTGTAAATCTGCAGGGCCTCCGGGCAGAATTATTCTCTTTTCCATTCTCCCTGATTACCGTTCAATCAAAAAAACGACCGTTCACTAAAGGGAAGCTACCATTTGCTCATTTACATGTATTTGTTATGCTATTTATATTATACTTGTGGCTTATGGGTACATTGCCTGCATTATGTTCTTTGGCATATCCCTGGCTGTCGGCAGTGTAATTGCATTATCACAATTAAAACATACGATCATGAAAAAGATTTACATGTTAACCATCCTTGCATTTTGCTTGTGGGTTACCTGCTCCATGGCAAATGGCGGAACAACCTCCGCTTTTAACCGGAATGTTTCCGGAGCATATGCCGGTCATGCTTTTACTCCACCCGCAGTTGTCACCATCGCCGCTTCCTCAGTGTCTTCCAACACTGCCTCCCTGAATGGCACGGTGAATGCAAACAACCTGGCTACCTCGGCAAGTTTCGAATATGGATTGACCATTGCCTACGGCACAGTCATTACGGCAACTCCGGCAACCGTTACCGGGAACACCGTCACCGCTGTCCTGGCTGCAGTTACAGGACTATCCCCCGGGACCACCTATCATTTCAGAGTGAAGGGTACAAATTCATCCGGAACATCCTATGGCAACGACATGACGTTCATTACCACATGCCCGGTTCCGGCTGCTGCAGGATCGGTCACAGGTCCGGCAAACCCTTGTCAAAACGGGACAGGGTATTTGTATACCGTTCCCGCGATTTCCGGTGCGACCGGCTATGTTTGGTCGCTGCCAACAGGGGCAACCATTACTGCCGGTGTAAATACCAATTCGATCACGGTCTCTTTTTTAGGCCCGGCAATATCAGCTTATATATCTGTTTACGGTACAAACAGCTGCGGGAACGGAAATCCGTCACCGGCATTTCACATAAACATAAATATAAATCCGACGCCCACCATCAACGGCCCTGACCAGGTGTGCCTGGGATCAGCCGGCAATGTTTATTACACCCAGACCGGAATGACAGGATACACATGGTCTGTTTCTGCGGGAGGTACAATCACCAGCGGAGGGGGGCAAACGACAACCTTGCTGACTGAAAGTTTTGAGGCGGGCAGTGGCACGGCCCCTCCCCCGGGTTGGGACATCGAGCAGGTATCAGGAAGTACTGCAGGTATCAGTTTTGTGATTTCCGATACATACCCCACGGTTACGGCCGCCTATGACGGGACAAAGTTTGTCAGGTATGACTCATATGACCTCAGCAGCGGCAACTCAACCAGGTTGAAAAGCACAACTGCTCTTTCGACCCTCGACAAGAACGTTGTCAAAGTCGATTTTGCATGGTATGAAGATCCTGGTTATTCGACATCTATGGACAGGGTCGAGGTTCAATGGTCCACCGACGGTGTAACCTGGAATACCATCGGAACACCCTATTACCGGTATAACGCCATAGCGGGATGGAAGATTAAAACCCAGGACCTGCCGGGAGGGGCAAGAGGACAAGCCACCCTTTATATTGCCTTTCTTTTTACATCGGGCTACGGCGGCAATTGCAATCTTGACCTGGTCCATGTGACGGCCGGGAGCTATACTGCGACAATTACCTGGAATGGTTTCGGTGCACAAACCGTCAGTGTCAATTACTCCGCCAGCAACGGATGTTCTGCCGCTTCACCAACATCCTACCCTGTCAACGTTTTTCCAGCTTTTATCGCCGGCACCATCGCAGCCAGTCAAAACATCAATTGCAATACCGTCCCGGCTTTGCTGACTGGAGTGCCCCCCACAGGGGGAAGCGGCTCTTATTACTACCAATGGCAGTCATCTGTCGATGGCACAACCTTTACAAATATCCCTGGGGCCACAAACCTTTCCTATCAGCCGGCTGCACTTGTATCGACCACCTGGTTCCGGCTGAACCAGTCTTCAACAGGCGGCTGTGGTTCTGCCTTTACGAACATTGTCACCATCACCGTAAGCCCCATGCCTGTCCCGACCATCACCGGCCCGACCTGCGCCTGCCCTGGAGGCAATGTCTACACCACCCAGGCCGGGATGACCGGCTATACCTGGACCGTTTCAGGCGGCGTCATCACGGCCGGTGCCGGAACGAATACCGTCTCTGTTGCCTGGGACACCTCCGGCACCAAATCGGTGTGCGTAAACTACTCCAATGCCAACGGATGCCGGGCTCCGTCGCCGGTATGTTACAATTTTATTCCTTCGGTACAAACCGATTCCAACCATACTAAAATACTGCCTGTCAGCTATGTTCTTGAACTCAGGCTGCCCATAAACCCTTCAACGGGGTACGGCTGGTATGTAAAAAATATAGACACCCTTGTCATCAAACAAATCGGTACCTGGGAATTCTTGGTAGATACCACTAGCGGTTTCCTGGTCGGACAACCCGGAATTGAGGTCGTCAGGATCATCGGGGTTTCCCAGGGAATCTCCGCGCTGAAGCTGGAGTACAAGCGCCCATTCGAATCGGGGGCTTTGCCAATAGAGATGTTTAGCATGACAGTAGTTTCAAACGGGCAATATACAGGCACATACAGTCCGGTGCATCTGCCTGAAAGAATCTCTGATGCCCCTGCCCCGGCAGGTCTCCCCACAGCGTTCAGTTGGCGATCAAAGTGCAGCCCGGTTAAAAACCAGGGTCAATGCGGCAGTTGCTGGGCATTTGCCGGGACAGGGGTTTTTGAGGCAAATATCAATATCAGTGACAATATCCTGAAAGATCTTTCAGAACAGTGGCTGGTAAATTGTTACTTTAATCATTGCAACGGCGGGTGGACTCCGTTTCCCTATTTTCAATCGCCGGGAACGGTTTATGAGGTTGACGAACCCTACACTGCCCTCAATGGCACCTGTAAGCCAATATATCCGTATCATGAAAAAATAGACAGATGGGCCTATGTTAATTCTTCCAATCCCTCATCACCCACCGATGCCGACATTAAACGGGCTATTTACAATTATGGTCCGGTGTGGGTAGGGATGCATGCCGGGCCTAATTTCCAGAACTACTACAACACCACTGCCATATTCACTGCCGGTGATATTGGATCTGATATTAATCATGCTGTTGTGCTTGTCGGATGGGATGACAATAATGGCACGGATGGCTACTGGATATTAAGAAACTCCTGGGGACCAACAACCGGAACCTGGGGATGGGGCAATGCCGGTTACATGAAGATTAAATACGGTGTCAGTAAAATTGGATCCAGTGCATGTTACATGGTCTACAAAGGTGGCTTCCTCAATTCCGATCTTTATATTAAAGATGTTCCCGGCGATATCGGGCTGGAACCCGATCCGGGCGATTACTGGAATCTGGTGGACGGGGATGATGTATGGGTCAGGAATTCTCAGGACACTCCACTGTCGGGCTACACGACGCCGCGTTATGCCCATGAAAACCAGCATGAATCTCCCGAATATTCTGATTATTGGAAAAATTTTCAATACCTTCCATATATCTATGCAAAAGTGAGAAACCGGGCAAGTGCAACGGTGTCGGGATATGTTCATCTTTATTACCACAAAATTACTTTAAATGACCTCTGGAATGCGTGTGATCCCGGGTACCTGTGTGGTTCGTGGCAGGAATTGTTCTGCGACGATACCAACGGAAACGGGGTGCTTGACGGTACCGAACAAAACAACTGCACCCCCAACCTGGTCACACTTGCACCGGGTGAAGAGTGGGTGGTCGAGCAAAAATGGTGGGTTGCAAGCCAGTTCCCCGACCCCAGCGTATCGGGGAACCGAACCGAATATTGTTTACTGGCAAGATTTGTCAGTGCCGAGGACCCCATGACCAATGAGGTAAATGGCGTGCACGCCGCGATCAATGCCAAGGAAAACAACAACATCGTTCAAAAGAATGTCATCTTTGTAAACAATGTCGCGGGAAAACATTTTGCCTATAACATGGATGTCGGCAATCCATCCTCCGCTCCTACGAAAAACAAACTGTCGTTTGTTGAAGCCACGTTGCCTCCATTCTCCGGCATCGGCGGCAAGGTGAAGGTTGATTTAGGCCAGCCGCTATATACTGCATGGATCATTGGAGGAAGCATTGGCACTGGGGTAATCCACAGCAATGACCCGCAGAGTCCATATGCCATCGAGTTGACTTCCGATACCTCCTCCATTGAAAATATCACACTTGCCCCATATCAAATATTACCGGTTCTGGTAAGTTTCAACTATTATCCAGGCGACAGTTCTACGACTCCCTTTGAATATCAATTCAGGCAATACGAATCTTTTAACCTCGTCAATCCCGTCTATGCTTTTACCGGCGGGGCTAATTTTTATTTTAACAAGCCTTTTTGCCCCTCGGCCAATGCTGGTAGTGATGTGACCATTTGTGCAGGACAAAGTGCCAACTTAACAGGAACACCTGTCATTCAGGATGCGACATACCAATGGTATAATAACCTTACCGGCCTGCAGGCCGGCACCGGTCCAACAATTACAGTTACACCATCGGTTACGACGACTTACCAGCTGAGGATTTCCGCCCCCAACGGATGTACCGGCACCGACGAGGTGACCGTCACCGTGCACCCGTTGCTGCCTTTAAGTATAATCATTGCACCATCGGGCAACCCGGTCTGTGCAGGCATGCCGGTAACATTCACAGCCACTCCGACCAACGGGGGGACATGGCCGGCTTACCAGTGGCACGTAAACGGCGTGCCCTTCGGAACCAACAGCCCGGTCATTACCTATGTCCCGGCATCCAACGATGTCGTGACCTGTGTCCTGACATCCGGAGCACCCTGTGTCACCGGGAATCCGGCCACCTCGAATGCCATAACGATTTTAGCCTGTTC
This sequence comes from uncultured Bacteroidales bacterium, assembly GCA_903828645.1. Classification (GTDB taxonomy): domain Bacteria; phylum Bacteroidota; class Bacteroidia; order Bacteroidales; family FEN-979; genus CAIVAT01. The sequence continues at coordinate 5,205 of CAIKNA010000217.1, forward strand.
CCCGGCATGTGGACAACCTTTCGCGGATGCCAGGGATGGAAAAACATACAACACTGTATTGATCGGAACGCAATGCTGGATGGCGCAAAACCTGAATGTGGGAACCAGGATCAACGGGGTTATGGACCAGACAAACAACAATACCATCGAAAAATACTGTTATAACGACCTCGACGCCAATTGTGACATTTATGGCGGGCTCTACCAGTGGGATGAAGTGATGAATTACACGACGTCAAGCAATTCAAGCCCGAGCGGGCGGGCGGGAATTTGTCCGGGTGGATGGTTGGTTCCCAGCGACGCAGACTGGTTGCAACTGACCATATTTTTGGGCGGTACTGCAGCAGCAGGGGGGGCTATGAAGGAAACCGGCACCCTCCACTGGGCAAGTCCGAACACAGGGGCGACCAATTCAAGCGGGTTTACCGGACTTCCCGGCGGTTTCAGGCAAACCAGCGGCACGTTGAGCAGTTTGTCATATATGGGATATTTCTGGTCCTCCACCGAAGGTTCATCCACCACTGCCTGGAGCCGGTACCTGAATAACGGCTACACAAACCTGTATCGTTACGCCTATGCCAAAATGGATGGATTTGCAGGCCGCTGCATCAAAGACACCTGCTCGGTATATACTTCCGTTAATGTATCCATCGGGATTTCTGCTAATCCGGTTTGCGCGGGAACACCGGTTACGTTTACCGCCACACCAGTCAATGGCGGATCAGCGCCATATTACCAATGGAAAGTCAACGGGGTAAATGCAGGCACAAACAGTGCGATCTTTACCTATGTTCCGTTGAACAATGACCAGGTCGTTTGCATCCTGACTTCAAGCGCAGGCTGCACAACCGGGAATCCGGCTACTTCGAATGCATTCACAGTATATGTAATACCCGACTTGGTGCTCTCCTCCATGGTAAACCAGGGTTGCCCGTTAAGTTCCATCAATCTATCCGTTTCAGGGGGAGTGCCTCCGTATACCTATCAATGGAGCAATGGCGCAACTACCGAAGACCTTTCAAACATCCCGGCAGGAATCTATACCGTGACAGTGACCGATTCACATTGTCCGTCTAAAACGCTTACCATTAACGTCACCCAGGTTTGCTGTCCAGATTTTGTGCTGAAAGATGCGGTTAAAATCTGTCCGCCATACCCCTCCTGCTGCCCTGTGGCACCATCCCTGGCTCCATCGAACGCTTACCCTTGTGACACAATGGCCGCATGCAAAAAGACTCCCCATACCTACACGGTATTTCCCAATTCATCGGGATTTACATATTCCTGGACCGTTACGGGGGGCACACCAACGAGCTACACCGGCAACCCCATGACCATTTTGTGGGGCTCGGGCACCTCCGGTTTTATCAAGGTAGTAATCAGGGGCATCGGAAATTATTCATGCTGCAGTGATTCCATCATGCAGAAAATCTGCCTCATCGATGGTCCGGATGCAGGATTCTCTTACGTCCCCCTCTCCCCGGTTTGTAAAAACACTCTCGTATCCTTCACCAACACATCTATGGGCGGAAGTGAATTGCACTGGGATTTCGGGGATGGCACGACCTCCACGGATGCAAATCCCGTTCATGCCTATGCGGCACCGGGCACCTATAAGGTGGTATTGACAACCACCGACATGGGCCAGGGAAAATTCGAGGTTGTACACGTGGGCAACAATACCGTCGAGATGAAAGTACCCTGCGGATGCACGGATACCGTTTCGAAAAAGATCGTCGTGCTGCCTGAAGTCGGGCCCGACATAATCTATAACTGTTGCAGCGAATGCAGGGAAGGAACTCTTTGTCCGCTCGACACCTCCTCATTTTGCACATCGATTGTGTGCACCCCGTACAACTGGAGCGTGACGGGGGGAACCATCATTTCCGGTGCCGGTACGCAATGCATCAAAGTTAAGTGGAATTTCCCCTATTCCGGTCCTACAACGGTCAGGCTCGCAACTCCTGGTTGCACGCAATGCAGTGGAACAACCGTGCTGAATGTCCCGGTAATGTATACGAATTTGCCGATCACCGGCCCTGTAACGTTATGCGCTGGTTCGTCAGGCAGTTATGCATTGCCCTCCATGCCCGGAACCTACTATACCTGGACAGTTACACCGGTTCCTTCCTGGGCCCTCTATTCGTTTAACAGAACCGATAGGAATACAGCAACAGTCAACATCACCTTCATCAATGCAGGCACTTACACGATCAATTGCCAGTACAACAACCCTGAAGCCGGTTGCCCCCCCGGGATGAACACGATAACCGTAAATGTACTTCCTGTATTTTCATTCACCGGGGATGAAATAGTATGTGAAGGGTCCACCTCCACCTATTATGCCAACGGGACTGCCAATTGGGCGGTTACACCATCCGGGGCCACGGTGCCGGCAGGGAGTAGTGTCTGGACAGCCATTACCTGGAACATACCGGGTACTTATACCATTACTGCAACCCCTGTATCCCCGGGAGTTTTCTGCAATACGAATGCCATCAAAATTGTTCAGGTAGTGGCAAAACCAATCCTTGGAACGATTGCCGGACCGATACAGGTTTGTCCGGGCAGCTATTATACATATACCATTACATCAGACACGAAGGACGCCCTTTTCCACTGGTCATTGTTTTCAGGAACGGGGAGCATCGTTTCGCAATTCGGGACTGACCAGGATTCGGCATTTGTCCACCTGACAGGTCTGGGCCCATGGACAATAAAGGTATTCCAGGATAAGGAGATCAGCCCGGGGGTGAACTGTCCGTCATTACCAACCTTCTTGCTTGTAAATCCCTTTGGGCCTCCAAATGTAACGGAAACAAACGGGAAAACCACGTTTTGTGTGGATCAGACAGGACATTATTCAGCCGGGTACGCCGGTGGTATCCCAACCGGCGGGATTCAATGGACGATATCTCCCCCTTACCAGGGAACCATCCTGAGCGGGCAGGGAGGCAATGATATAACGGTTCTCTGGCATGGAACACCGAACAGTTCCGTGACAATTACAGCTTCCAGCTGCAGTGGTACCAGTTATGCTACTGCGGTCATTATAAACCCGCCTTCAGTGACGATCACCGCCACGCCGCAAAGGATATATTGTCTTCCACAGATGCCAACCAGCCTGGTCCTCACAGCAACACCCGGGTACTCTTCCTACACATGGAACGGTCCAAATGGTACTGTCGGCCCAACCACCAATAGCTGGAGTGTTCCACCTGGCACCTTCAACGGTGCAGGGAATTACTTTTTCTCCGTAACTGTTTCAAATTCCATATGCAGTGCGACGGTCTATACCATTATTCAGATCGCAGACTGTGTAATTGGGCCACCCCCTTGTCCGGTTAATTGCGCGGTCGATTTTACCATCAACCCGAACCCGGTTTGCACTGGACAGCCCGTACTCTTCACCGCGATCCCGTCGATACCCGGCTGCCAGTTGTTCTGGACCTTTGGCGATGGTGCCACATCATTCATGGATTCGCCATACCATGCATATTCGTTACCGATAGCGCCGACCAACTATACCGTTACATTGACTGCCACATATGGTTGTTGTACATCGGTTAAGACCAAAACCATCACGGTGAATCCAGCGCCTGTATGCACGATAAACCCCACCCTCTTCCCATTCTGCCCGGGACATTCGGTAACCTTGCCCGGTTGCCCGGGTATGAGCTCCTATCAGTGGTTTAAGGATGGCAATGCCATCGCCGGCGCTACAGCTATGAATTACACCACCACGAAACATGGTGAATACTGGCTACAGGTATCGAACAGCTATCCCTGCACATCCCTGTCAAACCATATCTATGCATATAAAATAACCCCACCGGTCGCCAAAATAAAACTCATCGGGGATGGTCATTTTTGTGCATTGCCGTCTACCACCGTTCCTGTTTACCTGGCATCAAAATATACCAATGCCAGCTACGCCTATTTTTGGAGCAGTGATGCATTCGCCACTTATTACCCCGGCAACGTGTCGTCGGCCCTGACCATCACGGTGATGATGCCTGCTACCCTACCGGTATCATACCATTTTATCCTGAAGGTCACCGACAATGTTACAGGGTGCGAGGCGTGGGATACCATCTGTCTGACATTTTATGCAAAACCGGTCCTCAGCGTACCAACACTAAATGTGTGCGAAGGTCCGGCTCCTGCATTTGCTCCAAATCCCAACGATCCGGCCAGGTATAGCTACCAGTGGAGCACCGGGGTGACCACACCAACGATCACCCCAATTTTGCCCGGTTATTACGCACTGACCATCACCGACAAGGAAACGGGTTGCAGTGCCGAGGCAGACGCGGGCTTTGTTTACCCGAAGCCAGATTTAAGCCTCTTCCCGCTGGGTTGCGATACCATTTGCCAATCTACTCCAACAGCTTTCAATGTTTATCCACTCTATATTCCGCTGCCGCTTGATCACACGGCTCCTTTTAACAATTTCAATCCGACCTACCAGGATATTTCCTGGTATGATAACGGGAATTACACGCTGGCATGCGGTTCAGGGCAAAATTGCCTCTTTTCTTCAACTGTCCCGGGACTCCATAGGATATCGGTTATCGTTAAGAATTTCTACGGGTGCATCGATACTGCAGGGGTTTTGTGTCTATACGTAAAACCCTGTGAACCAAAAAATAATAAAATATGCAAACGTGAGCCTTACATACCTTATGTTGTGCCGGTCATCAATTACAGTGCACTATTATGGACTACTTCGGGATATGGTACTTTTAACAACCCGGCGTTGCTCAATCCTGTGTACACGCCCGGTGAAAATGATTCAACTGTTGTCCTGACACTGCATGCCTGGCCGGTCGCCCCGGATACAGTTATCTGGTCGTCCAATGTTAATGTGCAATATGTTCTCTGCGATTACGGTGATTTACCGGATGCTGCAAGTAACCCGGCCGACTTCCCGACCCTCCTTGCAAGCAATGGCGCACGCCACGTCATCGTGCCGGGGATCAGGCTGGGGGCATACATTGATGGTGAATACAATGGTATTCCTTCGCAGTTTGCCACGGGAGATGATCTGAACAACATACCCGATGATGAAGATGGCATCACGCAAAATGGCCTCCAGTTATATGCGCTGGCTCCGGGCAACAATACCATCGATGTAAACGCTTCAGTGAATGGCTACCTGAATGCATGGGTCGACCTGAACCATAACCAGGTATGGGATTTGCCTGCTGAACAGGTATTGACCAACCTGCCAGTACTGGCAGGAACACATTCCTATGTCCTGACCATTCCTTCCAACACTGCTCACAGCCCTGCCTATGCGCGGTTCAGGTTTACCGACTATCCGCGGATCAACCCAAAGCCTTATGGCCTTGCTGTAAATGGCGAAGTAGAGGATTACTGGGTAAATATTGATACTATCACCCGGCTGGATTTCGGGGATGCACCTCAGAATGTCACTGCTGCTCCATATTACCCGACCAAAATTAATGATAACGGGGCACGACACATGATCACCGGGAACCTGATACTGGGTGATTACGTTGACGCCGAGACCAATGGGCAGCCGGAGAGCCAGGCGCTTGGAGATGATATGGCCGGCACCCCGGATGATGAGGATGGCATTGTCTTTATCGGGCCGCCCAAAACGTCAGGCAACTGGCAGGGGGCAATTTTATACCGGGGCGCCTCCTCCATAACGCTTAATATTAAAACCCGGAACCACCTGGGTGCAGGAATGGTCTTCCTGCAGGGCTGGATCGATTTCGATCAAAATTCGGTATGGAGCACGGGTGAACAGATTTTAACAAACTATCCTGTCCCCTATGATAGCCCGTCGGGCAGCACAACTGCAACAATCAGCGTTCCCGGTGTGCCATCGGGTGCCCTGCCCGGATACACGTTTGCCCGTTTCAGGATCAGCAATATGCCAGACCTGGGACCTGAAAACACCCCCGGTTCGGTCACCCCGTTCGGCGAAGTGGAAGACTACATGGTATACATCGATCCCGTAATTTTCGGATTTAATGTTATTCCTTTCAACCCGCCCTGCCCGGGAGGATTGGGTGCATTCAGCATCACTCCTTACGGAGGCACTGCCGATTATACGGTCCAGATCACCCCGTGTCCCGGTTCCCCGTTTTCATGCAACTATCCCTGCTCCATCTATGGTTTTTCAACGATGTCCATTTATCCGGCCGGTACATATACCATCACTATGACAGATGCAGCCGGACATTCAGCCACAAAGATCGTGACCCTCACGGATCCTCCGCCCATGCAGTTGTGGTTTAATGTAATACCCGATTGCCCGTACAGCTCGGTTACAACAGGAGTCACCGGGGGAACACCAACTTATTCCTATTACTGGAGCAACGGTGCGACAACGGCGAACCTGTCAAATTTATCAGCGGGAACCTATTACCTTACTGTGGTTGATGCTAACGGTTGTGTGCAGAGAGGCAATGTTTCAGTCACAACCCTCGTATGCGATTTTGGCGATTTGCCGGATTCTCCCTATAAAACACTGCAGGCAAGCAACGGAGCCCGCCACGCCATCTCGGATCTAAAACTGGGAATGTTCATTGACAGTGAATTCAACGGACAGCCAACCATCCTGGCAAACGGGGATGATATCAACAACATCGACGACGAAGACGGCGTAACGATTCCGACACTCTATTCGGGAACAAACATGATCACTTTTACAACCTATAACTACCTGGATCAGACGGCATATCTGCAGGGATGGATCGATTTTGACCGCAACGGGTGGGACGCAGGAGACCAGGTTCTTTCGAACTTCGTAATACCCCCCGGACCCTACAGCGGGCACATTATTTTCAATGTTCCTACAATATTCCAGTCCCAGGTTACGTATGCCCGCTTCCGGTTGAGTACGGTCCAGAACCTCTCGTATACAGGATTGGCACCAAACGGGGAAGTGGAAGATTACCAGGTGTTCCTGGATCCCTCCCCGGTCGATCTCCTTGATTATGGCGATGCCCCAGATGCAGCCGGCATCCCCCGGTACCCGACACTCAAAGCGAATCTTGGAGCCCGCCATTTTGCCGATTGCCATGTAAGGTTAGGAGATAACATCGATGCTGAAAACGACGGTCAGCCGACTTCAACAGCCAACGGAGACGATACCCATGCAACTGATGATGAAGACGGTGTTGTATTTCCTGCCAATTTCTCGGCAACAAACAACCTGGTAACCATCTATCCTCACAATTACCTGGCTTATGGCACCATATATTTAAACGGGTGGATCGACTTTAACCATGACCAGGTATGGGATAATTCAGCCGGTTCTGCTGAGCATATCATCACAGACTACCAGATTCCATATGCAGGTACTGAATGTTGTAACGATCCTCTCCACCAGGGCTGGCCTCTGAATATTGCCGTGCCTGTTCCCTCAGGCTCGGAAGGGTATACGTACGCCCGGTTCAGGATTAGTGATACCCCCGGACTTGGACCGACACAACCCGTTGGAGCCCCGGTAACTATTGGAGAGGTTGAAGATTACGGTGTGATGATCTGTTGCGTGGATGGCAACCCCCCCGTGGTGATTACCAATAATGCCGCCGGAATCGGGTTGTCGACAGCACAGCTGAATGGAACCGTCTCGGCAAACAACCTCAACACAACTGTTTCCTTCCAGTGGGGACATACAAACTCTTATGGGAATGTCGTCACCGCATCTCCTTCTCCTGTGACAGGAGTCATCCCTGCCCCTGTGATCGCCACTATTACCGGCCTTGCAACGGGAACAACCTACCATTTCCGCTGTGTCGGGACCAACTCCGAAGGAACGGCGTATGGTGCTGATAAATCATTCATTGCCGGGATGGCGAACCTCAGCATCGGGAACGAAACGGTTCCGGCCGGGATTGCAGCCTGTTACGATGCAACCAGTACCATTACTGTGGCCGGAGGCGGCACCTTGTTTACGGTGATGGATGGTGGTGAAGCAACTTTCATTGCCGGGGAAAAGATCAACTTCATGACAGGCACCACGGTTCAGCCGGGAGGTTACCTGCATGGCTATATCGATCCCGAAGGCCCTTTCTGCTACCAGGTAGTTCCTCCAGCAGGCAAGGTACTCTCCGGCTATGGCGTAACGGCCACCGAAGGTGAAAAATCATTCTTCACGGTCTACCCCAACCCGACCACCGGCGGCTTCTCACTGGAACTCAGGGGAGTTGAAGAGAGGGCCCGACTCCGCGTCGAAATGTACGGAATGCATGGAGAACGCATCTTCTCCGAAAATCTTTCCGGAAAGTTGAAGTATGATCTTTCACTCGACGGAAAGCCGAACGGCGTCTACTTCATACGTGTAGTCACCGGGAAACTGACCGGGACAGGGAAGATCATCAAGCAATAATTGCCTGGTGGATTAACCATTCCAACTCCGGCTGGATGACCATCAAAGTGCCTTTTACCTGACTGTTGCCGATCATAGGCACAGAAGGAATAAAGGCACTTTTTTTTAAATAGCTGATCTTTAGTCATTCCAACCATTCAATCATAAAAATAACCGTTCAATCAAGGGGAGATACCGTTTGCTCATTGGTGTAGTATTTTTTTTATAATCTCCTTAATATTGTCCTTATAATACCCATTGCCTGCGTCATGAATAAGGAGTGACGGGCATTATTGATTTATAGCTTTCTCATTTGAAAATACTGGTTTATTACACCTGTAAATCATCTTATTATGAAAACAATTGTTATTACTTTTTCTGTAAAGCAAGCTGTTTTGTTTACGATTTTCATCATATTTATAACAGCCTTCCCATTTACAGCCCGGCCACAATATGCTTCGCCAAATCCGGTATGTTACGGAACACCGATCAATTTATTTTGCAACTTAACCGGTTGCGAGGTTCCGGGGGCAACCTTTGCCTGGCATAATACCAGCGGTTCCTGGACTTCAAACCAGGAGAATCCTGTTATTTTGCCTGGCACACCGGGCTATGGCACCGACAACTTTTATCTTGAGGTACATTACACACCGCCCCCGGGAGGAATTGCCGGGGGATCGGTGCAAGTAATAGTAAACCCCCTGCCTGTACCGGCTATTACCGGGCCTGCCACAGCATGTATTCACTCAACAGGGAATCTGTATTCGACCCAAACTGGAATGACCGGCTATCTCTGGACGATATCCGGCGGCACAATTACTGCCGGAGCCGGTACAAGTGCGATTACGGTTACCTGGGATACAGCAGGCATGAAAAATGTTAAGGTGAACTACACCAATACCAATGGATGCAAAGCATCTGCCCCAACCACCTACAATGTGACGGTTTACCCGACTTTAACCGTTGGTTCCATCAGTTCAAACCAGACGATTTGCAGCGGCACTGCACCGGCCCAATTAAATGGCACAGCACCGTCAAATGGCTCATCACCCACTTACCAGTGGCAAAGTTCATTAGACAATCTGACATTTACAAATATCTCCGCTGCCACAAACCGTAATTACCAACCAGGGATATTAACGGGTAAAACATATTACCGGGAGATTCAAAATGCATCAGGAACCTGTGGTGGTCCATTGCCAACCAATACTTTGACTATCAATGTGAACCCGAACCTCCTTGTAAGCGTATCTGTTGCTCCTTCAGCAAATCCTGTTTGTACGGGTACTTCAGTTACATTTACTGCAACACCAGCAAATGGCGGAACATCCCCTTCATATCAATGGAAAGTGAATGGAGTCAATACGGGAACAAACAGCCCTGGCTTCACATATTTTCCGGCAAATAACGATGCTGTCGTTTGTGTATTGACATCCAATGCGACTTGCGCTACCGGAAATCCTGCCACCTCGAATACAGTGACAATGACAGTTAATTCATACCTGCCCGTCAGCTTATCGATTGCACCCTCTCCATATCCGTTCTGTTCAGGAACTGCGGTTACGTTTACGGCTACCCCTATTAATGGAGGGACAGTCCCGATTTATCAATGGAAGGTAAATAACTTGAATGTTGGTGCAAACAACCCTTTATTTACCTATCCTCCGGCAAATAATGATGCTATTGCATGTGTACTGACATCAAACGTCTCATGTACCACAGGAAACCCGGCCACTTCCAATACGATATCAGTACCTCCTGCAATAACAAACACTTCCTCAATTACAAATGCAAGTTGCTTTGGCGCCACAAATGGCTCCATTACAATTGGCTCCATCCTTGGAGGAACCCCTCCATATACCAATCTATGGAGTACCGGGGCCACCACGTCAAGCATCAATAACTTAATGGCAGGAGCATATTCCCTAACTATATCAGATGCCCATAACTGCAAAGCCGTTTCTTCATATACGATAACTCAACCCGATGCACTATTATTAACTACTATCATTACCTCCGTCAGTTGTTTTGGTGCCAGCAATGGCAGCATCAATCTTACCGTTAACGGAGGAACAGCACCCTATACGATTGATTGGATCACCGGTGCAACCACGGAAGATATAGGCAATCTCGGCCCGGGCAACTATGGTGTGAGCGTAACCGACATGCATGCCTGTGCGCAAACCGGATCGTGGATCATCACCGAACCCCCGCCCATTGCATTGAGTGCGGTGGTGAACCCGGTCACCTGTCATGGTACGAACAATGGCAGTATCAATCTTATCGTTAACGGCGGAACAGCTCCCTATACAATTGATTGGATCACCGGTGCAACCACGGAAGATATAGAAAATCTCGGCCCGGGTAA
>CAIKNA010000218.1 GCA_903828645.1 uncultured Bacteroidales bacterium
AAATAAGAATGCAAGTAAATCTGCATCGTTAATTTCCGATTTGCAAAGAAACAAAATATTAAAGAACGTTATTTTCAAAGATCGTTTTTCTGTTTTCCAGCCGGTACGATTTCCCGGATAATTTCACAACTTCGCACTTAAAAAGCAACCGGTCCAGGATTGCTGCGGCCAGGACTTCATCGTCAAGAACCTTCACCCAGTCATCGGGACTTTTGTTTGTAGTGACGATAATAGAGGCATTCTGGTGCAGATGATCGATGAGATTGAACAGGGATACTGATTGTTTGCGTTCGATGGGGAACATCATAATATCATCAATCACCAACAGATGAGCATTGAGCAGGACCAGATATTCACGGGCTGCCGATTTGGTGATATCTTTCATTTTAAGCAGATGGATCAGTTGTTCCATCGTTCTGAAGCAGGCTTTATACCCTTTGAGCAAGGCTTCATAACACAGACCAGCAGCGATGAAGGTTTTTCCTGTTCCGCTGGGTCCCATCAGGATGATGTTAAAATTTTGTTCCAGCCAGATACATTCCCGCAATTGGGTTAATTGCTGCCGGGATATCCCACTGAGGTGATTTTCCTGCCACATCCCCAGGTCATGATCTGCCGGCAATTTTGCGTTACGGAGCCTCTTTGTTAGATTCTGCCGGTTCCGATGCTCGATCTCTGCATTCAGTAATCCGAATGCAAAATCAAGATAACTGATTTGCTTTTGTTGAGCATTGATCAACAGGTCATTCATCGCTCCACCTGCGCCGGTGAGTTTGAGTTGCCGTGCAAGGTTACACAGGTTTTCTGTTTTTGTTTCCATGGTTAGAGAAGTATTTTATTATAATCTGATATACTGCTGGTTTGTGGCTGGATCCGGTATTTACTGTTTTGAAGGTGCAGAACCTCAGTCTCCAACGAGGGAAGTTCTGTTGTTGCCTGTCTTAATGAAAGCAACACCGGCTCAAAGTCAGCAGCCTTTGTCAGGCTGTTTTCAAGACAGTAAGCCAGTGTTTGATCCATTTCGTCTTTGGTGTATTTTTTTCCTGCTGAAGCAATCATGCCTATCTGGTCCCGGACATAGCGGGGCATTTGCTGATGAATGTTTTCGAGGTACCCGCTCGCCTTATTCTCATCGGAGAACAACTGTGTCGCCTGATTGATCAATTCCTTTATCTTTTTGGTATGATCGCGCTTATGGTTGTTATTGCGCACTAACTGACCTTTGAGCAGAGATATAGGATGACGGGCAATTTCTTCGCCATCGTTATTGAAGATGGAAAGGTAGCCATACTGCTCCCGGACAAATACTTCTGCTTTTGGCCTCTGGAACGTATCATCAGGAACCGAGTAACAGCTGCCCTTAAAATGGATCACATTATCTTTTGTGACATTGTACGCCGGATTTTCCCTGGCAAAATCAAAGGGTAATTTGAACGGGAAAAGAAACAATCGCTCAGCCTCCCATTCCAGCCGTGGAACCTTTAATGTGGCCGAATGCACTTTGGCATTTGCAGTGCGGCCCAGCCAATCGATCGCCTGGTCATTCAGTGTGGGAATGCTATAATAACTCCGGCCCCTGAGAAAGTTATATTTGATGTATTTGATAACATTTTCTATTTTCCCTTTACTCTGCGGATCACTTTTTCGACAGAAATGCAATTTAAATGGCCGACTCTGGCAGTATGAACGGAAAGCGTGGGTGAGAAGAAGGTCGCCCTTGTTTTCATTGACCAGCAGCAATTTATCCTGATCATAAACAAGTTCCTTTGGGACACCGTCCATGAATGCAAAAGCTGCTTCATGCGCTGCTATTGCAGTCTCCGTGGTAAATGGATGTTCGTTAAATACGACAAACTTATACCGTGAACGTGAAAGAACCATGGCAAAGAAGTAAACTTTTTTGCGGTTCCCACCAACATCGGTCATATTATACTCACCAAAGTCAACCTGGGCTTGTGCTCCGGAAGGGAGTTGTTCAACCTGGTTGTACGATCTGGAATCAAATGTTTTGAGCAACTGGTACTTGTTGCGCACATACAGCACGTAGTTATAAACAGACTTTATGCTCACCCGCGGAAAGTTAGGGTAATGTTCTTTCAACCAGTCGTGTACTTGCGCAGAGGAGGCATCCAGGCAATGCTCAATCCGGTTTTTGATATAATCCTCATAGGGGGCGAGCTTCTTGGTTCGGGTAGACAGGCGTTCCCGATAATCCTCATATTCCTTCTCACTCATAGACAATAGTTTTTTAACCGTTCGTGTATCCATCACAAAGAACTCCGCTATCTGGGGCGGGGTCAAGCCCATAATATGATGACGATGTACTTCATGATACATAATCCAAAAATTGACATAGTTTTCCATAGCAGACTTATTGGGTTAGACCCCAAAAGTCAGAAAAATTTAAGGAGACATTTTCCAGGGGAATTGCCCCCGGGGGCAATTCCCCTGGAAATCTCCAGCTTTGCTCTAATGGGAAACTAATCGAGGAAGGATACTTGCATGCTTATTTACCGAAATCCTGCATTCTTATTTACCGAATTTCTGCATCCTTATTTACCGATTTCTTGCATTCTTAATTGCCGAAATCTCGCATTGTTATTTACCGTTTACAC
>CAIKNA010000219.1 GCA_903828645.1 uncultured Bacteroidales bacterium
AATCGGGCGGGTTAAGAACCTCCTGCCTGACGACGCCGTACCTGTTATTTAACCAGAGGTATGCAGTCCTGGTGTATTTTACAGTGCCGGTATGAACAGGCCCGGTATACCTGAACCTGAAACAGGAGTAACTGCCTGCCGCGGTGGTAATGACCGCGGTTGTGTCGAGGAGGGTAACAGTGAGTGTGTCGCTGTTTACATATGAGTTATAAACCACGCCTGGTTTTGCATTGATCGGGAAAGTGCATGGTTTTTCACTGAGGGTGGAATCATTCACTACCGAAAATTCGGATGGGGAAACAATCCAATTAAAGCTCCTGTTTTGCCCGGCCCATCCGCAGGTCTGAGTGGTTGCGCCGCTGAACTGGTAACTGGCTGTTACGTTATTGACCAGTTTCTGGACATGGCAGGAGTCCCCATTTTTAAGGGTGACTTTGTACGACCAGGAATTCCCGGTTTTTGCAAAATTGAAATATTTCACAGAATCGGCCGGAACCTGCACACTTGCCATGGTGCCAAGCCAGTTGATAAATTCATCGCCGAGCTGGCCGCATTCGTTCCCGGTGATGCGGATGTCGATTTTACCCTCATCAGAAAATACCGCATATCCCCCAAGGCTCCAGTTCTGACACATCACGTTAGCAGGGTCGTTGTTGACGACTTTGAAATATAAGGTTCCTTTGACAAACTGAAACGAGTGGAAAACGCTGGTCTCCTTCATGAAGAGGATTCCTGAGAGTAATTTGCCGCCGGCATCGGGATAGATCACCATGGTGCCGTATTCCTTTAACAACTGGTTGTTCTTAAAGGTTGAAATGTTTCCTTTCCATGTCCCGATAAAATTTTCAATCGTCTTGCCGGTGGGGTCAAATGATTTCTTCTTGCAACCTGAAAAGGGGATCAGGAAAATCGCACTGATAAGGATTAGGAGATAGCTTTTCATGCAGATAATAACGTTGTTTAATCGAAGAAGGTATATTCATATTTAAGAAAATAATGCCGGCTGATGGCTCTCCCCTGTCCGTCGATGACCACATCCACTTCGTCGGCCAGGCCATCCTCGTTGTAAGTGCGGTTGACCGTCATGTAAACTTCACCATCCTCATCCAGCTCCTCCTCGGTAACAACCTGGTTCTTTTCATTGTGCGTAATTCGGGTTTGATTGGGTTTGAGCGGGCTTTCATCCGGCCCCGGGATCGGCTCGCCCGATTCGTCTGTTACCTGGTGTTTCACCATCACGCCATTTTCCCATTCAAATGTTTCAACCTGTTCAACTTCACCCTCATCCGTGGTGGTAACCCGGCTGATCAGTGCACCGGCATCATTGTATTCATAGGCAATGGTATCCAGCGATCCGTCCTGGTAATGTTTCAGCGCCCGGAGGACCTGGCCGGCTTCGTTGCGGACAAAGGTTTTTTCTTCGGCAATTTCATCCTCCACGGGGAAGTAGGATTCATGCACCAGGTTTCCCTGCGGGTCATATCCATACTGGTACATCTCTTCAAACTCTCCCTGGCGGCTATAACTGATCTCCTTCAACGGGCGGCCGTCGGGATCATATTCACTGTAATGGTTCGGATGACCATGGATGTCGACCTCTTCATCATTGACATTCCTGATGATATAATCATGCTGTGTAACGGTGATGCTTCTGACCATTTTCTCCATTCAATTTCCTGTTATGGTTCATGTGACCAATTAATGCCATAAATTTACTGCAAATATTGCAACTTGCTCCTCAATTGGAGGTAAAAATGCAAATATTAAAACACGACCCATGAAAAATCGTTATTTTTTCCTTTTGGTTGTCACACTTCTCGCTATGAATGGTTGTAAACATAAGATCGCGATCAAATACCCGTTGGCCAAAAAGGTTGATACCGTTGATAATTATTTTGGCACAAAGATAGCGGATCCATACCGGTGGCTCGAAAATGACACATCTGCTGAAACGGCAGCCTGGGTACGTGCTGAAAATGCGGCAACGAATGACTACCTGTCGAAGATTCCCTTCCGGGATAAAATCAGGGAACGGCTCACCCGCATCTGGAACTACCCGCGTTATGGTGTTCCGTTTAAGGAGGGATCCTGCTATTTCTATTTCAAAAATGACGGGTTGCAGAACCAATCGGTGCTGTATGTCAAAAAAGGACTGGAAGGGGAGGCCCGGGTGTTGTTGGATCCAAACAAATTTTCGGCAGACGGAACCATCGCCCTGGCGGGGACATCTGTGTCGCATGACGGGAAATACCTTGCATACAGCATAGCGCGCAGTGGTTCTGACTGGAACGAAGTGCAGGTGATGGAAATTGAGTCGGGCAGGGTCTTGCCCGATACCCTGGAATGGGTCAAGTTTTCGGGAATGTCGTGGCAAAACAGCGGGTTTTATTACAGCCGGTATGATGCGCCGAAAAAGGGGATGGAGTTTTCGAAGAAAAACGAATTTCAGAAAGTCTATTTTCACACGGTCGGAACCTCCCAGCGGGAGGATAAGCTGATCTACCAGAACCTTAAATACCCCCAGCGAAATTACGGGGCCGCGGTTAGCGAGGATCAGCGTTTTCTGATCCTGTACGAATCGGAATCCACCAGCGGAAACGCCATTTATTGCCGCGACCTTTCAAAACCCGCGATGCCCTTCCGGCAACTGACAGAGGGCTTTGATTATGAATACCACGTGGTTGACAATGTGGGGGATAAGCTGCTTGTCGTGACCAACAATAAGGCTCCCAGGAAGAAACTGGTAATGGTGGACCCTGCAGACCCAGGACAGGGGAGGTGGAAAACCCTTATCCCCGAGCGGGAAGATGTGCTTGAGTCGGTAAGCCTGGCAGGCGGGGTACTGGTTGCGGAATATATGCAGCATGCATCTTCCAGGGCATTCTTATACAACCCTGACGGAAAGGTTTTGCATGAGATGAACCTGCCGGGAATCGGAACGATGGCTGGTTTCAGTGGTAAAAAAGGAGAGAATGTCGCTTTTTACGGTTATTCCTCCTTCACCTTTCCGCTTACGACCTATAAATATGATCTTTCACAAAACAAATCAGATGTTTTTAACCGGCCGGAGATCGATTTTGACCCGGAACTCTACGAAGTGAAACAGGTTTTCTACCCGGGCAAGGATAAAACCAGGATCCCGATGTTCATCGTGCACAGGAAGGGGATGAAGCTGAATGGCGCAAATCCCACCCTGCTTTATGGCTATGGTGGCTTCAACATCAACCTCACCCCTAATTTCAGCCTGGGCAGGCTGCTCTTTCTTGAAAACGGTGGGATTTACGCCGTTGCGAACCTCCGGGGCGGCGGCGAATATGGTGAAGAGTGGCACAAGGCCGGTACGAAAGAGCGGAAGCAAAATGTATTTGACGATTTTATCGCCGCCGCCGAATACCTGGTTGCCGAAAAGTACACTTCGCCCGCGCACCTGGCCATCATGGGGGGATCGAATGGGGGTTTGCTCGTAGGTGCGTGCATGACGCAGCGCCCTGAACTTTTCAGGGCCGCCATTCCGCAGGTGGGTGTGATGGACATGCTTCGTTATCACAAGTTCACCATCGGCTGGGCCTGGGCAAGCGACTATGGCACGAGTGAGACGAAAGAGGGTTTTGATTACCTGGTAAAATATTCCCCGTTGCATAACATTCGCGAGGGAGTTGAATACCCTGCCACCCTCGCTTTCACCGCCGATCATGACGACCGGGTGGTGCCGGCGCACACCTTTAAATTCATGGCTACCCTGCAGGCAAAGCAAAAAGGGAACAATCCCGTGCTGGTGCGTATCGAGACAAAGGCGGGGCACGGAGCGGGCAAACCAACGGCCAAGCAGATCGATGAAGCCGCCGACCTGTGGTCGTTTTTGTTCTATAACCTGGGAATGACCTTCAAATAGTGGGCCTGAGGGCCAGGTTGCTATTCAACAATCACCTTCTTTGTAACTTTCAGTTCGTTTGCACGCACGGTGATGAAGTAAACACCAGGGGAAAAATGGCCGGCATCGATGCTGAACCGGTGGTTTCCGGCCTCCATGTTCCCTTTATATTGAATCAAAACCGGTCGCCCAATAAGATTCGTTACTTCAAAAGAAACATTCGCTGGCAGTTTCAGGTCCATTGATACGTTCGCAAGGTCTTTTACAGGGTTCGGAAAAACGGCCACACCAGGGAGTTCACCGGTTTTCTCATCGAAACCCATCAGGGTGGTGGGTACTGTAAAGTCACTTTGTATGTAAGAAAAATCAGGAATGTATTTGAACCTGGAATCTGCGGTTGCATCCGAAAACCACTGGGTGCAGATGGGAAGCGTGAATCTGCTGTTGTCTGTAAATACAATAGGAGAGGTGCACTGCCCGTAAGCTTCCTGGGTGATGTCACACAGGAATGTTACAGTACTTGCATCCATACCGGCATCAGGGGAGGTAAGCTTGTGCTGGATGAGGTCAAAACCGCGGGCAAAAACATCCGGATCCTGGTTATTCACTTCTCCATCCATATGGGTATCATTCCAGGTGAAAAACATTTTGTCCCCGGCCTTGTTCCTGGAAACATAGGTCCGGTTATCGCTGGTATAGTTGCCCCATGTACCCCGGAATGTCTTCAGGTGTCCCAGGAAAACCCCTTGCCAGGAAGCCCCGCCATTGATGGTGTAAATATCATATATGTTGATCAGGCTGTCCACGCCGGTGGTGATTGAATAGGCGCCCGGGGCATATCCAACCGCAACGCCTATATGCAGGTTGCCCCATTTGTCGACGCTGATCGAGTGGTCGAAGGCAGTGGTATAAGGTATCTCATCGCGTGAGGGAACCGGCTGGCCGAACAAGGTATAGATAAAATAATCGGAATATTGATTTTTAATTGCAGCAATTCCATCAGGTCCGCCAAGATAGATCGGAATGGGCGGGCCCCAGGTCAGGCCGCCATCCGTCGACTTCCTGACCAGCGGATAGTAGGTTGAGTCGAGGAGCGGGGTGCCGTAGGCATAATTTGTCAGCACCGACATCCATACGGTGTTGCCATCGGGTGAGGCGGCAATTTTGCAATCGGCAGCCGGAACAGCATCCCGGCATGGGAACGCGATCTTTCTGAATGTATAATCAAAATCCTTTGTCGTATTGTTCCAGGGGCCCCTGCCGTAGATCACGCTGTCCTGGTAGGATGGAGTTCCTGATTCAATATTCATGTCAAGGTCGACCATATGGGCTATTCCAGCGCCGGATATGGTAAATCCGTCGGGAATATTGGTGTATAGAAGGCCATCGTACCATCGCAGGCGTTTCGTAGTATCGGCATGGTTCACCAGGTTGGCTGTGCCAAAGCTGTACCCGCCGAAACCGCTGACGATGAGGTTGGCATAATTTGGCGCGAAAAAGGCAAGGAATGCATTTGCAGGATTAAGGTTGCCGGCCGGGTTGTAAAGGGCCGCAGAGGGATACCTGCAGGCATCATAATAATCGGGAACGGCTGCAAGGTTGGCACGGTATGCCTGGACCTGCGTGGTCCAGTCTGCCTGAGTTTCCCCCATGTTCAGGCCAATATCCATCCCCAGGTAGCCCGACAGTGCCGGCGGCGTTGATCCTGGTCCCATCCTGTGGAAATTGACAACGACGTTCAGGTTATCATCGGCCCACACCATCGTCCTGGTTCCCCGTGAATAACCGAAAACACTGGCAGAAGTTCCCAGGTCAAGCACAGTGACGATGTTTGGCTTATCGCCGTTATTCGCTCGGTGATGGACGGATGCAACAGGAGAAAAGCTGGTTTTCTCCACGGGCTCCCTAACCACGGGCTCTTCCCTTTGACAGTTCCTGAAAAAAACACCTTTTTTAATCCGGGGCCTTTGCGCAACCACGGACAAGGCGAGCATCATCGCAAAGATTATCAGCAGGAAGTTTTTCATGGATTGTTGTTTTGACAAATATAGGTTAAAAGGAGCATAAAGGCAAACCTGATCATCCGGGAATAAATATTTATTTTCTTATCACTGCAACGAATTCTGATTTTGACTTGTCATTATATAAAAGGGCATTCTATGAAGTTATGAACAATGGATTCACTTTTTGGATCAAAACGGATTAAACCATAGAACTCGCGACCATGATATACAAATATACGGACAGGGAGATCATCGAAGGACTGCGTCAGAGGAAGAGCAGTTGTGTCAATTTTTTGTACCAGGAATTTTATCCGATCATACGGAATTACCTGGAACACAATTCCGGGAACCGCCAGGATATGGAGGACCTGATCCATGACACCATCATCGTTTTGTTCGAACGGGTGATGGACCCGCAGTTTGTGCTGCACTGCAGCCTGAAAACTTATTTCATTTCGATCAGCAGGCATTTGTGGCTGCAAAAGCTTGAACGTCAATACAGGCTGCTTTACCAGGCGGATTACCAGGTGCACGAGGAGAAGGAGAGCTATGTTCTGGATGATCTGGAACGTTCGGAGGAGAGTCTCGAGGAGCAAAGGCTGTTTTATAAAAACCTCATGCTCCTGCCCGTCGACTGCATGCGCCTTCTGCAACTTTATTGTTTGAAGATATCCTATAAGGAGATCGTCAGTCTGATGAAGTACAGGGACGAGGACTACGTAAAAACACGCAAATATTTATGCAAGAAAATGCTTCGAAGAAAAATACTGAATGACCCGGAATACCGACAATTTTTGAGATATGAAAAAAAACGAAATTTCAAGTGATTGGATTGATCGCTTCAACAACAACGAACTTGACGAATATGAGAAGGCAATTTTCGAGGAGCGGATGAACGACAACCCCCTGCTCCGGTCGGAGGTTTACCTGGATGCGCGCCTGAACCGTTTTCTCATGGATGGGGATGTTATCGACCTGATGACCAAGATCAAGTCTGCTTCCATGAGAAATGAAAAAGGAGGCCGGGTGATGAACACCCTGATGATCGCGGCATCGGTGTGGTTCTTTGCCATGATCGGCGGACTTTTTTATTTTCTCGGGACACATACGACCCCGACCGGGCTCTCTGCAATCAGCCATCCGGGTGAGTTTGAGAGGAAGAAGGAAAATGAATCCGGCCGGCCGGGGCACACATCTGAATTTCAATATTCCGGGGATCATGGTTCCATTCTCCTTAAGGATGAGTCGCACAAGGGGTTGGGCATCGCAAACTTCAAACCACTGGCCGGGTTCGAACTTTTAATCGGTTCGGCAATGCGGGCAGGAGGGTTCAAGTTGCTTTCGCCCGGTGTGATCCTCTCCATACCCGGCGGAACCGAGGTGATGTTTGCATGGAGATGCGTTGATCAGCATGAACCGCTTTCCCTGTCAGTATTGGACAACCAGGGAAGAATGGTTTCTGAAATTCAATTTGATCATACCGGAAAATATTTCCTGGAGACCAAAGGTTTTCGTGAAGGACTCTACTACTGGAAGATCTTATCGGGCGATGACCTGATGGTTATGGGAAAGTTTACCATTTTACCGGGTATTAAAATCTAACCGGATGAAAACCAAATATACCTGGCTGATGCTTATTTCACACTGGATCATGATCCTGGGAATCAGGGAGGATGCAATTCCCCAGCCACCTGGCCTGGTTGAAAATGTCGGCATCGTTCAGAGTCACCTTACGGCCGATGAAGTGTTTTTGACATATCAACTCACCGATTCTTCGGCACAGGTCAGTGCCATTGCGAAGGAATCGACTTTTTTTACCGTTCAGTCCCTTGATCAACTCTTCTGGTGCAGCCTTACGGCATTCCGGAAAAAGTTGAAATCTGCCGAACCAGATAATTTCACAGTCCCCGGTGAAATTCTATACCTGTTTTTGATTGAACCTGTCCGGAGTTTCTTGAATGGAAGGCACCGGTTGATCATCGTACCGGATGAACGGCTCACGGGATTGCCTTTTGAGG
Organism: uncultured Bacteroidales bacterium; assembly: GCA_903828645.1. Lineage (GTDB taxonomy): Bacteria > Bacteroidota > Bacteroidia > Bacteroidales > FEN-979 > CAIVAT01. Next base: position 7,893 of record CAIKNA010000219.1, read on the forward strand.
CTTTTATTCGAAACGACTGCTCAACGGCAGTGGACAATTCCGCTATTCTGAATTACCTGGTCCGGGATTTTGAAGTAATATATCATGATCCCGCGGAAGGGTGGAATGAATCTGATCATACTGACCCGGAAGGGGTTACGGTTACCCTCGATGATTCCCGGTTTTCCTTTATGGGTTTTTCCCCGACTTTTGACAAAAATCTGCAACTCGAGGCACTTCCCGGTGCGAGGAGCGAAATCGGGGAGATCTGTGCGCTATTTCGTCAAAAGGGGTTGCCGGCCAGCATGGTCCTTGGCGAATGTTCGCAAAAAGAGTTTTTTTCTGCCATTGCATGCCGGGGCAGGATCGTTCACCTGGCAACACACTGTATTCCTGACCAGGCAAATGACAAACCCGGAGGATTTCTGTTTTCCGCTTGCACCCCACGAGGGAAAAGCAACCACCTGCAGGAGGCGCTTCTGACCATGGATGACCTTAAAATGATGAAGCCGGAGGCGGATTTACTTGTGCTGAATGGCTGTGCTTCCAGCGGCGCAAGGCTGAAAGCAGGAATCTTAAAAAGTTCACTGACCCGGCTTTTCCTGAGGGCCGGTGTCCGCAACATCCTTTCGACCTTATGGAATGTAACCGACCAACTGGCCAAAGAGTTCATGCTCGATTTTTACCGGTCGTGGCTATCAGGGAAAACCTATAGTGAAGCGCTGCGGGATGTGAAACTGCAATGGATAAATCGAAGGGAGACTGCCATGCCGACTGTTTGGGCGCCTTATGTGCTGACGGGGAGGTGATAAGGCACAAATGAAAAATTAAAAATGACAGGTTAGATTAACGGATGAGTTCAAGGAAGCCGGACTCGGAAATAATGAGTACTCCCAGCTTTTCCGCTTTTTTCCGTTTCTCGGGTCCCATGTTTTCACCTGCGAGCAGATAGGAGGTTTTTGCCGAGATTGAGCCGATGTTTTTTCCGCCATGCGCTTCAATGGCTTTCTTCAGATCATCACGGGAGAAATGGGTGAATACGCCGCTTACCACGAAAGTGAGGCCGGCGAGCTTGTTGCTGATACGGGCAACAAGCGGTTCATCCAGGGTGAAGCTGAGTCCCGCTGCTTCAAGCCTTTCAACGAGCCCGACATTCCTGGTCACTGAAAACCATGCAAGAATGCTTTGGGCGATCTTGTCACCGATCTCTTCCACTTCTACCAGCATGTTGTAATCTGCTGCTGCAAGTTTGTCGATGGAGCCAAAATGGGAGGCAAGTTTCTTTGCCACAGTTTCACCGACAAAGCGAATGCCCAATGCGTACAGGACACGGTCAAAGGTGACCTTTTTTGATGCTGTGATCCCGTTCAGGATGTTGTCAACGGTTTTCTCGCGGAAACTTATTTTTTTCTCCTTTTTATTTACGGTAGATTCATAGGTTTTTTCAAGCCCGATCAGGCGGTCATATGTCAGGTCATACAGGTCGGCATAATTATGAACCAGTCCGTTGTCAAAGAGTATTTCAATTTTCCCTTCGCCCAGGCTGTCAATGTTCATGGCCTTGCGGGAAATAAAATGTTCGAGTTTCCCCTTGATCTGCGGCGGGCATCCGTCTTCGTTGGGACAATACCATGCCGACTCACCTTCGGCACGAACCAGGGCAGTACCGCATTCGGGGCAATTGCTGATAAATGCAAGCGGTGCGGCCTGATCTGAGCGGCAGTCAAGGTCAACGGCGGTGATCTTGGGAATAATCTCACCTCCTTTCTCCACAAAAACCATATCGCCGATCCTAGCATCAAGGGTGGCCATGACGTCGGCATTGTGCAGGGTGGCGCGTTTCACCACCGTTCCGGCCAGCTGCACGGGGCGAAGGTTTGCCACAGGGGTCACCGCGCCGGTACGTCCGACCTGGAAAGCGACCGACAAGAGCTCTGTTGAAGCCTGTTCCGCCTTGAATTTATAGGAGATGGCCCACCTGGGGGATTTGGCCGTATAGCCAAGCATCTCCTGTTGTTTCAGGTCGTTCACCTTGATCACGATCCCGTCGATGTCGAAGGGAAGTCCATGCCTTGCCTTGTCCCAGGTTTCAAGGTAATCGAAAATTTCCTCGCTCGTTTTGCACCGCACCATGTAATCGGAAATTTTAAATCCCCAGCTTCTGGCGGCAACCAAACATTCGTAATGGGTTTTGAAAGGCAGATCATTGCCCGGCAGGTAATAGAAAAAACCATCAAGATTCCTTTTTGAAACCTCAGCGGAATCCTGCATCTTCAATGTTCCGGAAGCCGCATTCCTGGGATTGGCAAAAGGTTCGTCGCCATCTTCCAGTTTTTGCTCATTCATTTTTTCAAAACTGGCATGGGGCAGGAAAATCTCACCACGAATCTCGAATTCCCCGGGAAATCCGCTGCCATGGAGCTTGAGGGGGATGCTCCTGATCGTCCTGACATTGGTGGTGACATCATCCCCCCGGATGCCGTCACCACGGGTAACGGCCTGAACCAGCCGGCCATCACGATAAGTGAGCCCGATCGCGACTCCGTCGAATTTAAGTTCGCACACGTATTCTACCGCATCGCCGATAGTTTTATGAATCCGATCTTCGAAATCGCGGATATCACCTTCCGAATAGGTGTTTCCAAGTGAGAGCATCGGGTATTTATGCTGAACCTGCCTGAATTCCCTGGTTATTCCTCCCCCCACATGTTGTGTCGGGGATTCTGGTTCAATAAGTTCGGGAAATTCCTTTTCAAGCCTGGTAAGCTCTTCAAGCAACATGTCGAATTCAAAATCGCTGATAGACGGATTGGATAAAACGTAATAGGAGTGGTTGTGCTGCCGGATTTCTTCAGACAATGCTGCAATGCGATCCTGTGCATGACTTTTATCCATGTACCCGTTTTCCGATTTTACCATCCTGCCTTTTGCCGGTAAATTTAGGCAAGCATTGACCATTCATAGTACTGATAGCCGTATTCAATCGGGTTAATCCCCATGACCGGGATCTGCGCTTCGTTGAACATGAGTTTGTCATCCCAGGCGGAAAGGGAGAAACCTGCAACATCGATGTTTGGCCGGGTCATAATCATAATCAGATCGGCATGCAGATCCCTGCTGTAGGAGATGATCTGTTCGGCAAAGCCAGTTGGTTTGGGTGCCGTGGTGAGGCAATAGTCGACCTTTTCGTCGTCAAAAACAGTGGTAATCTGCCTGGTAATGATCGACAGGGCCGTACGCCTGGCAGTCTCTTTTTCAGGAGAAATGTAGATGTGCAATTTAGCGTTGAATAATTTGGCCATCAGTTTAGCCCAGTGAACGGCCTGCCGTGGTTCGAGATCGTTGCTGACGGGGAATACAATGTTTTTATAACCCGATTTGAATGATCGTTTTTGAACCACGACCACGGGCACAGTCGACTCTTCGACGACTTTCATGGCGTAGCTGCCAAAAACGTGCTGCAATCCTTTCTTTCCATGGGTTCCCATGACCATCAGGTTGGCTTTTATCTCCCTTGCAACTGTGTTGATGGTCGAAAAAATAGACCCCTCCACAGCCATGGTATCGATTTCAACCTCATATTTCCGCGTATAATATCTCTTATACTCCTTCAACCGCAGATCGATATAGTCGACACCGACATTTTTCTTTTTAAGCTCGCTCCTGGTCTCTTTGTTGATGATATGCAGGATGAACACTTTGTACCCGAGGAATTTGGCCAGTTTTACGCCATGAGATATCGCGTTGCTGCATACCTCGGAGAAGTCTGTTGGGATCAGCACAATGTTGTTGTGCCTTTTTTCGGGTTGTTTTGGTGCCATGACGAATAATTTACAATTTACGATTTACGATTTACGATTTACGATTTGGTGAGTCAGGAGGTTATGAGTTGCTTGATCTCCTGCAGGTGCCGGAGTTTTTTCTCATTTCTGAGCAGGATGGCCGATGGTGTGAAATATTGGTGTTCGGTAAGGAATTTCATCTGGATGTTGAACCACT
>CAIKNA010000220.1 GCA_903828645.1 uncultured Bacteroidales bacterium
TCAGCGATGATCGTGGTCTTTCCTACTCCCCTGCCACCGATAAAGGTTTTATGTGGCTTGGTTGACAGCAGTATCTTTAACTGCGGGTCATTATAATATGGCGCTGGCTTAATCATCGACATCGATCATTTCTGCAGCAGGATTCTCGGAAAGTAACATATTGAGATAATCCTTAACGTGCAATTCATCTGCCATAGCTTCGATCCTCCGGTGCAATTCCAGAAGTTTCTCCTGGGCTTTTTGATCAATCATCTGAAAAGAAGGGGAATTGATAAAGTTGTAGTTGATTGTCAGAAGCTGGATGGGTGGTTGGAACTTTGATGGATCCGGAAGAGAAAGGTCTTCCTTGTCCAGGTTGTAGGCTTTGGTGATTCGCTCCAGGGCTTTTTCCATCCCACGGAGGTCCTTCTTGAGCTTTGCCATTTTCAACAGCTCGATGGCCCACTGGGTGACATGATACCTCATGGCTTCTTTGGTATAGGTGCGAACATCACCAAATAGCCTTCTGCAATTTCGGATATCTTTATAGGCCTGGCCTTCAGAAATACCAAACTGTTTGACCATGAAAACACTAACATCCCGGTCTGTATTCAGCTCATCATTCAATTGCATAAAGCAAGTACTCCAACGGATGCGGATCGCTTCATCCTCGGGCGCTAATACCGTTTCATCTGCAAAGTAAAATTGACTTATGCGATCAAAGGTCGTATCAGATATGATTGCATTCATACATCATCCATTTTAGCATTCTCGATTATCTTCATGGCAAAGGCCTGAGCTGGCGATGATCCATTCTGAGCCAGGTCAAAAATGCCTTTGCGAACTTCGGCTTCACGTTTGAGCCTGCCTCGCTGGAAAGCCTTGAAGACAGGGTTATCCTGATCCTTTAAAAGAACTTTAAGTTCTGAAGGATCAACCTCCAGGATAACCGCAATTTCTTCTTTTGTGAACATCAGCGAAGCATAGGTTTCCACTTCGGTGATGAATGATTCATTCTGATCGATCAAATGCGCTTGTATTTGAGAGTTCTTTTAAAATCCAATCCCGGTGAAACGCTGCCACTGTTTTATCGCAGCATAATACACCGGCTTCAATACGGGGGTTACGTGTATAGTTTGCCGATCCTACCACACTGATCCCCCAGTGATCGTTTTCGATTACTGTTACCTTGGCATGACACTTGGCAGCTTTGATATCGGTGGTGATCTTTTGCAGGAACTGAAGCTCGGCAGGCTTCCGGATTCCGTTTCGGTAATCGAATATACCTTTGAGTTCAAGGATCAAGCCATGTTCAATGAACCCGTACAACTGTCGGATTGCATATTCGGATATCGCCCATGTAGTAAAATAGACCTTGGCCGGACCTGTTTGTTCAAGCAGGAAAAATAAAAGATCATGGGTTGACCAGTCACCCAGGGAGGCATAATGCACACTTTGTCCATCGACAACTTTTCCAAAGACCTGGTGAAGCTTCTCATTGGCTTTGCCGATGATCAGAAGATTTTCACCAGCAACAGCAGCAGATCCGGATTTCGATCTGTCAGGTTTTTTCTTTACAAGATCCTCGGACGAGAATAAACTCATTGACCTAGTTTTTTATTGATATCCTCCATTTCCAACTGATATTTATCCAACAGTTCCTGGTACCTGGTACGTTTTTTCAGGGATTTTGATTTCTCAAGTTTGATTTTGTACCGGGTGATATAGGTACGAACGGTCATTTGACGTTTGATGAGTTCAGCGGTATTCAGGTCAGAGAGGGTTTTTGGCTCATCTTTGACCGGCTGCGCCGGGATTACTCCATGTTTGTCAAAGTGCTCGATCCGGATGGTGATCTCTTTCAACCTGTCATCGAGTTCTAA
>CAIKNA010000221.1 GCA_903828645.1 uncultured Bacteroidales bacterium
GCCGATAGAGGTGTTGGTGTTGGTCCACGCATATGAGGTGGTTCCACCGCTATTGGTCGTGCCAAAGGTCACTCCCGTCGTACTGCTGCCATTGCAGCGTACCTGGCTGCCTGGCTGGTCGACCTCTCCCGTTGGGTTGACGTTGATTGTGAAGGTTTTGGGGTCGCCTGTGCAACTCACACCCCCGAAGGTGAATATGGGTGTCACAATGATCGTCGCCGTTTGGGGCGAAGTGCCGGTGTTGAGGGCGGTGAAGGATTCAATGTCGCCGCTGCCCGATGCTGCCAGGCCGATAGAGGTGTTGGTGTTGGTCCACGAATAGGAGGTGGTTCCACCGGAATTACCGGTCGAGAAGATCACCTTTGATGTGCTGCCGTTGTTGCACATCACCTGGTTTCCTGGCTGATCCACCTGCCCGGTTGGATTCACCGTGATGGTGAAGGTTTGGGGCGTGCCGGTGCAACTCACCCCTGAACTGGTGAATGTAGGTGTCACCACGATCGTAGCGGTTTGGGGCGAAGTGCCGGTGTTGAGGGCGGTGAAGGATTCAATGTCGCCGCTGCCCGATGCTGCCAAGCCGATAGAGGTGTTGGTGTTGGTCCACGCATATGAGGTGGTTCCACCGGAATTGCCCGTCGTGAAGGCTACTCTGGATGTGCTGCCATTGTTGCAGACCACCTGGTTCGCCGGTTGATCCAGCTGCCCAGGCGCAACCACCGTGATTGTGATCACGTTTGACTCCGCCGCCCCACTCCAGTCTGCCATACAACTCACACGCGACAACCGTTTGAGCCAGGTAGTCTCGGTCAGGCTGCCGGGATCATACGAAGAGGTGTTGGTGTTGCCGATATCGGTAAACCCGGTGTTGCTGCTGGTCACCGACTTCTGCCATCTATATTCCGGCGTGCCGATATAGCCCACAGGAGCGGAAACGGTGATTATAGAAGGGTCGAATGGTTTACATCCGTTCTGATCTGGCGATGAAACTCCGCCGCTGGTCGGGTTGGAACAGGGGTTCCGGTTTTCATAGGCCCCGATATCGAACACTCCGGTGCGGGTAAATCCTGTAATATCAGCGGTAGGAGTTGTAACAGCCGGGTTGCCTGCATTGATGGCAGGGCTGCTACTTTGAATGGATAAACCATCATCTGATGAACCGAAGTAACCATCGGGGCCAGCAGGATCGGCAGGAGCAACAAACAGTGGATCCACATCCAGGTTGCCCGTTCCTGTGTATCCTCCCTTTACAATGGAATAGGTGATAATGGCCTGGCAGTCCGAATTTCCGATTTCACTATCCGTATCCCATAGAATACTGTTTGTCAAAACCGGAGCTACACTTGAAGTTGGAATCCCATCATTGCTGTATATTCCACTTCCATCTGTAGATGCGGTATTAGCGGCAAAGGTGCAGTTGATCAAACTTGCAGTAGATTCCATGCTGAACATTCCACCCCCGCGGTGCGCTGAATTTCCTGAAAAAAGACAATTTGTCAAGGTTGCCGAAGGAGTTGATGGGATGCTGGAACGCGAATACAATCCTCCACCGTTTGTGGCTGTGTTATTAAGGAAGGCACAATTAGTTATTGCTGATGTTGACATCCAACTGCCCATTCCTCCTCCGGATGTTGCTGTATTACCTGTAAAGACACAGTTTTGTATCGTTGGGGATGAATTATAGTTAAGTATCCCGCCACCATATTGGTCAAACACTCCGTTGTTCGCATTGCCTCCCGTAACCGTAAATCCATCCAGAATGGCACTGTTGGTAAGTCCATTGCTATTATTTAAAATAACGTGGAAGCTGTTGTCGCTGTCGCCTGCGGTCCCGATTTCACCGCTGAGCGTTGTAACATTGGTTTTCCAGTTACGATCACTTAGCTGTGTTTCCGTTCCGGCAAAGCCACCATAAATGGCCACACCGTTTTTCATCACGAATGAAATGCTGCGGTCAGTGCCGGAGGTAGGTTTGTAAGTTCCGTCAGAAACCCAGATCCGGGATCCGGAACAGGGATTGGCCAGGGCGCTCTGAAGGTCGGTGAAGGCATCGGTCCAGGAGGTTCCGTTGTTGGCACCTGTTGCCGCATTGTTAACATAGATGGTACCTGAACTGAGTCCGTAAAGGGTATAGGTGTTGTCAATAATCAAGTCAGGGTTATTTTTCAGCCGGACACGAACCGTGTAGGTGCTGCCCCCGATCGCTCCCGTGGTTCCAAATCCATTGGTGAGCGTGAAGGGATCGGCTGTTAAAGCTGTAAAGGCGGGTGAACCGGTAAAGACACCGCCTGAAACGATTGCATATTCCATTCCGTTGGCATTGCCGTCGAGGTCGCCGGTAAGGTCGATACTCAGGCTGCCCTGGGTAGGATCGGTACAAACCGGTTGTGCTTCCGTAAAATTGGCTGTGAATGCTGCTGTTCCGAGGCATTGAATAGTCACCAGTCCACCGGCCGCATTGGCGCCGGCAATATTTACCTGGTTGGCTCCTGAGTTATAGGATCCACCGCCACCACCTTTCCCTAAATTGCCGCCGCCACCGCTGTAGC
>CAIKNA010000222.1 GCA_903828645.1 uncultured Bacteroidales bacterium
CGCCTGGTTGATCTCCAAAGAGAGATCAACCGCTTATGCTTCGATTTTGCTCTCGATGCTGAAAGGGGAAAGTTTTTCTCAAGGTGATTGTGCAATTGCCCGTGAACGAAACCGGTCCTATGTGATCGGCGCCATGGGGGATCAACCCCAGCGTTTCGGATTTACCGATACCAATATCCCTGAAGGTTCTGTTGCCATCATCCCGATCCGCTCGGAAATCCTCAAATACGATCAGCCCTGTGGGCCCAGAGGGTCCCAGTCGATCCTTTCCGATGTGAAATCTGCCGACCAGAATCCCAACATCAAAAGTATTCTCCTGGTTGTGGACTCTCCAGGCGGTCAGGTCACCGGCACTGACCTTCTGGCTGAAGCAATTTGTAATTCCGCAACCCCGGTTGTGGCCTATATAGATGGTATGGCGGCCAGCGCCGCTTACTGGATCATATCCGGCGCCTTAAGGATCATCGCCAGCTCCGATCTTGACCGCATCGGGTCCATCGGGACCATGCTGATGGTGGAAGACCTGCAGCCGGCACTCGAAGCCCAGGGAGTCAAGTTTCATGAAATCTATGCCAGCCTTTCGGTGGATAAGAATGCCGACTTTAACCAGGTACTGGATGGCAAGTATGAATCCTACCAGAAGAATGTTCTGGATGTGATCAACAGCAAATTCTTATCCTGCATAAAAACGAACCGGCCAACAGTAATGGATTCAACCCTCACCGGCAAGATGTACTTTGCTCCTGATGCCATTGCACTGGGACTGGTCGATGAGATCGGGTCGCTGGAATATGCCATCTCAGTAGCTACGGCCTTGGCCCCGGTGAACACAATTCTTTCCCTTGAAACGCAAACTAATAACCTTAATCATATGAAGATCAAAGAAACCTGGAAATCCATTCAAAGTTTTTTCAAACTGGATCCCGCCAACCTGGAAGCCCAGGAGCTCACCGCCGAACGGGTCCAGCAGCTCAACGACGAACTTGGCAATGTAATCTCCCGCAACTTGGAGCTGGAAACGCTCCTGGATGATGAGAAGCAAAGCCATGACGGCACCAAGGCCGCCCTGCTGGCTTTGCAGAATGAAGATGCCGCCACGCAAATCGTTGCTGCAAAAGATGCTGATAAGATCGAAAGCATCGCCGATGAGCCTGTGTATGCACACGACAAAATCGCAGATGAATTCTGCTCATAATTTTCACATTTAATATTTGTATCAATGGCCGAAACAATTTCATTAGCCCAACTTAAAGCCGCATTCGGGACATACGTAGGAACGAACCAGAAAGATATTCTGCGGCTTTTGACCCAGCCCACCTACTCCGAAACCTTCATGACTACAAAACAGTCACAGGATTTGGTTTACCGTGCATCAAAGGCCGTGATCTCCGATCTCGTTCAGGGATTCCAGGAAGGCTGGACTCCGAAAGGGAAATCTGCCTTCACTCCCGTCGAAATTTTGCAGCGCCGGCACAAGATCGACCTTTCGTTTTATCCCGATGAGATCATGGATTCATGGCTCGGGTTCATGGGTGATGAATCGATTGACCGTAAGGTATGGCCGATCACCCGCTATATCATCGAACAACTCATCATGCCAAAGGTGATGGATAACCGTGAGCTTGCGCTCATCGGCAAGGGAACTTACCTCCCACCGGTCGAAGGTACCGCTCAGGCGCTGGGCCTTTCGATGGACGGCTTTGTCACTATTCTGAAGAATAAGCACACCGCAGGGGGATCAAACATTCATTTCATCACCCTGGATCCGCTCACCGTTGACAATGTTTTTGATCAACTGGAGTCATTCGGTGACCAGGTGGGCGATTTGTACAAGGATATGGCGATGAACATCTTCCTCTCGCGTAAATGGTTTGCAGCTTATCACAAGAAACGCCGCGACCTTCATGGCACTGACACAAATTACGATGGCATGAAAACCATGCTGGAAGGAACGAACCTTACCCTGACCCCGCTGCCATCCATGGCCGGGGAAAACATGATCTTCACTACGCCTAAGGAAAACTTTATCCGGCTGATGAACCGAAACAATGGTGCCTCCAACATTTCAATCGAAAGCGTCGATCGTCAGATCAAGGTTTTTGCCGACTGGTACGAATCGGTTGGTTTTGGTATTGAAGAAGCGGTGTTTGCTTATGTTCCGGCTTAATCCTTAAAACAAAAAAATCATGACAATTGCACTGTTTGAC
>CAIKNA010000223.1 GCA_903828645.1 uncultured Bacteroidales bacterium
CATGTCGGCATGGCCGACCCATTTGCGGGGCAAAGGGGCTTTGGCTGTTTGCAGGAAGGACTGATCAGGCTCAAAAAGGTGGTCGACCGAAAAGCCTGCAGTTCCTGTGTAACTGCCCGGCTCATTGCCAAACTGGACAATCCCCCCCACCCCGAAATCAGGCATGTTGCGCACATTCTGTTCAGGATGGATGAAACCGGTTTGATAGACGTTTCCGTATCGTTCACTCAGCGCATCGGAAAAGGTGAAATCACTCCAGTTGACGCTTTTCTGCAGCCAGGAGACCTTGATCCCCACCTGGCCGACCGACAAGGCTGAAAAGGGTATCCTAACGGCCAGAGAAAGCCCCAGGTTGATATTTTTAATGAATCCGATCCCTTCGTTATCCGTATTGAAAAAGAGACCCAGTCCCCCGGATCCGGGTAAACTCCTGTCGCCCAGTTCCGCTTCAAAATGGTAAGCTTTAAAATCATAGGGAAGCGCCGGCCACTGATCCCTGAATGAAAGCCGCGCCCTGATACCCTCGTAAAGTCCGGTATAAGCCGGGTTGTAATAAACCGGATTGTTGAGAAATTGCGTGTAGTTCGGGTCCTGTCCCAAGAGCCGCAATGTTGTGCCGGCCATCAGGCAAACCAGGATAACTGTCGTAATCTTTTTCATATCGCTCTCTCCTATGTTACCTGATCAATGTTACTGTTCCCATTGTAGTTGTGCTTCCTGTGCCGGCATCGGATCCTTCCCAAACCTTCCCGTTGCTGAATGTCGCACTGATCTTCCACATATAAACATCCTGCGGCATCGGATTACCGTCGAGGGTACCATCCCAATAATCGACAGGGCTGCCTTTGCAATTCACCACTGTGGGATCCTGGCAATCGATCTTGCTGGACTCCCACATCAGGTGGCCCCATTTATCGAAAACCATCGCGTGGTATTCCTTAAGGTTTAAGCCCTTTGGCTGGAACACCCTGCATCCTGTGCTGCTGCTCAGGTTAGAAGGCGAAAACGCATTTGGCACATACAAATTGTCGAAGAGGAATTCGTAGGTTATTGAGGTTGTATCGTAGCATTTGCCTTCGTTCCAGGTGACCAGTTGGATGGTATACGGGTTTGCATCCGAAGCATAGGTAACTGTCGGGCTCACTTCTTTTGAACCTTTGCCGTTTCCATAGTTCCAGATGAAGCCTTTTGCATCAGGGGAGGAATGGTTGTTCAGTTGGATCACACCTTGTTTTCCACCGATATTTTCGGATATGGTAAAGGCTGCAATGGGCGATTGTTTGATTTCAAAGCCTGAATATACAGTATCGTCAACGCATCCGTTATGATCCATGACTTTAAAATATACCTGAACCACTCCTACGGAATCATAACGATGTTCAGCTATTCTGGTGCGCAGGGTATCATACGGATTTTGCGGATCATGGAAATTCCACCAGTATTTATTCATTGTCGTATCTCCCTTCCCGGAACCATCCGTGAATTTAATATCATATCGTTGGCAAGGAGGGGTACTGGTAAAAGAAGCGACGGGCAATTTGTGGACAACCACCTGTTTTACAATTGAATCACGGCAACCGATGGTATTTTTAACGATAAATTTATTGCTGTAAACCCCGGCATGCGGGTACTTATGGACAGGATTGACAATTGTATCCAGGTACACCGCCGAAATGCCGTCACCGAACCGCCATTCCCTGGAAGTGATTGTAACCTGATTGTCCTGTGCAAGGTCGATGAAGCGGGTTGAATCTCCGGAACAAACAATATCCCGTGCAAAATTTGCAACCGGCGCTGCATTGACAGTAATGGTCTGGGTATGTAAGGCCGACACGATATTCCCTCCGGCATTGGTCGTAGTGGTCAGTTTAACCAGGTAGGTACCTGGAGCGAATTTATGCCTGACTGTATCGCGATGTGACAGGTAGTCAAGGGTTTTTGTGTCTCCGAAATCCCAATGCCAGCCATTAATCTTGCTGACCGGTGAGGATAGATCGTGAAAAGCGATCGAATCGCTGGAGCAGTTGAAGGAATTAAGCAGTGTAAAAGCCGAGGTGATGCAGGTTGTGCTGACACTTTTTATTATCGTGTCGGTACATCCGTGCGAATTGGTCACAATCAGTTTGACGGGGTAAGTGCCTTCCACAACAAATCTATGGGTTGTATCTCCGTTATCAGGAGAGGCAATTATCACCGGAGGCGCAGCGTCTCCCCATATCCATTTCCATGTTGTGATGGTTCCGAACCCGGGTTTGGACTTATCCTGAAAACGTACGGTATCAAAACAGGGGAGCGACTGGAAAACAAAATCGGGCTCCGGTAGTTTCATAACCTGAACCTCCTTAAAGACGCTGTCGGAACAGTTGTCAGAGTTGTAGGCTTTGAGTTTTACCATGTAAGTGCCCGCATTGGCATACCTGTGCGAAGGTTCGTAAAGCGAGGAAGTGTTGTAAGGGGCAGAACCGGCCTCTCCGAATGTCCAGTGCAGGTCATGCAATGTATCTCCCGGGGCCAGGTTGACAGGATGGAAATGGGTGGAGTCGCCCAAACAACTTGATCCTGCATTGAGGGTGAAGGAAAATCCCGGGCGTACAAAAATGGTTGAGTCGATGGTGTCATAACATCCATTCATATCCTGGATGATCAAAGTGACCGGGTAATTGGTGTTTTGCGGGTTGTAAGTATAAGTTGGATTTTGCTCAGTTGAAAAGACTGAAGGTTTTAAAATCCAGTACCAGCTGTTGACCTGCGATCCGGCAGGAGTGGAATGGTCGGTAAAGGTTACCTGGCCAGCCGGGCAGTTGGGGCTGAAATAACTGAATTTAGCTGTCGGCCGCTGCATAATTGCCACGGGGATGGAAACAGAA
>CAIKNA010000224.1 GCA_903828645.1 uncultured Bacteroidales bacterium
CGTCATAAAACCAAAGATATTACAAAGAATTATGACCTTGAAGAGGCGATGGTCCTGGTAAAAAAATCGCTGGAGGCTGATTTTTACAATGCCGACCTTTTCTCGGACCAGGAGACCTTCCGGTTGCTCATCACGGGCAGCGGGAAAGTGAAAATCAGGTCCAGCCAGCCCCTGCTGAAACCGGCCGCGTCGTTGAGCCACGACCACCTGAAAGAGCGGATCATTGCCACCCAAAACAATATTTACCTGAGGGAACTGGGGATCCTGAATGCGAATTTCGAGGTGCGCAGCGAGATGAACGACAAGTATCTCCAGATCAACCGGTACATCGAATTGATCGCGCCGTTTATCAGGGAACTCGTGTTGCCGGATGGATTTCATGTTGCCGACATGGGTTCGGGCAAAGGGTACCTCACCTTTGCACTTTACGATTACCTGGCCAACATCCTTGGTAAAAATCCCGTGATGACGGGGGTGGAAACAAGGCGAGACCTGGTGAAATTGTCGAATGCCATTGCAGAAAAGTCGGCCTTTGACAGGCTTAAATTTATCTGCGGAACCATCCGGGAGGCAGCACTTGAAAAAATCGACATTTTAATTGCCCTGCATGCCTGCGATACGGCCACGGATGATGCCATTTTCAGGGGCATCACCTCCGGGGCGTCGCTGATCGTTTGCGCGCCATGCTGCCATAAACAGGTAAGAAAGGAATTTCATGTGAGCAATGAATTAAAATCAGTGATGAAACATGGCATCCTGGAAGAGCGGCAGGCCGAGATAGTTACCGACGGCATCCGCGCCATGATGCTCGAGGCACATGGTTACAAAACAAAGGTGTTCGAATTTATCTCTACCGAACACACCCCGAAAAATGTGATGATCGTAGGAAGAAAAAGTCCCGGAAAACCAGCTGGCAGGAAAAAGATACTGGAGGATATCGAGGCGGTAAAGAAATTATTCGGGATTGAACGGCATTACCTGGAGGAGTTATTCGTGACGCGTGACGAAGGGCGTGACACGTGACGAAAATCGTGACGCGTGACGAAGGGCGTGACACGTGACGAAAATCGTGACACGTGACGAAAATCGTGACCTGTCACCCGTCACCCGTCACCTGTCACCTGTCACTCGTCACGCGTCACCTGTCACGCGTCACCTGTCACGCGTCACGTCAAAAAACCTGTAAAACCATTCCAACCTGAATCCCCCCCCATGATCTACCCTGTTTTGAAGAAGCAGAACAACTCGAAGATGTGTTTCGTTTGCGGCCTGCAAAATGATTTTGGCCTGCATGCCTCCTTTTATGAAACCGGCGCCAACGAACTGGTTGCCCTGATAAAGCCCTCGGAAATGCACCAGAGCTACCCGGGCAGGATGCACGGCGGGGTTGCTGCGGCAATACTCGATGAAACGATCGGAAGGGCCATTGCCAATGGAAAATCCGACCAGGTTTGGGGAGTAACCCTTGAACTGACCACTAAATTCAGGAAGCCGATTCCGCTGAACCAGGAGTTGAAGATTGTGGGAAGGGTTGTGCAGGAGGGACCCCGGTTCTTTGAAGGAACCGGTGAAATTGTCCTGGAAAATGGTGAGATTGCTGTCTCCGCTGCGGGAAAATACATGAAGGTACCCTTTGATAAAATTTCCGACGCGATAATGGATGAAAGTGACTGGTTTTATAACGAAAACAGCGATGATCCTGCGGAGGTTGAAATTCCGGAAAAAAAATAGAGCCGCGCTTCTATGAACAGAATTATTAAGGCCGCCATCTTCCTGTCCGTGCTTTTGGGTTTTACCCTGGTCCCGGATCCGGGACGAACCCAGGGATTATACTTCCCCCCGGTGAACCCGGCGGCGGCGTGGGATACCATCTCCCCGTCATCCATGGCATGGTGTACCGAAAAAATCGCACCGCTGTATGACTTCCTGGAACAGGAAAACACCAAGGGGTTCCTGGTGCTCAGGGATGGGAAAATTGCCCTCGAAAAGTACTTCGGAACATTTACGCGCGACAGCCTCTGGTACTGGGCTTCGGCTGGAAAGACAGTTACGTCGTTTCTCGTGGGCAAGGCGCAGGAAGAGGGATATTTGTCGATCGCAGATGCATCTTCGAAATTTCTTGGTGCAGGCTGGACCAGCTGCACGCCGGCGCAGGAGGGAAGAATCACCATCAGGCATCAGCTCACCATGACCTCCGGGCTTGACGACGGGGTTCCCGACAACCATTGCACCCTGGATACCTGCCTCGATTTCCTGGCCAGCCCCGGAACCCGCTGGGCGTATCACAATGCACCTTATACCTTGCTGGAAAAGGTGCTGGTAAATTCGACGGGGCAGCCCGTCAACACCTATACCCAGGCAAAACTGGAGGCCAGGACCGGCATGACCGGTTTCTGGTTTACGATCGGTTACGACAATGTTTTTTTCAGCATGGCCAGGAGCATGGCCAGGTTTGGCCTGCTGATGCAAAACAGGGGTGTATGGGCAGGGGATACCCTGCTGCACGACTCCACCTATCTTCATCAGTCGGTCAATACCTCGCAGCCGCTGAATAATTCGTATGGTTACCTGTGGTGGCTGAATGGGAAATCTTCTTACATGGTTCCGGGCTCGCAGGTTGTCATTCCCGGTATGTATGCTCCCCATGCCCCGGCGGATATGTTTGCCGGGTTGGGCAAGAACGGCCAGATCGTGACCATTTCGCCTTCAAAAGGAGTTGTGATCGTAAGGATGGGCAATTTGCCAGGCTCCCCCGGGTCGGATTTTCCCGGACTGTTCTGTGATCAGATATGGCAGAAACTGAATGAGGTCATGTGCAACTCCAATGGCCTTCCCGAAACGGATCTGCAAGCGGTCAACCTGCAGATCTATCCTGATCCGGCGCAGCAAACCTTTACGGTCGGGCTGCCGCAACAGTTATTTAACCTGGCAATTTCGGATCCGGCCGGCCGGCTGCTTTTGGAAAGAAACCGGGTTTATGGCAAAATTGACATTGACAGCAGGAATTTCCCGCAGGGCTTCTACATTGTCAGCGTTACCAATGAAAAGAAAATGGTTTTCAACCGGAAGCTCTACATCCTGAAATCCCCCTGATCCGCCCAACCTCCTTTTTTTATTTTGACTTTGCAATTTGACTTTGCAATTTGACTTTGCAATTTGACTTTGCAATTTGCATTTTGCATTTGCCTTTTTCCTTTTCCTATCTTTGCTGATTGTTATTCTCCAGACCTTAACCATGAAAAGCATTCGCGCAGGGTTTCTGATGTTGCTGTTTTCGGCTTTCGCCGTCTCCCGCGCGCAGATCCCGTCAGGGTATTACAATCCCGCTGCCGGCCTTACCGGAACCGCCCTGCAACAGGCGCTGCACGACATCATCGACAACCACACGGTTGTTTCCTACGACGCGCTCTGGACATGGTTCAAGCAGACCGATAAAAAGGCCAACGGAAAGGTGTGGGACATGTATTCTGATATCCCCGGCGGAACTCCTCCCTATGAGTATACTTTTGTCACGAACCAGTGCGGCAATTACACCGGTGAAGGCAATTGCTACAACAGGGAGCACTCCTGGCCGAAGAGCTGGTTCAGCGACAAGAGTCCCATGATCTCCGACATTTTCCATCTTTATCCCACCGATGGAAAGGTGAACGGGATGCGCAACGATTATCCCTACGGTAAGGTTGGCACAGCCACCTGGACCTCCCTGAACGGCAGCAAACTCGGAAATTGTGTTTCTCCGGGTTATACCGGAACTGTTTTTGAACCACGCGACGAATACAAGGGCGACTTCGCCCGCTCCTATTTCTACATGGAGACCCGTTATTACAATGAAGATACCGGCTGGGCCGGAAGCGCCATGACATCAGGATCGCAGCTGCTTCCCTGGGCGCAGACCCAGATGATCCTCTGGAGCCTTCAGGACCCGGTTTCGCAGAAAGAGATCGACAGGAATGATTCGATCTACAAGAATATCCAGCACAACCGCAATCCCTTTATCGACCACCCGGAATATGCCGCGCTGATCTGGGCAGCCTACATGCCCACACCGGGAACCTACACATGGAATGTCTCCTCGGGAAACTGGTCGGCTGCCTCAAGCTGGACCCCGGCCAGGACGGTTGCGGTGCCCGGCGACATCCTGGTTTTCGACGGAGCCGTCAAACTGGTTTCCACCGTCACGGTTGATTTTTCAACACCACAGACGGTTGGCCGGCTCAGGATCATCAACAATGCATCGGTAACCTTCACCGGGAGTACGGCGGCCAGGTCGGTCACCATCGGCGTTACAGGCGCTGCCGCGCCCCAGTTCGAGGTTTCGGCCGGCTCTACCCTCACTGTCAACGGAACCAGTCCTGTTACACTGAGCCTGCCGGCAGTTTACACCGGCTCTGTTTCGGGAAACATCCTCTTTCAAAATGCAGCGCATCAGCTCACGGGCACCGGCGCTGGTTCGGTTGTTTTCAACAGCGGCTCGCTTTTCACCGCCGGGACCGCTTTCAGCGGGACACCCTTTGGAACAACCGCCCTCAACTCGGTGAGCTTTGCAGGAGGTTCAGTCTATTCGCTTGAATCGGGAATGCCCCCTTTCGGTGCGGCAAGCCCTGGCAGCGTCGTTGTCTTCCAGACAGGAAGCCTTTATAAACACAAGGCAAACTCGGCCCCTTCATTGTCCGGCCGCAGTTATTCCAACTTCGAAATAGATTCTCCCGCATTTAATCAGTCGGTGACCTCCGGAACGGTGGTTTGCACCATGGACAACCTCACCGTCACCAATGCCATCCTGGCGGGATTCGATTTCCCGGGCGGCTGCACCATCAAAGGAAACCTCCTTGTCAACACGGGAACGCTCCGGTTCAACCCCTCAACCGGCATCCTGAAGTTCGACGGCACTACCCCGCAAACCATCGGCGGGGCGGGCACCCTCGAGATCGGCACCGGCTGCGATCTGACCATTGGCACGGCATCCACCACCATCCTGAACAAAAACCTCAATCTCGGGAAAAACATCTCCATCCTTACCGGTGGAAAATTGACCATCAACCCCGGAGTCACACTGACAGTTAACGGAATTACCACCATTAATTAAATTTACGATTTACGATTTACGATTTACGATTTACGATTTACGATTTACGATTTACGAATTAAGAATCCGATTCGTTTTCCGGGTTTGTCACCCGTCACCCGTCACCCGTCACCCGTCACCCGTCACCCGTCACGTGTCATTAATTCCCTCTTCCTGTTAAAAATTGTTAAATCTTCCGAATTGTTAGGTTAAACCCGAAATTTTATTAATTTTACGCCCCCCCATTTTCTGCTTATTTAAAATCATTCTTGCTCACGAAGGTAATTTTTATCGAAGGAAACGATGGTCATAAATTCTTCACGATTTAGCCCTTCCGGACAACAATATGTTATCCATATATATCATTGCATTGACCAGTTCAATTAGTATTAACTAAACAAAAACCACAAATTATGAGAAAATCATTACTGTTCTTATTTGTATTTCTGTTATCATGCGGATTGAGCATGGCACAGAACGTGAAGATGAGCCCCAGGCTTACTGATGGCGGCCCCTCTCCTCAAATGGCTTCCTCCTCCGGGGTAAACAGCAACTCCCTGGGCGATGCGATCAATTTATGGGCATTGCCCAGCACCGGCAGTACCTCGGGAAACAGCCGCATTCCGCGTAACGCAACCGCACGGTATCAGCGGGAAGAATACCTGATCACTGCTGCCGAAATGGCTGCCAGCGGATTCCCGGCTGCGAATACCATTGACGGGATCGGTTTTTATATCTATACTGCTGGTATCGGCACCCAGACAGGTACCCTTACCATTTACATGAAGAATACCACGGATGCCACCTATACCCTCGGATCGACCTGGACCACGGCCGGGTTTACCACGGTAAGCACCAATGCATCCTGGACGGTGCCCATTACAGCGGGAACCTACACTATTCCTTTTGTTGGAGGCACTCCATTTACCTATACAGGCGGCGCGGTTTACGTGGCGTGGGAATTCAGCAATCCTGCCGGAACCCTGCCCACCACCACCTCTTTGGTTGCCTATTGCAATACCACGCAGGCAACGATGTGCTATGGTTACCAGGGTACAACCTTAGGTACAGCCCTGACGGTAACCGCTTACCGCCCCGCCACCCAGTTTATCAACAACACACTGGTCGATATGTTCCAGGTCACCAACATCTATGCCCAGGAAAAGTGCCCCACGCCTTACGGCGTTCCCACCCCCCTGAGCGCCAGGGTGGCAAATGTCTCCGCTTCCGCGCAAACATTCAATGTTACCATGACCATTACCGACCAGGCCACTTCTGCGGTAAGATACACCAGTACCCAGGCTGTTACAGCTCTTGCAGCAGGAACTGCACTGGTTGTTAATTTTCCTGCCTGGACACCGGCCAACCTCGAAAATGACAACATTACGGTTTCCATTCCGGTTGGTTCGGGAGAAAACGTAACAGCCAATAATATTGTTACAATTCCTGTCAACATCAATACCAACCTGTATGGTTTCTGCTACACTCTGAACCCCGTAACCGGTTACGGGTTTACCTATACCGGCGCCGGAGGTATTTTCGCCACCAAATTTCATATGAACGGAACAGGAACCGTCCCGGGGGCCAACCTTTTTATATACAACTATGCTTTGAATGTTGGTAATACGATCTATGCCGTAGTCCTTAACAGCGCAGGTACCATCGTTGCGCAATCGGCCAACCTCGTACTCGCTGCCGGTGATCTTGGAGTTAACAAGAACTTCACCTTTACGACCCCCCCTCCCTTTACCAACGAAGATTTTTACGTCGGGCTTGCACAGCCTACAGGAGGAACTATCCAATGGTACCCCATGGCATGCATGAGCGAAGCTCCCTACCGGGCAGCCACCTTCTACTCGTTTCCCATTGCCGGCGGTACCCCCACGATTCAGGGTACTGATTACAAGTTTATGATTGAAGCACAGGTTGCCCCCGCCCAGCTCGTTGCACACGATGTTGGAACACTTAGCATTGATATGGCCAGGGTTGTTACAACCGGCACCTCTTCTCCAAAGGCTACCGTGAAGAATTTCGGGGCAAATACCGAATCCTTTACCGTAACAATGATCATCGGCGCAGGTTATTCTTCCACCAAGAATGTCACCGCACTGGCTTCAGGAGCTTCCCTGCAGGTAACCTTCGATCCGTGGACCAACAGCATCGGCGATTTCACCACGAGCGTTTGCACTGCATTGGGTTCCGACATGGATGAGTCCAACGACTGTCAATCGGGCGCGGTGAAAGTGCTCAACCTTGACAAACAAGTCTATGGCTATGTAGCCTTTGCAGGTACAGGTTCCGATCCGGTCGGACCGACCACCTTCAACCTCTCCACGCCCGGTGTTCTGAACTCGATTGCCAACCAGAGCGCCCTCCAATTTGTCAATGGCGGCACTTGGGCGAATGGCTTATGGTACGGAACGGTTTACAATACGGTAACACCGTATCAGTTCATCTCGCTCGACCCTGTCACAGGGAACCGCACGGTGATTGGTGATATGGGTATCCTGATGAGCGGACTGAGTTACAATACCGTAAACAATACCATGTATGCCGTCAGTGCGACAAACCTTTATACCATCAACATGACCACCGGGTTAGCCACACTGGTTGGCACCAATACCGGTATCAGCATGATCAACCTGGCCATCAACAATGCCGGCGTTGCCTATTCTGTTGATGTTACCGC
Source organism: uncultured Bacteroidales bacterium (assembly GCA_903828645.1). Classification (GTDB taxonomy): domain Bacteria; phylum Bacteroidota; class Bacteroidia; order Bacteroidales; family FEN-979; genus CAIVAT01. The sequence goes on from CAIKNA010000224.1 coordinate 7,755, forward strand.
CGACGTCCTTGGTACGGTCAACCTGAACACGGGGTTGTTTACACCGGTCGGCCCCATTGGCTTCAATGCCAACTACGCACAGGATATGGAGTTTGACCGCGTATCCGGTGAACTTTACATGACCGCCGAAGATCTTTCCAGCGGCTGGCTGGGCTGGGTGAACCAGGCCACGGGTACTGTGTTAAAGATTGGAGCTTTTGAAGGCGGAGCCGAAATTACCGGGTTCGCAATTCCTTACCCCTCCGCATCTCCCCTTGCAGTAACCGGAGTGGCTACACCCGCCACCTGCCATGGAGCAGCCAATGGCGCGATCACCATCACGGTGACCGGAGGTACAACGCCATACACCTATTTGTGGAGCAATGGAGCTACAACAGCCAATACCACCGGACTGGTTGCCGGTACCTATACGGTTACTGTTTCGGATGTGACCCTTGCTACCGTCACCGGAAGCTGGACGGTTTCTGAACCGGCAGCGCTTTCTCTTTCCGGCGCGGCAATCAACGTCTCCTGTGCCTTCAATTGCGACGGAGCCATCAATATAAACGTCGCTGGCGGAACAACGCCATATTCTTACGCCTGGAGCGACCTGGAGACAACACAGAACATCGGTTCTCTTTGTCCGGGTGGCTATACTGTTACCGTCACCGATGCCCATCAGTGTGTCATTACCGGTAACTGGACCGTTGGCGAACCCAGTGATTTATCATGGCAGGGATCTGTTGCGAATGTAGCCTGTTTCGGAGGAAATACCGGTTCTATTACCACCGTGTTCACTGCTGGCGGAACCCCGCCATATAGTTATTACTGGAGCAATGGCGCCACTACAGCAAACATTACCGGATTGACAGCCGGTACCTATCACCTCACGGTGACTGATGCCCATGGTTGTGACGTCCGGACTTTCGGTATGGTTAACCAGCCCCTAGCCATCGCCCTTTCCGCAAACGTTGTCGCGGCAAGCTGCCCGACAGCCGGTAACGGAATCATCGACCTCATGATAAACGAAGGAACTCCCGGTTATACCTATCTATGGAGCAACAGCGCCACAACCGAAGATCTCGCCAACCTGGCCCCCGGTACCTACACGGTAACGGTAACCGATGCCAATGGTTGCCAGATGACCGGCAACTGGAGTGTCGGCGTGCTCGACCCTGTGTGCGGCAACCTCTCCGTGACCGGAATGGTAACCACCACGGTTTGCTACAACGCCCACTATACCATCACAGTTGCCGGCGGAACTTCAACGTTTATTGTTTCAGCCCCGGGCGGCAACGCCACCTTCATCGCAGGCACGAACATCCTGTTTGAACCGGGAACACACGTGGCATACAACGCCTACATGCATGGTTACATTTCACAGAATTTCTGTACCAATCCTTCCGCACCAATCACTGCGGCAGCAACCGGAAAGGATGAACCACAGCTGAACCTCTCCAATGCCAATTTCACCCTCTACCCGAACCCGACCAGCGGCAACTTCACCCTCGTGCAAAAGGGCGAAAAAGTTTATGGATCTGTAAAGGTGGAAGTTTATTCCATGACCGGTGAAAAGGTGATGACCGAGCAGATGATCGGCGAGAAGAGCCATGAATTCCGCTTCTCCAGCATACCCGTTGGCCTCTACTTCGTAAAAGTGGTTGCCGGTGATTATGTTGAAACCATTAAACTGATCAAGACGAGGTAACCCCTCCCACCCCCTCCCCTGACCCTCCCCCACGGGGGAGGGAGAAGCCCTCTCCACCAAAAAGGAGGAGGCAGGAGCGGGGAGGGGGGAAGTAAACGCCGGAATCCCAACAGGGGTTCCGGCGTTTTACATACAGGGCAGATAAAGGAACCCCACAGGAACCTCGCAGGAACCTCAGAGCCCACATAGAGAAAACATACAGCCCACATAGAGAAAACATACAGCCCGCTCAGAGAAAACATAGAGCCCACCCGGAGAAAAACATACTGGTCGCCAGGACAAATGTTAAGGCCCGGTAAACGTTTTTTTCAATTTCAGACCTATTTCACCGTCACGCGACACGCGTCACCCTTCACATTTCACATTTCACATTTCGCCCGTCACCCGCCATATTTCACATTTCACATTTCACATTTCGCCTGTCACATGTCACCCGTCGCGCCTTCTTCCCAATTGTTAAAAAAAGTTAAATTTCATCTCAAAGACGAACAAGCCCGTTTTTTCCTTAAATTTACTGTCCTTTCAATGCCATGTTTACGATCATCATTGCATACGCAGTTACCTTGATTAACGGGTTGTCAATATGATTGCCGCTCTCTGTTCGGATTCTTCTTTCCTGCAATTTTTTACCCTCTATATATTTTTCGAGTAATTCACTTTTTATTAACCAAACCAAAACAAATGATTATGAGAAAATTATTACTGCTGATTTCAGCAATGTTTGTATGGATGGGAGTTTTTGCACAAGGAACTCTCCCCTACAGCGACAGCTTTGAAAGTTACACGACGGGCGGCTATCTGGCTGTTCAAAGTCCCAC
>CAIKNA010000225.1 GCA_903828645.1 uncultured Bacteroidales bacterium
ACGCACCCGTGCGCCACTCGCCGGCATCCATTGCTGGACCCGCTGCCGTTCGACTTGCATGTATTAGGCCTGCCGCTAGCGTTAATCCTGAGCCAGGATCAAACTCTCCATTGTAAAAGGAAAATTTAATCTTATTCAGGGTTACTATTACCAAAAGAAATTAACTAGGTTAATTATTAATCTGGGATATTTGCTACTACATTTACTTCAGTCTTTCAAAGAACATTTCTTCATTTCCCCATCCGGGTACTTTGTTTTAAATCGGACTGCAAAATTACAACCTTTTTTCAATCTACCAAACTTTTTTTAAAAAAAATATAAAAAAGTTTTTCACACTGCCAACTTCACTTCAAATCATTCGCCACTATTGGTTTTATTCTGCATTCACACATTCAAAGAACATCGTAACGGGAGTGCAAAAGTACAGATTAAATTCTAACTAACAAGAGATATTTAATCTTTTTTTAATATTTCTTCACTTATTTTTAAAATGTGTCCTTAAAACAATAGTTTGTAGAACGTTACGTTTTTCATTATTTTTCATTATTTTTGTAGTTCTATTGATTTACTATGTTGAAACCCTGAAACCATGAAAAAAACTGCAGTAAAACTGATTCTGGCTGGCTTCTTTATTCTTATATATATAGGGACTTCATCAGCCCAGGATACCATCCCCTCCCTTTCTTCCAAACCCCGCCGGCAGGATACCTTCTGGAAGAGAGTGAGCGTAGGAGGAAACCTTGGCTTTCAGTTTGGCAGCGTGACTGGCATAACGGTCGCCCCCGAAGTGCAGATCAGGGTTGTAGATCAACTTCATTTTGGTATGAGGTTTATATACCAGTACTTTAATTCAAAGAACTACTTTTATGATACGAAGAATGAGGTTTACATGTCGTACCAGGCAAATGTATTCGGCGGCGGGATCTACATGCGATATTATTTATCGAGCCTCTTTGATAACTTCCTGGGTAACCTGTTTGCACATGTTGAGTATGAATATCTTGCGTATAAACGCCCGTTTGTTCAGGATGACAATGGCTCCATCCTCGGAGCTGATAACCTTTACTATCACTCCGGCAGCGATGTGGTTGAGTTCAATAGCATATTTGTCGGGGGAGGATACCGTCAGCCCATCAGCAACAGGGTTTCCATGGACTTCCTGATCCTTTTCAACCTCAATGATTCCTATAATTCCCCCTATTCAAACCCACTGATCAGACTGGGAATCGGGGTGGGACTGTAAGAGCAATGGGAGAATGCAAACAATGCGGGCAATGCGGGCATTGCTTTCATTATTTTCATTCGTAAATTCAGGCTTTTTCTTCGGGAATATGCTTCAGGACCTCCAGTGTCAGTGCCCAGAATTTCATGGCAGATGCGATCTCCAGCCTTTCATCCGGGGAGTGAGCCCCTTTGATGGTAGGACCAAAAGATACCATATCCATACCCGGGTAGATTGCGCCCACCAGGCCGCATTCGAGTCCGGCATGGATGGCAAGTACCTGTGGCTCCTGCGAAAACAGCCTGCGGTAAGCCTCTATACTGATGCGGAGGATCTCTGAACCCGGGTTTGGCTTCCATCCCGGGTAGCCGGAGGAATGTACAACATCGGCCTGCATAAGGTAAAAGACGCTGGCTACCATATCCGCAATATCCTTTTTCGAGGATTCAACGGAACTCCTCTGACTGGTTGTAATCACGATTTTCTTATCGATGAATTTTACCGAAGCCAGGTTTGTGGATGTTTCAACAAAATTGGGGATTTCACGCGACATGGCGATCACTCCATGCGGACATGCATATAATGCATCGAGAAGATCCGCCTGCAGGGCACTGTTGAGAACGGCATCAGGCATGCCGGTAACCCCTGCCAGGAATGAAATATCAGGTTCAGTTGCGCGGTACTCATTCCTGATATCGTTAAAATAGTCATTTACATAGGCGAGCAGCAGTTTCTCATTGTCCCTGTGAACCGTAAAAACGGCAAAGGCTTCGCGAGCCAGCGCATTCCGCAGGTTGCCTGCGTTGAAATCAGCCAGTGCAATTTCGAAGGTCTCGTGTGCGTTCCAGAGAAACCGGTTCATGAGCTTTACGGCATTGCCAAGCCCCTTGTTGATGTCATCACCCGAATGACCGCCCTTAAGGCCTGTAAGACTTACTTTGTATGCCACATGCCCGGCAGGAACTTCATCAGTCTCTATGGGCATGGTTGCAACGGTATCTTTTCCACCGGCACACCCGATAAACAACTGACCCTCGTCTTCTGAATCGAGGTTGATCAGGATACGGCTTTTAAGTTGCCCGGGCTTTAAGGCAAACGCACCGGTCAGACCGGTCTCTTCATCCATGGTAAAAAGTGCTTCCAGGGGACCGTGAGGGATGTCATCAGACTCCAGAATCGCCAGCGCTGCGGCAATCCCGATTCCGTCGTCGGCTCCCAGCGTGGTCCCTGTCGCCTTCACCCAGCCGCCGTCGATCCTGGGAAGGATGGGGTCAACGTCAAAATCGTGCCGGGTGTCTGAGTTTTTTTCACACACCATATCCAGGTGGCTTTGCAGGATAACCCCTCTCCGGTTCCCGAAACCGGGAGTGGCTGGTTTCGTGATCAGGACGTTCCCGGTTTCATCAATGTTGCAGGGAAGGTTGTGTTTTGCTGCAAATTCACTGAGGTAGGCTGCAATTTTCTCTTCTTTCTTCGAGGGACGGGGAATTTTGCAGATTTCCAGAAAATAGTGCCAGAGTCGTTCAGGTTGTAATTGATCTATCTCCTTATCCATGTTTTTAAGTTTAGGGTTCCAAATGCCAAAAATATCAATTTTAAGATTACTCAGAGGATAATTTTTTACCTTTACCGTGAAAAATTAAAAACGATCATTGTGCGTTTCCGTTTTCCACGACTGACCTTCTTTCGCGGGCTGGCATTTCGCTACAGCCTCTTTTTTCTCATCGCAATCCTGATCATTCTTTTCCTGCCGCTGGTAATCGGATATGGAACATCGAGCGTTCTCCTTTTTATCAATGCCCAGAAAGATGCGACCATTTTGACAGAACAGACCGTTGCTCAATTTAAAAATGTGCTTCAACCCACGGAACTGGTGCCCCAAACCCTGGTCCAGGCAATGGAAAATCCAAACATAACCTACTCGGAAATCCTGCGGATTGCCCGCGACTTTGTTCTTCACGATACGGTGGTGTGTGGTACATGCCTTGCTTTCGAACCTTACCTTAACGGGAAGGAGAACTATTGGAATGCAACGTATTCATATGAGAAAAACGGCAGGCTTACCACCAGGACTCTTGGCAGTGCAGACTACGATTATTTCAAGATGGACTGGTACCGTCTTCCCAAACTGCTCAACAAACCGGTATGGACAGAACCCTACTATGATAAAGGCGGCGGGGATACCCTGATGTGTACCTATTCCACGCCGGTATACAGGAACATCGGGGGCAGGCGGGTATTTGCAGGAGTATTGACGATGGATGTATCGCTTTCGGCCTTTGCACGCATTGTGAAGAGTGTCAACATCTTTAAAACAGGGTACGGGTTGCTTCTGTCGCGGCAAGGCAGGATCATTGCCTCTCCAAGGATGGTGATGAACAACCAGAACATCCTGGACCTTGCACGGATTGGCAAAGGGAAAGCAACCCAACAGGCAATCATGGGTATGATGGCCGGAAAATCGGGTTTCACATCCATGGATGGCCTCGAGGCCAGGAAATTCCCCAGTTTTCTGAGTTATGCCCCGGTTGCACAGACAGGCTGGTCGTTCGGTATCATATTCCCTGAAGAGGAGCTATACGATGACATGTATAAATTTTTAAAGATGATGGGGTGGATTTCCGGAGTCTGCATTTTCATCTTACTTTTAACCACCATTTTCATTACCAGAAGGATGACCCGTCCAATCGTACGGCTGGTGGAGGCTACCCGTAAAATCGGGCAGGGTGACTTCAATGCATTGCTTCCTGTGAGGAAATCAAAGGATGAAGTTGCGCAGCTTACAAACGCCTTTGGAGTGATGCAGAAGGAGTTGCGTGTTTATATGCAGCATCTGGCAGAAACCACTACTGAAAAGGAAAAGATCGAAAGTGAGCTGAACGTTGCCCACAACATACAAATGGGAATGCTTCCGCGTGGATTTTCCACACCGGAGAACTGGGACCTGTTTGCCACGCTCGATCCTGCAAAGGCTGTTGGGGGCGACCTCTATGATTTCTTTTACCTGGATGATGATCACCTTTGCATTGCCATCGGGGATGTGGCAGGAAAAGGAGTTCCTGCTTCACTTTTCATGATGGTTACCCGTACCCTTCTGCGGGCAAAAGCGGTGGCAGGAACACCCATCAACGTGGTTATGCAGAGCATCAACCATGAGTTGTGCCAGGATAATCCAAGCCAGATGTTTGTGACATTCTTTGCCGGGATCGTCGACCTGAAGAGCGGAAAGATGGAGTTCTGCAACGCAGGACATAATTATCCTTATATCGTTGGCCTTGGAGAAGAAATCCGCCAGCTGAAAGTCCGGAATGGCCTCCCCCTTGGAATATACGACACAAACGAGTACTCTTCAGAATCATTCAGCTTCAACCCCGGCGAAATCCTGGTACTGACCACCGATGGGATCACGGATGCCCTGAATATGTCCAATGACTTCTTTGGAGAGGCAAAACTTGCCGCATCCTTAACCGCACTGGCCAACAGGAATACAAAGGCGCTTACCGAACTGCTAATCGGTGAGTTGAAAAGGTTTTCAAGAGGGGCGGAGCAGGCTGATGATATCACAATCCTGGCTTTGCAATACAAGGATGCGACCATGAACGGGGCCGGAGGAGCACCATTCATTCATCTGGATTTGTTGAACCAGGTCTCCGAACTCGAAAAAATCGCCAACCGGATTGAAGAATTGTCGGAGGCCTGGAATATTCCTCCAAAGATTGGCATGGAGCTTAACCTGGTGCTTGAGGAGCTGTTTACCAATGTGGTTTTCTATGCATTTGACGATAACATGGAACACAATATTACCATTGACTTCGTGCTGCCGGATGTGCATCAGGTGCAGATAACCATCCGGGATGATGGCAAACCGTTCAACCTGCTGGATAAAAACACGGACGAAAATTTTGGCAAGCCGGTAGAGGAGCGCCAGATTGGCGGGCTGGGCATCCATTTTATCAGGAAAATGATGAATTCCGTGGATTACCGGAGGGAAGGCAATAAGAACATTGTCACATTAACAAAGAATTTTTAACCAAAAATCAAAGTTTAACTTTATGGAAATCGTTGAAGATAAAACGTCTCAGTGCGTAATCATCGGCATTACAGGCCGCCTTGATACGACAAATTACACCCTGCTGGAAAACAAGCTCATGGAACTGATCGACAACCAGCAGGACAAAATCCTGGTCGAGTGTTCAAAAATGGATTATATCAGCAGCAGTGGTTTGCGTATCCTGCTGATGGCGTTAAAGAAGTTAACTGCGATGAAGGGGAAGTTTGCCTTGTGCAGTTTACAGGAGAATATTCATGAAATATTTGAAATATCAGGTTTCACGAGCATTTTTGAGATTCATCCTTCAAGGGAGGTTGCTTTAAAAAGCTTCTGATGGCTCAATACATCCATTTTAATGATCCGAACTCTGAGGAAATGGTTGCAACCCTTGACCGGATTCCACGGTGCCCGGGAGTGTGTTTCTTCATGGATATCAACCGCTCGACCGACATCAAGTACCTGGGCGGGTTGAAAGATTGGGGCCGGAAGCTGAACAATACGTTCAACAACCTGTTGTACGCAAATCATTTCCAGAAGCATGTTGTCAAAGGAATCGGGGATGAGATGATGCTATTTATTCCCGAGGAGGTTCTGCAAAAGAAATATTCGAACAATACCTGCTTTGCATTGCTTGAAGATATCTATGCCTCCCTCTTCCTTATCAAGAACCATCCTGATCCCGGTCTTTATCTCAATTGCAAAGTCGCGATCCACTATTGTACAGAGGTACACAACATCACCTTTTTCGAAGGTGCCGATGATTATTACGGCAGCGATATTGACCTTACGGCGAGGTTGATGTCCAAAAGTATTGAGAACAGGATCGTCCTGAGCGAGAAGTTCTATATAAAGGCTGCCAATGATTTGATTACGTTGGGATTGCCGATGGAAACGGGTTGTCTCGCAAGGGTGTCCGAAAGGTTTATGGAAAATTTTAAAGGGGTACCGGTCAGCACAGCATTCAGGGTGATTGATGTGCAGTGAACCTTGACGATTTACGATTTACGATTTACGATTTACGATTTACGATTTACGATTTTGGGCGGGCAGGGATAATGGTTAATTTTTTGTTCAATGAATGTCATAATTTATATTGTACTGATTGTTACAGTGATTGGGAGCGGGTCGCTGGTGTTTCTCTTCAAACAGGGCGACCAGCGGATTTTAAAGTTTTTGCTTGCATTCAGCGGGGCATTTCTGATCGGCATCACCTTTTTAAAGCTTATCCCGGAGGTGTTTCTGAAGCCATCCCTTTTCACCGGGCTATTTGTTCTTCTTGGATTCCTGCTGCAACTGATGCTTGAACTGATCACCGAGGGAGCGGAACACGGGCACCGGCATGCACATGCAGAAAATGAGAAGGTCTCCCCATTCCTGCTGCTTATCGGACTCAGCATCCATTCATTCCTGGAAGGGATGCCTATCGTTCAAGGTTTTGACATAAAGTTACAACATACCCTCGTGATTGGCGTCGTCATTCACAATATCCCGATTTCACTCACACTGATGAGTCTGTTTCTTCATTATGGCTGTTCCAGATCCAAAGCATTCATTTACCTGTTAGTTTTTGCCCTGATGACACCCCTGGGGTCGCTTTTCAGCAACGTGCTCAACACATCCCTTGCTGTATCGCTGGATACCTATTTTAACTATATACTTGCGGTGGTAATTGGTATTTTCCTGCACGTTTCAACCTCAATTTTGTTTGAAACTGAGGAAAACCACCGGTATAATCTTCAAAAGTTCGTAACTGTATTGATCGGATTGGGTGTCGCTTTCGGAATTTCTTTGCTCTAAACACGGAATTCTTTGTCAATAAGAAATAAATAACTACTTTTGCACTCCCAATTCGTAATTCTTCGTTCCTTATTCGAAATTGGTATTGCCCAGGTGGTGAAATTGGTAGACACGCTACTTTGAGGGGGTAGTGTCCTTAGGATGTGCAAGTTCGAGTCTTGTCCTGGGCACAGAAATGTGCAGTTAAAAGCCCGTAGGTTAATCGCTTACGGGCTTTTGTTATTAAATGGCCGAGGGTTTTCAATAATGCCAGCTACAGATCAAGAGGAAAACTACCTCGTCCACCATGTTTGCTTTCCTGGTTGAAAGTTCGACATTTCCGGTCAGGGCAAGGGCTTTGATCTTCTTATTGCCTTCGTAGGCCATTTCGGTTGCCTCATAAGCAACCAGGGTTCCAAAAGGAAATGGATAGTTTATCATTTCAGATCGGCAGCTTCCGGCACTACCATCCTCCAAGGTGATGTTGAACCCATAATTGGGATTGCCGGTGAATTTGTTAAGCCATGTTCTGTGGACGCCATTTTGAATCTGTGGCGTGACGATTTTAATTGTTCCTTTGTGGCCTGGACCAGGGTGAGGTTGCCTGTTTTGATCAGGTCATTGACAGATAATTTGACAATCTCGCCAAGGTTATCAGCGCTAGTTAGGGATTTGCCTTGCTGAATCCAGGCATGACATATTGCAGGAACCATCATTGCCGATGATTATGGATAGCAGTTCAGAATCCCACAGTGACGCCCTGCCTTTCAGCAAGATTTTCGTTGTGGGTTTGACATCTTCGCACCATATCTGCATGGGAACGGTGCTTCTGTATTCATACATTTTATTCAGATTATTACGGAAGAGTTTTTTCATAAGATCAAGTTGCAGCGTGAAAAGGGTTAATGGAAGGGTCTTTCACCAGGGCAACCTGAGGATTTATCACCACAGCATTCCATCGTACGAAGGATCTCATTTTCGATTTTCTGAAGATTTACTTCAAAACATTGGTTGACGATTGTCAGGAAGGTGAATGGGATTATAACGAGTTGCTGCTTCATAAAATGATCAAATTCATCGAGGTAAATATTGGCAAACAACTGCGAGGTGAGATTCCCGATTGGCAGACCTTGGTTTTTGCCGGCATAAAACAAACTTTTCGAAGACGGCAAACCTTTCCATTCACTCATTTTGCTTTTAATAATACAACCATTAACCGGATCGTTAAAAATTGTTTTGCGGATCGTGTAAAGTATAGTTTGACTATCGCCGGTGATTTTTCCTGAATTTTCAATGATCACCCTGCTTACCATCTCATAAAGCAGCGACCGGTCAATCGACATGAAATATCCCTGAATATCCATCTTCAGGATATAGCAATCATTGTGATAATTCTCAGAACAGGATCTGATAAAATGGTTTACTCTTTGTATGCCGTAATGGGTTCCCTTTCCTTTACGGCAACTATAGCTGTCGTTGATAAACTGCTTTTCAAAAACAGGGGAAATGTAGTTGAAGATAAGGTGATGAATAATCCTGTCACGGAAATCGGCTGCAAACACTTCCCGTTTCACCGGTTTATTGACGATGAAACAGATGCTTGGCCGTGGTTCGTACCTGAGGTTTATTAATTCATCGCAAAGTTCGATCAGATTGTGCTCGTAGTGAAGTTCAAATTTCAGGGCATTATAGGTATTCCGTTTGTTGCTTCTGGCCGAATAATATGCCTTGAACAGGTCAATGAGCAGATCAGCCAATCTTTTCGTAATATTTTTGCCAGCCTACCAACTGCTTGCTTATTTCTTCGATCATCACGTTGACAAGAACCATTCGTTTCAGGCTGATTTGCTTTGTATCATGCAAAATCCGGATCAACAACCGGATAATTTCAATATGCTCCCTGATTTTTAAAATAAACGGAACCTTTTCACTATGGGCATTTGCTTTGTAAATATTAACAATCAGTTCAATAGATTCCAATTGAATGCGCTGGCCCAGCGTATACTTAAAGGATTTTGGCAGGTTTGTGTACAAATCAAACAACTCGATTAAAAGATCATATGACTTTTTAAATACCGGAAGTTCGATGTATAGCGCAATGTTTTTGTTTTAAAAAAGCCCTCACCCGTTATGGATGAGGGCCGCGGTAAAGGCAAAGTCTCTGACGCAGCGGGCTGAGAAGCCGTTCGCCTTGTTGTTGTTGTTCATGTTGCTGTTACCACTGTTGAAGTTCAGGTTCCAGCCGTTAGTGGCATCGTTCTGCGTACTACTCCAGAAGTTGCCGTTTGAGCCGCGATTGTTCAGTGAACCATCGCTGTTGTTCAGGTACCCGGCAGCATCAACACAAAAAGTTGCCACTCTACAGTTGGCAGAATGTAAATGAACACACTACCAGCTTTTAGCTAACGGCATCCTCTATTTCAACGTTTTCAAGGTATTTACGCCATTAGCGGGCAACCAGACTATACTTCTGCACACTAAACACAGCCATGACCGTGTTTA
>CAIKNA010000226.1 GCA_903828645.1 uncultured Bacteroidales bacterium
AAAGCGACGATTTTTTATTTGGGGAACAGGAAGATTCTGAGGAAGATGAAAAACTTGATCATATAGAAGATTACGAAGATATTGAAAACCTGGATAAACGCTTGTCAGGTTTTGACCACGATTCAGATGACTATTGATGACCGGTTACTGGTCGTAATTGCCGGACCGACCGCAGTCGGTAAAACCGCTTTAGGCATCGCCCTGGCCGGGCATTACAATACGGATATTATCTCTGCCGACTCCCGGCAGTTTTTTCGGGAGATGAGAATTGGCACAGCCGCTCCTTCTGAGCAGGAATTGTCGCTTGTACCTCACCACTTTGTCCACCATCTGTCGATTCTGGACCCTTATAATGTTTCCCGGTTTGAATCTGATGCCCTTGCACTGCTCGGGAAGCTTTTTACAGCGCATCAGGTGGTATGCATGGTAGGTGGTTCAGGATTGTACATCAATGCAGTTTGTCATGGGATTGATCTTTTACCTGATCCCGACCCGGAGATCCGGCGTGAGTTGAAAGAAACGCTGGCTGATGCAGGAATTGCCGCCCTGCAGGATGAACTGGCCCTCCTCGATCCGGGTTACGCCGCCCAGGTTGATCACATGAACCCTGCCAGGATCATCCGGGCACTGGAAATTTGCCGCGCCACGGGCGTTCCCTATTCCATGCTGCGAACCAATAGACCCAAACAAAGAGCTTTCAGGATTTTAAAGGTGGGGCTAGAACTGCCCCGCGAGCTGTTATATCAGCGGATAAACAAACGGGTTGATGAAATGTTTACTGCGGGCCTGTTTGAAGAGGCTCTTGCACTTTATCCATACAGGCACCTTAATGCGCTTAACACCGTAGGTTATAAGGAACTTTTCGATCATTTCGAGGGTCTCACCTCTCTTGAACATGCCATTGATAAGATCAAAATACACAGCAGGCGTTATGCAAAACGGCAATTGACCTGGTTTAAGAAAGATACGGGTTATAAATGGTTTCAGCCCGGTGATTTAGAGCGGATAATTGCCCTGCCTGAAATGCAGGGAGTCTGATTAATGACCGGGCAGCCTAAAAAATCCCCACCCTGATGTTTTCGCTGTTCTCCTTCGTGTGGTACTCAATCAATCCTTCCATCGGGGAAGATAAAATCCGGGTTATCTCCACCTGCTCTTCCTTTGCAACATATCCAAGGACTTCGCTGTAACATTCAGCGATTGATCCGATAAAACCAATGTCGGTTGTGAGATAATTTTCATATTTGCAAATATGGGAATGAAAAAAATCCAGGAATGAGCAAATCAGTAAATTCCTGACAAAAGGATGCTCCCGGTTTGGGCTCAGAAAATGGCTGAAAGAGGCCAGGAACCTGTTCGGTGAAGGCTGGTTGTAAAGCGAATTGAGGATATCTTCAAGCGAATACCGGTATCGCTCGTCAAAGGCCTCCCGCAGATCGGCAGGAAGCTCTTTTTTCAGATAGGCGCCCATAAATAATTTCCCAAGGTATGAACCGGCACCTTCATCCCCGAATAGATATCCCAGGGAATCAATTGGTGAAAAAGTGTTTGTCCCGTCAAAATAACAGGAATTGCACCCTGTGCCTAAAATACAGGCAATCCCATTCCCATCGCCGAACAAGGCCCTGGCAGCACCAAGGATGTCGTGGTAAACATACACCCGTGCATTCCTGTAGAAAATGCGTATCGCATTGCTGATCATGTTGTTGTTATATGAGGTCGAACAGCCCGCTCCATAAAAGTGAACTTCGTTGAGTTGGTTCTCCACGAGGAAGGGTGCCAGGTCGGCCTTGATTACAGTTTCAATACTTTCAGAATTATGAAAATATGGGTTTAACCCGCTGGTTGTGATCGTGTTTTTAACAGTATCACCCTCCAGGAGGATCCAGGTCGTCTTTGTTGAGCCGCTGTCCGCGATCAGTTTCATTTGTCAGGATTAAAAACCCGGCCCCCGGGCCAGATTAAATTTGTTGATATTTTGCCATGGAATTCCACGGGTACGCAGGGCCAACTGTACGCCTGTCAATGCACAATGGAGGAAAACGGATTCCTCACACCCTTAGCGTCTTTCAGGTAAGCCTTAATGGTTCCAACGATTATCTTGGCTTCGATGTATATCGGGATTTTATTGGCGTCGTCGGTAACCCAGACAAGAACATCTTCCTCCCCTTTAAAAATTGTTCCCTGGACCATCCTGGCGGCAAACTTGAGGCACCTGTAACGCTTTCCATCTGTCGATTCCACGATCTCCCTGCCCAATGGCCTGATATAAATATCGTAATAGGCATCATCGATCAGAACCGTTATATGTTTCTTGATGTCGGGATGCAGCTCCGAAAAATCAAGTGTCCGGGTGTAATACACGGCCGACAGCATGTCAAAAGCACAGGAACGGATGGCAAGGGTATCTGTGCGCTGGGGGTTGTTGTTACTCTTGGTGTTGGCAATGACCCTGTTTGCATTATGATCGAAATTCAACGTATTAAGCAGGGTGTAATCCCCTTCGTAAACATTCCTCTGAAAACTATACGATTGGAAAGACCCAGGGTCAATCCACGAATCAAAATAATCACGCACCTTGAACAGCATGTCATAGGAAGCGAAGGATTTTCCCGTACCCTTGAGATGCCAGGCGGGTTTGCCCCTGAAAAGATCATTTGTTACTGAAAAGGTAACCAACCCTGCATCTACCCAAACCGGCCCCCAGTTATAGGAAACCGTGTAGCGAATCTGCTCGCCGTCGCCAAAGACCGTGTTTGAGGTGGGGCATTGTGCACATGCAGTTTGTATAGAACAAAGTGCAGCATATAACCAAATACACCGGGTAAAGATTATGATTGATGTCTTCAAAACGTTATTTCTTCCATAAAAAATAGACAGGGATCCCAAGAATAACGATAATCAACCCCGGCCAGGTATATCCGGGCTTATAAATAAACAGGATTATCATTACAATTAATGCTAAAAATATGTAAACCAGCGGAATAACCGGGTAACCGAAAGCTTTGTACGGCCTGTCGATTTCAGGACGGTTTTTTCGCAGTCGGAACAACCCGAAAATCGTGAGGACATAGAAGATAAGTACGGCAAAGACAACGTAATCAAGTAATTGTCCATAGGTTCCCGAAAGACAAAGCATTCCTGCCCATATGCCCTGGATAACCAGTCCAGTTGCAGGAACTCCTTTTTCATTCAGAGTTCCGACCTTTTTAAAAAATATTTTATCAGCTGCCATGGCGTAATAAACCCGGGCTCCCGCAAGGATAAGCCCGTTGTTGCAGCCAAAAGTGGAAATGACAATGAAACCCGCCATGATCAGCACCGCATAATTGCCAAAAATACCCGAAATGGAAGCAGTTCCAAGCCGGTCGTTTATCGCGTATTGCACTCCCCGTGCCGCAATATCCGCTCCCTCCGGCGTTCCGCGAACCGGCAGTACCGTGATATAGACGATGTTTGCCAGGAGGTAAAGAATCGTTACGGTGAGGGTGCCCAGGAACAGGCTCAGCGGAATGTTTTTCCTGGGATTGATCACTTCTCCGGCGGTGAATGTGATGTTGTTCCAGGCATCCGATGAAAAGAGGCTGCCAACCATCGCCATGCCAATCGCGGCTACCAGTGCAATGCCGGCAAGAGGTACATCCTGGCCGCCGGCCCCTTCCTGTTCGGGGCTCCAGAAAATCTGTCTGTTTATGCTTATTGCCGAATGGTTGGAAGCAAATCCAAGCCCGATGATGATGAACAGAATCAGCAGGATGAACTTCCCGGAGGTAAATGCGTTCTGAACTTTTTTACCTTCCTGGACCCCTCTTGTGTTGATCCAGGTCAAAAATGCAATGGAACTGATGGCTACAAGCTGGACCGGTCCGAATTTAAAGAAACCCGCCTTTATCCAGACGATGTCCTCTGCGATTGACGGAATGAGAACCCCTGAGAATTTTGCAAATGCCATGCCGACTGCGGCAATCGTACCGGTTTGAATGACCAGGAAGAGTGTCCAGCCATATAAAAATCCTGTTAAAGGGTTGTAGGCTTCTTTGAGATAGACATATTGTCCTCCGGCTTTGGGAAACATCCCGGCAAGTTCTCCATAGCTTAGCGCGGCAAAAATGGTCATAAAACCGGTGATAATCCATACCATCATCAGCCAGCCGGGTGAGCCTACCATGCGGGCAATGTCGGCGCTGACAATAAAAATACCTGAACCAATCATCGAACCTACCACAATGGCAGTAGAATCAAACAGATTCAGCCTTCTCTGAAAAGCATGTTCCTCTTTCATTTTTATGGTTTTACTTCAACCAGGTTTGTTACCGTTTATTTCTTCGCAATTTATAAGATTTTTATAACTTAGTGAAGTTTTTCAAAGCAATTTTAACGCGATCCGAAAAATTAGCTCAACCTGTTATCCCCTGAATTGCTGATAAGTCCCTTATTTTTGCTCCCGAAGATACAACCATAAAAGCCAACTCCATGAAAACAATGATTTTAGTTTTTTTATCTGCACAGTTTATGCTTCTGGTTTCAATTAACCTGTTTTCCCAAACCAACAGCAATGCATCGGAGTTTGGAATCGCAGCTGGAGCATTTACAAACTTTCCCGCCAATCAGAATTACCTCAAGGAAAATATGAATGTATTTTATCTGGCTCCCTATTTACGAACTGGCAAACATGAGTTCTCTGCAGGCCTCCTTTACCCGTTGACGACCCATGGCTTATATTTTACCGACAGCAACATCAATCCCCGGATAGGTTTTGTGGCCGGGTATAAGTTCTATGTGTTTGATGTTTATGGCCGCGAAAACCTGTTTGTTCACTATTCTTTCCAATATTTGAGGTTTTCGGGGAATTTTGAGGGGTCTTACAGTTTAAATAACCAAATCTATCATTGGACGGAAACAGACATGTACCTAAACAATGTGATTGGCCTGGGGTATAACCTGTTTTTTGATTCCAATGAGAGGTTTGGATTTTATTATATCCTGGATTACGTCATCTCCCAGGCTGGCTATAAGCTTGTTAACCCGGAATTTAATGGGAATGCCTGGGCAACCCGGTATGTGTGGAACAATCTCAGTACCAATGTTGGTTTTATTTTTAAACTTACGACGGTAAAAAAGAAATAGGAACTCCGTCTCCATGATAGTCCTGTACATCACCAGGATCAGGCCATCTCTTTTCATTGAAGTGAAGGGATCAGTGTAAATAATGGCCATGGATTGGCTTATCCCCCGGGATTAGTTGAATTCCCTGATCATGGATGCGATTTTCGCAAAAGCATTTTCGTCTTTAATCACATATTGTTCTGCGCCTTTCTGAATTGTTTGAAGAGCAATCGCATACCGTTCCTGGCTGGAAAGCATAATAACATGTAAACCAGGATAATGTTTCTTGATTACCTGCAATATTTCCATTCCGTTGGCGGCATCTTTCCGGACTGAATTCAGGTAGTAATCAAGAACGATGACCTCCGGATTTTCCGACATGTGTTTCAGGCATTCTTCTCCTGTATTGAAAATAGTGATATCATTCGGAGTTTTTCGGGTGAGGTAGTCTTTCAGGGCTTCGGTAAGCATTGTGTCATCATCCACAATGAATATTTTCTTTGGTTTATCTAAATCCATATTTTTTTTTGTAAAAATAGCGAATAGAAAAACAATCAACCGTTTTATGTTAGTTCAATTACCGCCCGTTCAATATCCCCGATCAACCCTTCTATGCCGGCACGAACTCCGGATGAAACACTTTCACCCCTGCATTTCTGTTCCAGTATCAACGAGAGGTTGGCTGTGTTCTTCATACCCATCATGATAAACTTTGTTTTAAACCCATGGAGTTGACCGGCTATTTCCAGGAAATCATTTTCAATCAGAGCTGAGTTTATCTTTTCGACAAGGACCGGGGCTGATTTTACAAACATTGTGATGTACTTTTGCATTTTCTCCTCATCACCTTCGCAAAAGTCATTCAGGTATGACCTATCAGTTACTTTCCCATAATCTGATGACATCATTTCTTTCTTTTCCCTCGCGACCTCCGCGGTTCTTATTTCAATATTCATAACTTCCGCAATGCCCCGTATCAGTTGAGATGCATGAAATGGCTTGGGGATATAGGAGTTCATCCCTGCCTGCCTGCATCTATCCAGGTCCGTTCGCAATACACTTGCCGTCAAGGCAATGATCGGGATATCATTTTTTGGCGGTGTCATATTTTTACGGATAAACTTCGTCGCCTCAAAACCATTCATCTCAGGCATTTGAACATCCATCAATATCAAATCAAAGTCATTGATTTTCAACAATTCTATCGCTTCACGTCCGTCTGATGCAGTTTGTATGATAACATCCGCTTTTGAGTTCAAGGTGTCCTCAGCAACAATCCTGTTATACTCATTATCATCGGCAATCAGGATTTTCAATCCGTTTAAAATAGTGCCGTCAATGTTGACATGAGTTTGCTTTTGTTGTTGCAAACGCATGGCGGAACCTTCTTCAAAATTCAGAATAAATGAGAACGTTGTTCCTGCGCCTAATTCACTCATGATCGAAATTTCTCCGCCATGCAACTCCACCAGTTGCCTGCTGATGGTCAGTCCCAGCCCTGTGCCGCCGTACTTTCGCGTATCGGAGGAATTGACCTGTTTAAAACTTTCGAAAACAGTTTCCAATTTGTCTTGCGGGATCCCAATGCCGGTATCGGTAATCGAAAAACGCATGGACAGCATAGGAGATTTCACGATGCCGGTCAACTTTACACTGATCAGGACGCTTCCTTTTTCAGTGAATTTAATGGCATTGCCGGCAAGGTTCATCAGAATCTGGTTGATCCGGACCGCGTCACCAATTAAAACATCAGGAATGCTTTTGTCTATCTCGCTCAGCAAATGCAAACCTTTTTCATCAGCCTTATGACGCAATGTTCCCAGGACCTGTTCAATGGTTTCCAGTAGGGAAAAATCTATTTTCTCCAGTTCCATTTTCCCGGATTCAATTTTCGATAAATCAAGGATGTCGTTGATGATATGCAACAGGATGTCAGATGATTTTTTAATGCCTTCCAGGTAAAATTGCTGGTCTGCCCTGGGATTTTTATCAATCAGTAAACTCGTCATGCCCATCACCGCATTCATGGGCGTACGTATCTCATGACTCATGTTGGCCAGGAACTGCTGTTTGAACCGTTCGCTTTGCTCGGCACGTTCTTTTTGCTCCGTTACTTCAATCTGTGCCGCCTTCAGCTTAAAATTGGATTTTCGCTGGTTGGTATAATTCTTAAATACAAAGAACAGTAAAAATGCAACCAGCGCCATCCCGATAAAACCTGCATAGGTATAGGTCTTCTGCTTCTGCAAATTGAGCTGGTTCAGGTTGTTTTCCACGGCATGTCGTAAACTGTCGGTTTCCTGTTTCTTGCTAAACTCAAATTTCATGGCAAGCTGAGTAAGTTTTTTATCCTTCTCGAGATTAAAGAGCGAGTCTTTGACGGTTGAATAATTTTTGAAAAAATATAAAGCCCCTTTAAAATCTCCGATCTGTTCCAGGCATTGGCTCGTTGAAATGTAGCTATCCATTAATAAATACAGATCCCCCAACTCTTTTTGAATTGCGATAGCGCTATCGATATATATCAGGGATCGTTTTATGACCGCCGGTTTGTTCCCTGCAAACATTCTATTCAGGGTGGTTTTATTGCTGTTGGTTGCGATCAGGAAATAGGTGAAGGCGATAACCCCGTAATTATAACTAACACTCCTTTTATCATTTAACTCCTTTTGAAGTATCAACGCTCTGAAAAGATACTCAAGTGCCTTTGGGTATTCTGCCTGCTGACGGTAAAGATCACCAATGTCTTCAATTTCGGCTGCCGCGGACTGTTTGTTTCCGGCTGCTTCATAGTATTTTACAGATTCTTCATAATATTGAAAGGTTTTTGTGGCTTCCTTCTTTTGCCTGTAAACAAATCCAATATCATTTAAAGCCCTGGCACAACCTGATTTATTCCCGATGGCCCGGTTTATATCAAGGGCCTGGTTAAAATAATCCAGCGCTTTGGGATAATCATTCTGCTTTTGAAAAATCTCACCCATATTGATCATGACATCCTGCATTGCGATTTTATCCCCCGATTCCCGGGCCAAATGCAAAGCTTTCTGATGATAATCCAGTGCCTTTTGATAGTCGGATAAACTGAAATAAATCAATCCCAGCCTGTTGAGGCTGCTCGCGATCCCCGGTTTGTTGCCGGTCTCCTCGTTGATCTTCAGGGATTTTAAATAATACTCAAGGGCCTTTGGATAATTGGCCTTCCCATAGTGATAGTTCATTCCCGTTACAGTATTCGCCCTGGCAATCCCTGGT
The DNA here is from genome assembly GCA_903828645.1 of uncultured Bacteroidales bacterium. Taxonomy (GTDB): domain Bacteria; phylum Bacteroidota; class Bacteroidia; order Bacteroidales; family FEN-979; genus CAIVAT01. Next base: position 8,362 of record CAIKNA010000226.1, read on the forward strand.
TTCCAGTGAAGTCTCCCGGCAAGAGACAACGATTGCATCCCGAAATTGATCCCTTCGTCGGAGTTGATATTGCGATAAGTAAAACTCAAATCATTCAGCAACTTTACTTTGTTTGAATCTTCCTTTGATTTGGTGAATTGCTGACGTAAAGAATCAATACGTGCCTGTCCCTGCTTTTGGGATGACCCATGATGTTGAATCATCGTAAATAGAATGAACAGGATAATTTTTATTTTCATTTTTCAGTCCGGTTGTTTACAATCAGGAAGATGCGGATGTTCTGCCTTACAACGATTGCTATCCCGGATATATGTAATTGTTTCATCCCGCAATTTCTTTTGGTGTGAATGGATTGATCACGGCCTCAGGTTATCATTCCGGAAATGCCCTGGATTGAAAAAGTCTTTGACTATGATATGCAAATATATAGATGTTTATCATAGAATGACACTTTTACATATCATATTCATGCTGCAAACAGTTTTATGATATTGATTTGATTTAACAGGGGGTAAAAATTTTCCGTCCGGGTGGTTTCAACCTGACCAACTCCTTTTTCAAATGGACACCTGTTTGCATGCTTCGTCTGGGATTAGCTCCTTTTTTCCGTGACAGCGCCCTCATCGTACCTGTTTCCTTCATGAGGGGTCTGCACCTGATCAACCATGATCAGCAGGATGTTCAGGCGTAAACCAACCCGGGGTCGGGACTTATCCCTAAATCCTGTCAGCGTGGCGACAATAACAGTTATTGTATCAATAGCAAATAAATTAGCTATTTTTGAGAAAAAAATTAACAACAAATGAGTATGAAAAAACTGACTTTTTTATTTGTAATTGCAATTGCATTCTACGGATGTAAAAGGAACAGTGGCAAACTTCTTGACGTTCCTAACTTAAGGCAAGCCCATGAATACAGTTGCGGACCCGGCGCGGTTCAGGCAGTGCTGGCCTATTACGGCGTGGATTTCCGTGAATCCCAGTTAATCAACTTTCCTGGGAAACCAGAACCACGTGAAGTCCGTTTACTACTGGAAATAACCATCCGGAATTCAGTTGTGCATTCTTTGAATACCCTTGAAAAATTTCATTGTCTTTCTCATGACCATCCATCGGGGCATTTTTACCGCGTTTAATCAGAAACCAGGCTCATTGCCGATCGGTGCAGATTTTCATTGGTCAGATCACTTCGCTGAACTCCCTGCAACCTGCGGACTGCAAGTCGCGGAATTTACTTTTTAAAGCGTAAGGGGAGTTGAATTTCATTTCTTACATTTGATCTCCTCCAAACAGGTTAGGATCTTTAAAAACGGGTCATCACCAGAACGGGCAAAAACATCTTTTTTAACAGGTTAAAAATTCTAAAGTATGGAAAAATCAATCTTATTTATATAATTCGCAAAACGAAATGTATATAAATTCAAAACGAAATGTATAATAATAATCGCACCTAAGTACAGTAGCAACCTCTGATTTATTGCTACTTTTGCAGTGCCAATCCTTAATACTATCAACGTGGCTTATGTATCATCAACATAAAGCCCGGCAAGCAGAGCGAAAGCTCTGTGGTATTAAGGATTGGCGTTCTTATTTCCCGCCGGGCTTTTCCTTTTCCTTTTATATCGGATAGTTAGCAGTTAAGACCTCGATCTTCGTTGGCCGTACAGCCTTCTTTGAGGCCGCAACAGGCATTTTAAAGCTTTTGTTGTACCAACCACACTTCTCTGAATATTCCTGTATGATCTGTTGAGGGTAATTACTCAGTAGGAACTTTCCTTTGATCGTGATCAGGATATCCAATAAACGCTCAAGATCCTTTGTAGTATAACCGGAATAATGAGCCTGGTCAGTATTCGGATAAGGAGGATCCACATAATGAAAGGCATCTGGACAATCATACGTCCTGATCACATCAACTGCATCCTTGCATTCGACCTGAGTCCTCTCAAGACGTTCACAAAGCTCCAGGGTGAACTGACGCTTCTTGTTTGTCACCTTTATAGCCATGCTACCCTTTTTACGATCATAGCCCCACTGCTTAGCTAATTGTGAACTAAATCCCTGGGTAGATAATACCCATACAGCCCATGCCCTTGAAACCTGATCGTGTTGCCCTGGGTTGCAATAAATCTGCCAGGCTTGCTGGTGCATCCTTCTGCTATGAAGAGTCGTCTTAACCTTCATATTTAGGGCTGAGAAATGATCCTTCACAGTAACGTAAAAATTGATCAACTCCTCATTAAGGTCGTTGATCACTTCTACATTGGATGGACCCTTTCCGAAATACACAGCAGCGCCGCCACAAAAAGGTTCACAATAAAGATGATGTTTCGGAATTAGAGGCAGAATATGCCTCAGCATTTTTTGTTTACCCCCGTAGTAAGAAATAGGGGTCTTTAAAACTGGTTGTTTGTTCATTTAAATAGTGTTTAATGGTTAGTACTCTTTGCTTATGTACCATCAAACACATCATAACTTCATTATCAGGCCCCCTTGTCTATGGGAGGGTCTGCAGGTCCGTCTATCCTCTTGATTTTAACATCTGCGATGATTTGAGCAACCTTTTCAATTACAGCAAGGCTAATCATACCAGCGCCCGTAAAAAGCATTGTAAACCATCCAGAATACATAATATTCCAATTGCTTACAGGAAAGATCCCTTTGCTGAATAAATCAAACACCAGGATGCAGTTAATAATGATAATGCCGCCATACAGACGCTTGGAGCTCGCTTCATCACTTGATGAGTGCGCAAGTTTAATCCAGTCCCAAAACTTAACCCATTGGCCAAAAAGAAGCACATCCCGCATCCACAGAATCCATTGATATAAAATTTGAATTACTTTTTTCATGTTAACGCTATTTTTTGTCTCAATAATAATTTTTACTCCTGATGTTCCAATCTCATGATCCTTGCATCCATTTCACAGATGTTTCCATTCAATCCACCAATTAAATCGAACAATGTTTTAATAATATTTTTCAATTCTCGTGGTTCAATATTGCGGTCGTCCGACACAAATGCTACAATCTTTGCGTGTGTTACATCGTCAAGGTTTGGAAACACATTGGCAACATCAATTTCTAAAGTTTCTTTTTCCTGGTCAGTCATATTTTTAGTTGTTGTCTCGTCTATAAATTTCAATCCAAACTCCAAGAGATGCCACATATCGAAATGCAATGATATCACCAAGTCCAAGTGTACATGAATTTCCGGTGCTCAATCTTAACCCTGTTCCCGTATCAAATTTCAGCGTATAAGTATCACTCAATCCGGTAATAGAAATCTCTTGGCCGTCAACTCCCGCGACAATTTGTGGGTTTGCAGTGATGTCAATGGCTGATGTGCCATTGTACCTCATGTCTCCAGCAAGCATACCAGATGTTATTCCTACACTTGCAGTTATTTCTCCGGTGTTGACAGGTAAGTAAACATGGGTAGTGGCTCTCATGGTTCCGGAAATATCAAGAAGGTAGTTAGGATTTGTGGTACCAATACCAACATATCCGGGCTTTGCTTTACCATATCCCATGATATAAATCGCTGAATTATGTGTCGTCGCATCAGTATGTAAATAGTCTAACGACAATGAATTTTGAGCATATAAATTACCTGTATTTGAACTACTACATAATAGTTGGACTGCCGAAGTTCCTAAAAATATATTACTTGGCATTGTTATAGTAGCAGATGCCGAAGTACTATTGTTTGAAATTATTTCCGGTATTGCATTACTGGTATTAAATCTTACAGATGATGTTCCTACTACGCAAAGTGAATAGTTTGGTGCAGTTGTTCCTATTCCAACATATCCATTTTTCGGATATACCAAGTTCGACCCCGCAACCACCCACATATCGTTTATGTTACTCAGGTTCGCAGTTGAAAGGTCGCTATACAGGTTATTTTTACATACGGTAAAATCCGTTGCAGGATTACGGGTAAACGGATTAGCGCCTACGTTGATTGTGCAATCAGAAAATCCGGATCCCAAACAACTTCCGACAAATTTGATTGAATCGGCCATGATATTGCTACCTCCAGCGAAACGGATATTTTGCGATTTATTTACGAGTAATCCCCCGTTGTGTATTTGACAAGCGGTAAATGTCATTCCTTTGACTTGGACGCTGTCAACGTAAATCCCGTATCTTAAACAGTGATTGAAGGAAGAACCAACAATAGAACCGTGACCATTATTCGGTGCGTAAAATTGGTAAAACCCAACATAACTGTCCTCACATGAAAAATTAATAAATTTGTTATTTCCCCCTGACATACGAACACCATACTTACAACTTGGAGAACTTAAGTTGACATAATCCCCGTACTCCACATTGCTTTCTATGTCATAACCACAGTAGTTGTAGGAAGTTTCTATATTAGTTATTTTATGGAAAAATGTCAGGTTTATATTGGTTCCTAATGCCTTTACTCCGTAGGCATTGAACCCAGTGATTTTTGACTTTTCGATGTAGACATAACCGGAATTAATTATTTCAATCCCTATTCTTGTTCCAATTACAGTAGACCATGAATATGAATAATCTCCTCCGACCAAAGATACTCCGGTGATGCTGACATAATTCTTTCCATTGATTTTGATAAGAACCCTATGGCCACCTCCACTTGGAAGTATCAACTGAGAATGTCCGATTCCCATGCCTATAATCGTAGTGTTATCCAATAGGTTAAGACTATCGATTAGGTAGTTTCCATCTGGAATCAATACTGGCTTTCCTGAATTAATTGCTGCCTGAAAAGCGGCAGTACTACTTACCCATCCATTTTTGTCGGCTCCCCATTTAATTACGTTTGCGTATTGTGTTGTATCAGTCAATCTGTTGGTCTGCGCCTTAGTATATTTATTAAGTAAACTATCCGGAAGGGCTACAACAGTACTTTGGGCCTGACTGTGGCTCACATTAGCCTTTGTTGCCAACTGTGATGTTGTGAGTGCCTGGGTCTGAAAGTATAGGGAAACCCATGATTTAGGGGCAATATGCCATCCGGCAGTGTCGGTTGAACCACCAACTGTGTCTAATCTATTGGCCCCCCAGTAAAGATGATTCCCTATAGCATACATCATACTTGTCGATGGAGATGGAGCAACCGTAGCGTTTGGGATCTTCACCAGGGGCACTGTGAGTTTATCCAGTTTCTCTATCTTTTGTTGTGCCGCGACAGATAACGAGATTAAAACCAAAATCAACAACAACAATCTTTTCATGAGTATAACGAATTTATAATTCAACAATCACCGACAATCCGATACTGGTAAGCGTTTCAGCAATATGCAGATATAATGATGATGTTGATGTAAATGACAAATACCTACTAACCGGGAGATCAATCCATTTATGCGACGGGATCACCTCGCTGTCCAGGAGCTCAGTGCCATGATTGGTTAATCCAAGGCTGACAGTAAGTGAAAATGATTCGTTGTTGACCAGGGTAACATGTGTCAGCTTTCGGCCAGCAGGAACAACGCCTAAAGCTGATTCTCTTGAAACAACATGATATATAGTCGGAATATTGATAGCAGGCATTGCCGGAACCCAGTATGATCCATCCCACTGAAGGATATCTCCCACTTCGTCCCCTGGTGGCAACCCGACACCCTCAGGCCCTGTTCTTAGGTTGATATATTTACTGGTTCCGTCCACGTTAAAGAGTGATTATGACATAAAAACAATGGAATTTAATTGAGGCCGATCCGCTTGTTGGTGCTGCACCCGAAGAAAGTTGCACTTGCACAGCCTGGTTCACAGAAATGTCTGCTGGAGCCGGAACCATATCGCTCATCTTCGCAGCTGCAGATACAACAAAACTGTGAGGAAATGTTCCAATACTCGCTGAGCCATCGTCATAATAATAGGCAATATTGAGCCATTGTGTCCCAGCCGCAATAGCTGACAAGGGCGATATCCAGGCTGATAGTGAAATAACCTTGATCGCTTTCCCAGTGCCAGGAGCAGGTATGATCGATTGTGGCGCAGTCAATGAACTTACCGGATAGGTTACGGTTGCGTATTTGAGCAATTGCGATGGAGGAGCCGGTACATGAGAAACCACCTCAGAGGTTATCAGGGTGAGTATGTCCGCGCCTGGAAATGGGATACTTCCGGATGGGATGCTTGCCCCGTACCCGGCTGCATACTGACGGTATTCGTAAACATCGTGTGTAAGGGTGTCCCTAAAAGTCCTGGACTCTCCGGTGGTAATATTAGGGGTCAAATACACGCTCCAGGTCTCGTCATGATAATCAAACCGGGTTGCGGGGACATAGAATAATTCGTCATTAATAAAAACGACTCCCTCGCCCACGTCTACCGTGCCATCACCAAAAGTGACTCCAAGCCCGGTGATGATGCAGGTGCCAGTACTTCTTTTGAGACCAACTACAAGGGCGCTCAGGGCGTCTGCAGTCGCGTCCTGGATGAATGACCAGTCATCAGATCTTAGTGGCTGTCCGCCTGTAATTGCTTTTAACCTGTTCATGTTAGAATTTTTGAATAATGAATGATTTCCCAGGAAGCTTGTATTTATGAACCAAGGCGGAAATATGCGATGTTACACTTCCAAGAATTGTCGGGATGTTGACCGTGAAGTCAACCCAGATAGCATCTTCATTGTTAAAGACAAATGAGTCATCAAGGTCCATATAGAATTCCGGGTCTGCAGTTTCAGTGTCCCGAAATATCCAGGGACCAAGGGTGTAACCTTCATCGATGAAGATATCGGTACGCTCAAATAGGAGATTCAGGATCCTCTCCAGGTAGATGGTCTGCGGAGTCATCGAAGCATCCAGCAGGGTCTCATCCCAGTACTGATACAGATCCTCTTTGATCATCACCAGGTAGGCAAGAAACACCTTCACCCAGGCAATGAATCTCGGTTTGCGGTGCCTGTGCGGGATGAGGATATTACCGATTACATTAATCGAAAATTGAGACTTCCACATTGTCCTGGTAGGTAAATAGACTATCGGTGTAACTTAATTCGAAATATCCGGCAATGGACTCAACAGACATGTTCACCACTGAGTATGATCCACCTGCAGGCTTATGCCATGCCTGTGTGAGCTGCACGTCAATAACCCCTTCTGCAGCCTGTATGGCATCGACCAGTTTTGACAGGCGCAGCACTCCATCAAACTCCAGGCTGTTACCAAAGGCATCAATGGCCAGGGTGATAGGGTTGATGGAGTTATCCCGGAGCAGATTGTTATTACCATCCAGAACCAACCGGTCCCGCACGATGGTGATGTATATCTTGAGCTGATCAGCAGGCTGCGAAACAATTTCAAGCTTCACCCCGGCATCTTTCCATTTGCTCCAGAATTCAGTGAATGTTGCCTTTTCCAATGTTGTCAACGGCGCCTTTACACCACCAGAATTCTTTGCAACTTTGAGAACTAC
>CAIKNA010000227.1 GCA_903828645.1 uncultured Bacteroidales bacterium
GAACTTGTTACCGGGCCCCACCTGCATTTTGAGTTGTGGAGCGATGGCAACCCGGTGGATCCTAAAGAATACATCACCTTTTAATAAAAGTCACTGGTTGTTGAAAAAAAATCTCGCAATATTAGGATCCACAGGGAGTATCGGGACCCAGACACTTGATGTGGTGCGCAGCCATCCTGATTTGTTCGGGGTGGAGGTGCTCACGGCCCAGGAGAATTGCGATCTGCTGATCAGCCAGGCAATTGAATTCGGGCCCAACGCTGTTGTGATCGGAAACGAGCGCTGCTATTCAAAGGTAGCGGAATCATTGAAAAATTATCCTGTCAAGGTTTTTGCTGGTCAGCAATCCATTGCCGAGATTGTTGAAATGGATTCGATCGACCTGGTACTGACGGCTTTGGTCGGTTACGCCGGTCTGAAACCGACGTTAAACGCGATCAGCGCTGGAAAGCACATTGCACTGGCCAACAAGGAGACACTGGTTATCGCCGGTGATCTGGTGATGGCCGAAGCGAGAAGGAACAATGTAATGATCCTGCCAGTGGATTCAGAGCATTCCGCCATTTTTCAATGCCTCGCCGGGGAAAACCCGGGCAGCGTGGAGAAGATTTATCTTACCGCATCCGGCGGACCCTTTTTTGGCAAAACCCGTGACCAACTGGTCGGTATTACAAAAGAAGCCGCCTTGCAGCATCCCAATTGGAAAATGGGTCATAAGATCACCATCGATTCGGCTTCCATGATGAACAAAGGGTTGGAAGTAATTGAAGCACGCTGGCTTTTTAACCTGCTGCCGGGTCAAATCGATGTGATCATCCATCCGCAATCCGTAGTTCATTCTGTGGTGCAATTCATCGATGGTTCCATGAAAGCGCAAATGGGTCTGCCTGATATGAAATTGCCTATTTTCTACGCCCTGACCTATCCAAACCGTGTAAAATCAGACTTTCCGAGATTCAACTTTGCCGATTATTCCCGGCTTACCTTTGAGCCACCGGATAAGGAACTGTTCAGAAATCTGACCCTGGCCTTTGGAGCCCTGCTGGAAGGAGGGAACATGCCCTGCGTTTTAAATGCCGCAAATGAGACAGCCGTAGGTGCCTTTCTGAATGACCGCATTGGTTTCCTTGGAATTCCGGAGGTTATTGAACATTGTCTGAGCACTGTTCCCTTTATCAGGAAACCAACCTATGATGACTATGTCGGCTCACACAGAGAGTCCATGGTGCGCGCAGATGAATTTATCGTAAATTTAAAAAAGTATTAATTTGTAATTCAGGAACAACGCATGGAAATTGTCATAAAAATCGTACAGTTATTGCTCAGTTTGTCTATCCTTGTCATATTTCACGAGTTTGGCCATTTTATTGCAGCCCGGGTATTTAAAATCCGTGTAGAGAAATTCTATCTCTTTTTCGATCCCTGGTTTTCACTTTTTAAAATTAAAAGAGGAGATACTGAATATGGCGTGGGCTGGGTTCCACTGGGGGGCTATGTCAAGATTTCCGGGATGATTGATGAGTCGATGGACAAGGAGCAAATGAAACTGCCACCCCAGCCCTGGGAACTTCGTTCCAAACCGGCATGGCAGCGTTTGATTGTGATGTTGGGCGGGGTTACGGTAAATATCCTGCTGGCCATTGCCATTTATGTAATCATGCTCGCTGCCTGGGGAGAACAATATCTTCCGGCATCTCAGGTAAAGTATGGAATTGCGGTTGACACCCTGGGAAGCCAGATGGGGCTGCGCAATGGTGATTTTATTCTTTCCGTCGATAACAAGGCAGTGGAGGATTTTGCCGCCATTCCAAAAACAATTATCCTCGAGGAAGCAAAATCTGTCCAGGTCATGCGCGACAACCAGAAGATCGACGTACCCATACCCCAGGGATTTATCAGCAGGCTGATCAAGCAGAAGTCGCCCGATTTTATTGCGGTCAGGTTCCCGTTTGAAGCCGGTAAATTCACCGTCGGATCGCCGGCTGAGGCCGGGGGAATGAAAGTCAATGATAAGATTATAGGGTTGAATGATTCGATTCTGGTCTATTTTGACCAGTTCAGGGCATCTGTTCAGCAGTATAAGAATAAAACGGTGAAGGTAATGGTTCTCCGTGGCCGGGATACCCTGCGCCTGTCAGTGAATGTTCCGGCTGCCGGATTGATAGGGGTCTACCCGAAAGGACCGGCAAACTATTTTACCCTCAGGGAAAAGAATTATACTGTGTTTTCCGCAATACCGGCGGGGATGGTGAAAACTTTCGACCAGGCCGGGAATTATATCAAATCGATCAAACTTTTATTTTCACAGGATAAGGCTTATGAATCGGTAGGGGGGTTTATCACCATCGGCAATATTTTCCCGTCAACTTGGGATTGGAGCGCCTTCTGGTCACTTACAGCTTTTCTTTCGATCATGCTTGCCATTCTGAATATTTTACCAATTCCTGCGCTTGATGGCGGGCATGTGATGTTCCTGCTTTACGAGATCATTTTCAGGCGCAAGCCCAGTGATAAATTCATGGAATACGCGCAGATAGGCGGAATGGTAATCCTGTTTGCCCTCCTGATATTTGCAAACGGGCAGGATATCTTGAAACTTTTCAAACACTGATGCTACTACCCTCTACTCGGTGACCTTTTCCTGGAGTGATTTGAACCCCTCTCCCAGTATTTCCGTTGCATCGGTGACGGTCAGAAAGGCTTTCGGATCGATTTCATGGATATATTCTTCGAGAATGCTTAACTCGCGGCGGTTGACAACCGTAAAAATAATGCGTTTCTCGGCCATGTTGTACATCCCTTTTCCGTCAATATAAGTCCCGCCACGGTCTAGGTTCTTGATGATTTTATCCCGGATCTCTTCATGCTTGTCGGAAATAATGAACAGGCTTTTGTCATAACTCACACCCTGGAGCACGACATCAATCACTTTCCCGGTGATGAAAATCACGATCCAGGAATAAAGGGGTATTTTCCAGTCGCGGAATACAACCAAACCGACCAGTACGATTACCGAATCAACATAGATCATCAGTACCCCAAGGGGAAGCCTGGTATACTTTGCAATGATCATGGCCACGATATCGCTTCCTCCTGATGTCGCTTTTGCCTTGAAGATCAGCCCGAGCCCGAGGCCGGCAAGGACTCCGCCAAAAATGGATGACAGCAGGGCATCTCCCTTCACCAGGGGCTCAAAGCCCCAGAAAAAAGTGAGGGTATCCGTGAAGATGGCTGTAAGGGAGAATCCTACAACGGTCTTCATCCCAAACCGCGGACCTAGAAATTTGATACCCAGTAAAGTCAGCGGAATGTCGAAACAAAGGGCAACCAGGCCAACAGGTGTTCCAAGCAGGTAGTGCATTACGATGGAAATGCCATATACTCCGCCAGGAACAATTTTGCATGGTGTTATGAACAGGACGAAACTGGTTGCCAGCACAGCTGCTCCAATGATGATGAGGCTATAGGAGATAAACCACTTGCGTGAAAAGGGCTTATCCTTGATCAGAAAAAGTGACATATTTTTGTTTGTGTGTATGGTTAACCGTGATGCAAAGATATTTGATTGCAGCACAATGCAAGCAGGGAATATACGTTATTATTCGTAACATTTTATTAAAAACCCCAGTATAAATAAACGGATATCCCTTTTTGAAGTCCTGCAGATTTGACAGAGTTTAAATTGGGCTCCTGATGGTGGTAGTAACAAAAAATAATGTACTTTTACCCGTTTTTAATTGAACCCGACAACCCGTTTCTGATTTGAATACATCGATTTATCTCAATAAACTTAGAATAAGAGTTTTATCTCTCATTGTTATTCTTGGTTTTCAGGCAGGGGTCACCATATATGCCCAGCAATCGCCGCTCATTACCCATTATATGTTTACCAACATGTTTACAAATCCTGCATTCGCAGGCGGAAGCGGAGGCATAAACCTTACCGGTCTTGTCCGCCAGCAGTGGATGGGATGGAAGGATTCAGACGGAACCAAATCTACACCTCAAACTTTTTTGCTAACGGTCGATTCACCCATCAGGAAACTTCACGGAGGGCTTGGAGGGTCCATCTCACAGGATCAGATTGGCGCATTCAAGAATGTTGTCCTGAAACTGGGATATGCCTATAAGATGGAGGCCTGGAACGGCGACCTGTCATTCGGGTTGCAGGGCAGCCTTGTCAACATCAGCTATGATGCTTCAAAATTCAACCCGATTGAAGACAATGATCCCGTTCTCGGCCAGCTTGATGGGAAGAAAAACGACATGCTGGTCGACTTTGGACTTGGATTGTTCTATAAAGTCCCGGATAAGTACTATCTCGGTTTATCCGCCGAAAATATTTTACAAACCCAGGGTAAAAAAACTTCTTACCAGCTTCGCCGTACCTTTTTCCTGAATGGAGGTTATCAGTGGACAATCCCCAGCCATCCTGTTTTTGAACTGCTGCCATCGGCACAGATTATGTTTGACGGTGCTGTTTTACAGCTCAATGCAAGTGCATTGCTGATGTATAACAATAAGTTTTACGGCGGGCTCGGTTATCGCCTTCAGGATGCTGTTTCGGTGCTTGCAGGGGTTGTCGTCAAAGGTTTGCGCATAGGCGTTGCCTATGACATCAGCACCTCAGCGATGACTAAATACAACAGTGGCAGCATGGAAATCATGGTCAATTATTGCTTTAAAATTGACACTGACAAATTCCGGAAAAGTTACAGGAACACACGTTTCTTATAAAATAAAAAGAGTAAATTTGCCGTTTTGTATTGAAAAACTGAATTTTACCAATAATAAACTTCAATACGTAGCGTTATTTTTCATCTATTAATCGGCCAGCAAATGAAAAAACTGCTCATTTATTCCGCACTGCTCATCTTTTTAGGAAGCTGCGGTAACTCAGGAAATGGTGAGCTTACGGGAGTCACACACCGAAAGCGATACTATTCACCAGATCCGTTTGGCATGGTTTACGTTCCCATGGGCTCCTACACCATGGGTGTGAGCGATGAGGATATGCCATATGCACAGTTGAATAACCCCAAAACAGTTACCGTTTCGGCTTTTTATATGGACCAGACCGAAATTACGAACAATGAATACAGGCAGTTCGTTTACTGGGTAAGGGATTCCATTGCACGTCGCATCCTTGGAGAAACAAAGCCTGAACTCTATTTTATTTCGGAAAATAAAAAAACCGGTGAACAGTTTGATCCACCCTACCTGAACTGGCAAAGCAAGCTTGAATGGAATTCTGACCAGCAGGATGTCCGCGATGCACTGGCACAACTATATCTCCCCGATAATGAACGCTATTTCAGGAGAAAAGAGATTGATACACGTAAACTTTATTTTGAATACTATTTTGTCGATCTGAAGGCCGCCTCCCGCAAGGATTATGGTGCTCAGCCTGATCCCAAAGAAGCCAGTCTGGCCAACCGCCCGCAGGGTCTGAAAGACCGTTCGGTATATGTGCGCAAGGAGGTGATCAATGTTTATCCCGATACCCTTTGCTGGATACATGATTTTGCCTATTCCTTCAATGACCCGAGTACTGAAAAATATTTCTGGCATCCAGCCTACGACAACTACCCGGTGGTCGGCGTAAACTGGCGTCAGGCAAATGCCTTCTGCATCTGGCGTACACAGTTGAAGAACAGCGCCCTGAACGGGAAAAAAGGAGAGACCTTCATCAGCGATTTCCGGTTGCCGACCGAGGGCGAATGGGAGTGGGCCGCACGTGGCGGCTATGATGGAAACCCCTATCCCTGGGGAGGACCTTACACACGTAACGACAAAGGATGCTTCCTGGCGAATTTCAAACCTTTGCGGGGCGATTATATTGCCGACGGAGGTGCAACCACTGTCATCGTAGCCCATTACCCGGCAAATGATTATGGATTGTATGACATGGCAGGCAATGTAGCCGAATGGACTGTGACTGCCTTTCATCCCGCCTCCTATAACTTCGAATGGGATTTGAATCCTGATTATAAATACAATGCAAAGGATACTGATCCGCCCGCCTTGAAAAGAAAGGTCACCAGAGGGGGTTCCTGGAAGGATGTTGCTTATTTCCTGCGTGTTTCCACGCGTTCATACGAATACCAGGATACCTCCAAGTGCTATATCGGTTTCCGCTGTGTTCAGAATTTCCTCGGTCGCCAGCGCGATGATAATCCGGCAAGAGCATCAAAAGTTTACAGATAGCAAATTAACCTTATCCACTTTATAAATACTTAATCCTTTTTAACTATGGCTTTACTCGATCTTGTAAAAACTAAGGGCTATAAAAATTTCATGTCCAAGCTTTATGGCTGGGGCGCGGCAGTCGTCATCATCGGAGCATTATTCAAGATTAACCACTATACGGGAGCCAACGAAATGCTGATCATTGGCCTGGGTACGGAATCACTCATCTTCTTTTTCTCCGCCTTTGAACCACCCCATGTCGAACCAGACTGGAGCCTTGTATATCCCCAGTTAGCAGGAATTTATCACCCTGAAGATGATGCAGAAGGAAAAAAAGTTTTCGGCACAAAGGATTCTGTGACCCAGGATCTGGATAAAATGCTTGAAAAAGCAAAGATAGGCCCTGAATTGATCGCAAGTCTCGGCAGCGGCCTGACAAAACTTTCCGAAACCACTTCGAAATTGTCGAATGTGGCCGATGCTTCCCTGGCGAACGACAAGTATGTGAGTACGATGAAAAGTGCTACCGAATCGGCAACCGTGTTGAATGAGTCTTACCGGAAAACTGCCCAGTCACTGGATCAGAATGTGGCAGCATCCACCGAACAACTGACCCATATAAAGTCCACGGCTAAAAGTGCCGCAACCCTCTCCACCATGTTTGCCGAAGTTAGCGATTCGCTGAAAGAAGATGTGAATGCCAATAAAGCCTTCTCTGCCAGCATCGTAAATGCTGCATCGTCTGCGAACAAATTCATTGAAAAATACAATGAATCGGCCACACTGCTATCCAAAACTGCAGAAACGATTAATGCCTCAGCAACCGGCGGAGTTGCCTATAACAAGGAACTGCAGCGGATTTCCACCAACCTTTCGGCCCTCAATGCGCTATATGAACTGCATCTTCAGGGTTCAAACCAGCAGATGGAAAATACCAACAAGTTTAACACCGTCATGAATAAGTTCTCTGCCAACCTAAGTGAATCCATGGCCAATACGGAAAAATTTAAAACCGAAGTGGACAACCTGACCCGGAACATCGCCGCCCTGAACAAGGTTTACGGAAATATGCTTTCGGCAATGAGTGTAGGCGGAAAATAATTTTAGCAGGGTTCACGGATATCAATATAATATATAACTAGATGGCTGGATATAAAGAGACACCGAGGCAAAAGATGATCGGGATGATGTATCTCGTACTAACGGCATTGCTCGCACTGAACGTCTCCAAACAAATCCTTGACGCATTCATTGTTGTGAATGAGAGCATGGAAGTTACAAATAGCAATTTTTCCAAAAAACTTGATAACACTTACTCCAAATTTCAGAAACAATACCAATCGAATCCTTCCAAGGTGGCTCCTTATTGGGAAAAGGCGGAGAAGGCCCGTAAACTGTCGCGTGATCTTGAAAATTTTATAGACAGCCTGAAGTTTACGGTCATCATGACGACCGAAAACATGAAAAGTTATGATTCTGCCAAGACCCGGCCGCTAAATCGCGTCGAAAGGGTTGATAACTTTGACATTCCAACCCATTTCTTTATCGGAAATTCGGAAGATGGTTCCAATGGACAGGCAAGAGTTCTTAAAAACAGGATTGATCTGTATAAAAAACAAATGCTGGACCTGGTTGACCCGAAAATGCGGGGTACCATTAAAATGGGACTTGAGACCGAAGGGAAATTTCTTGACTCCTATAAGCAACCGCAAAACTGGGAAATGCATAATTTCTATCATACGATTCTGGCCGCTACCGTTACCATTTTAAATAAAATCAAAGCGGAGGTATATAATGCTGAATTCGATGTTGTTAATAATCTCTATTCAGCCATCAGTGCCGAGGATTATAAATTTGACGTGATCAAAGCCAAGGTCATTCCCGAAAGCAGGTTTGTATTTTCCGGCGAGAGTTATAATGCCGAAATCATCGTTGCTGCTTATGAAACCAAAGGGAAAATAACGGGAAAATGGACTCCGGGAGCGGCGGAACTTACTCCTGCCATGGAAGCCAATGCACATTCCATTGAAGGGCCTGATGGTGTTGTTTCCCTCAGCATTCCCGCAGGCGGAGTCGGCCTCCAGAAATTTGCCGGTTTTCTCCAGGTCGTCGATCCCAACGGTCAAACGAAAAAATATCCTTTTAATGAGGAGTTTGTGGTGGCCAAGCGTGCTGTTTCAATCTCTCCAACCCAGATGCTTGTGTTTTATAAAGGGGTTCCAAATCCGTTGAAGGTTGTTGTTCCCGGTGGTGGATCTGATACCAAGGTCGAAATATCCTACGGAACAGTTACAAAAACCGATTCAAACTACGTGGTGAACATCCCTGCATCTCTAACCGGGGGGCCGTTGCGTGCCGTTGTAACCGTCAGTGCCACTTACGGGGAAAAGCGTGTTACACTGGGATCTGAATCGTTCAGGTTAAAATCAATCCCCGAACCTGACCTCAGCATTGCCAATGTGAAATCAGTTAATGTGAACAGGAATGTCCTGATCGGTAATCCGACCATCTATGCATTACGCCCACCGGGATTTGATCTTCCAGCTACATTCACTGTTCAGTCTTATACTTTCGTAACGACCAGCTCTGAAGGACAGTCCATCGTTCTTCAAGGAACAGGAAGGACATTGACCTCTGACATGGTCAACCAGATCAAAAAAGCAAGACGCGACCAGGTAATCCTGATTTATGATGTTAAAGTCCAGGCTCCCGACGGGGTGCGAAAACTGGAAAAATCCATTACCTATCGAATCAGCTAGTGGGTATGTTTTATATTATAACAAGATAATAAGCGAATTATGAAAAAGCTTCTGTTTATAATAATTCCGGGCCTGCTGGGGATCTTTTTCCCAATGAGTAATTTTGCCCAGATACTTGATTCACAGCCACGTGATGGTGTTTATGATAAAATTACCCTGTCGAAAGTTGAACCAATTCCCTATCCATACCTCCGTGAGTCTGATATTATCTGGACAAAACGAATCTGGCGGGTGGTTGACCTTCGTGAAAAAATGAACCAACCCTTCTATTTTCCCGAACAGCCTCAGAATGGCTGGAGGTCGTTTGCACAAATTTTATGGGATGGGTTAAAGGAAGGAACAATTACCGCATACAACGCAGATATCGATGACCAGTTTGCAAGCCCGTTGACCTTTAAGGAGATCCAGGATAAAGTTGAGCACGTCGACAGCAACCTTGTTCCTGATCCTGAAAATGAGGACAGGATGATCTACCGTAAGGTAAATTCAACCTTTGCCTCTGCAGATATTAAAAAATTCCTGATCAAGGAAGATTATTATTTCGACAAACAACGATCCGTTTTCGAGGTAAGGATACTGGGAATCTGCCCGGTGACCAAAAACATGGTAAAAGATGTGGATATGGGCGACAAGAGGCTTTTTTGGGTCTATTTCCCCGAATGCCGGCGGTTGTTCGCCCAGAATGAAATGTTTAACCTGAAAAACGGAGTAGCAGGAAGGCTGACATATGATGATGTCTTTATGAAGCGAATGTTCTCCAGCTATATTTATAAGGAAGAGAACGTCTATAACCGAACAATCCAGGAATATGCACTTGGTGTTGATGCACTTCTTGAATCGGAAAAGGCAAAAAACACTTTGTTTGAATTTGAATCAAATCTTTGGGAATATTAGGCCGGGTATTAATCCCGCCGATGGATTCAGGATAATTCTTCTCGGAGGCTGTCTCATGGTGTTGAGGCAGCCTTTTTTCGATAAATTCTATGACGACATCATTTCTTGAAACCCCGATTGAGTATCTTAAAGGAGTAGGTCCGTCAAAGGCAGACCTGCTGAAAAAGGAATTGAATGTCCGCACTTTTGGAGAATTGCTTACATGTTTCCCTTTCCGTTATGTTGACCGCAGTAAATTTTATCTTATTTCCGACATCAGGGATGATAATTCCTTTATACAGATCAAGGCCAGGGTGATCCATATTCAGACGATTGGCGCCTTGCACCACCAGAGATTGGTCGCCACGGTACGCGACTCAAGCGGGGAGATTGACCTTGTGTGGTTCCAGGGATTAAAATGGGTGTTGGATATGTTAACCCCCCAGCAGGAATACATCATATTTGGCAAACCTGTTATTTTTAACGGACGCTGGAACATTCCCCATCCTGAAATGGAAATTCCGACAACTCAACCAGTCCCTTTGAGCGAGATTATCAGGCCGATCTACAATTCCACAGAGAAGTTGAAGTCCAAAGGATTGGATTATAAGGGGATAGGCAGGCTTGTGAAAACTGTTCTGCTGAATGAGAAGTTTGTCATGCCTGAAAATCTGACACCCGAAATTATTGAGCGGCTCCGGTTGATTAACCGGCAGGAAGCTTTTGTAAATATCCATTTTCCGCAGAGTCCGGAATTGTTGAAGAAAGCTCAAACCCGGCTGAAGTTTGAAGAGTTGTTCTACATTCAATTGCGGCTGGCAAAGCAGCGATACGGGAGGTTGCTTAAACACGAAGGACATCAATTCCCCGTGGTGGGCGAGTATGTCAATCAGTTTTACCATCATCACCTCACTTTTGAACTTACGAAAGCGCAAAAACGCGTGATCAGGGAGATCAGGGCCGATCTGGGATCGGGAAACCAGATGAATCGTCTCCTCCAGGGAGATGTCGGAAGCGGAAAGACCCTGGTTGCACTGATGACCATGCTTATTGCCCTTGATAATAAATTCCAGAGTTGCCTCATGGCCCCTACTGAAATACTCGCCCGGCAGCATTATCATACCATCACTACGATGCTTACCGGCCTGCATGTGGTCGTAAAATTGCTTACAGGTGCAACAAAATCGGCCGAAAGGAAGGAGATACAGGAAGGATTGCAAAATGGCACCATCCACCTGCTGATCGGAACACATGCCCTGATTGAGGAAAACGTAAAGTTTCAACATCTTGGATTTGTTGTAATTGACGAACAACACCGCTTCGGCGTCGCGCAGAGGGCGAAACTTTGGGAGAAAAATGTTATCACACCTCACATTCTGGTCATGACAGCCACGCCTATCCCTCGTACCCTGGCCATGACCCTTTACGGGGATCTCGACACCTCCGTTATTGATGAAATGCCGCCCGGGAGGAAACCTGTGGTCACAAAACATATTTATGAACCCGACCGGGGAAAAGTATTCAGGTTCATCCGGGAGAAAATTCTTGAAGGCCGCCAGGTTTACATTGTTTTCCCGCTGATCCAGGAATCAGAAACCCTTGATTTGAAAAACCTGATCGACGGGTACCAGGGAATCATCAAGGAGTTTCCACTTCCACAATTTTCGGTAAGCATGGTTCATGGAAAAATGAAACAACAGGAAAAGGAAAGTGAAATGAAACGCTTTCTGGAGCGAAAAACCCAGATCCTTGTAGCAACCACTGTGATCGAAGTCGGTGTGGATGTTCCAAATGCATCTGTGATGGTTATTGAAAATGCCGAACGGTTTGGCCTTTCCCAGCTTCACCAGTTACGAGGCCGGGTGGGCCGGGGAAGTGATCAGTCTTTTTGCATCCTGATGAGCGGTTACGAGCTTTCGGCTGAGGCCAAGAAACGACTCTCAACCATGGTACGCACGACCGATGGTTTTGAAATTGCCGAAACCGACCTTCAGCTTCGCGGGCCGGGAGACCTCCAGGGAACGCAGCAGAGCGGGATCATGGAATTACGCATCGCTGACATTGTCAAGGATGAAAAAATATTGAAATACGCGCGGAATGTAGCTTCAGAGATTATTGGTAAAGACCCCGGGCTGGTAAAAAAAGAAAATGACATTCTGGCACTCCACTTGCTTAACATGGACAAAAAGCAACAAAATTGGGGGCTCATCTCATAACGGTTACCGTTTTTATTGCTAATTTTGTCCTTTTAATCCATAGATCAAATGAAGATTTCCTACAATTGGCTCAAGCAATATCATGATCTCGATCTCACACCTGACAAGGTGGCGGAAATGTTAACCGGGTGTGGACTGGAAGTTGAAAGCCAGGAACCTTTTCAATCGGTTAAAGGAGGATTGAAGGGGGTATTTATCGGTGAAGTCCTTACCTGTGATAAGCATCCAAATTCGGATCATCTCAGCCTGACAACAGTTAATGTCGGATCGGGTGAACCTTTGAAAATAGTATGCGGGGCAGCCAATGTCGCAAAAGGGCAGAGGGTGGCGGTTGCAACAATCGGTACAACCTTATATTTTCAGGAAAAGGAAATAACGCTTCAGCGCACCAGGATCAGGGGAGAAATCTCTGAAGGGATGATTTGTGCCGAAGATGAACTCGGACTGGGAACCTCTCACGCTGGTATCCTGGTTCTGGAACCTGGTGCACCGGTGGGTTTGCCGGCAAGTGAATATTTCAGGATTGAAGATGATGTGGCATTCACGATCGGCCTCACCCCGAACCGTGTGGATGCAAGCTCCCACCTGGGAGTTGCACGCGACCTTGTAGCTGTAGCGAACAATTTCGGACGGGAACAGCCTCTTGCTGCCGGGGGCAGCCAACTGCTCATCCCGGATGTTTCACAATTCCGTATTGATAATGACAACAAACATATCCAGGTAATCATCGGGGAGCCTGAAGCCTGTCCGCGTTATTCAGGAATTACGGTTTCGGGGATTCATGTAACCGGGTCGCCAGACTGGCTGAAAAACCGGCTGTCATGCGTTGGATTGCGCCCGATCAACAACATCGTTGACATTACCAATTTCATCCTGATGGAACTCGGGCAACCGCTTCATGCCTTTGACAGCGATCGCATCGCGGGAAACAAGGTTATTATCAGAAAATATCCGAAAGGAACCAGGTTCGTCACACTGGATCATGTTGAACACGAACTATCGGAAAATGACCTGATGATATGCAATGACGAGGAGCCAATGTGTATTGCAGGCGTTTTTGGCGGTGTCAAATCGGGAGTGACCGATGAAACCACCAGTGTATTCCTCGAAAGCGCCTATTTTGATCCGCGGCATATTCGTAAAACTTCCAGGTTCCATGGTCTTCAGACCGATGCCTCTTTCAGGTTTGAACGAGGCACAAATTGCGATATCACGGTTTATGCACTCAAGCGTGCCGCCATGATGATCAAGGAGATTGCAGGAGGTGAAATTTCATCTGAAATCGTGGATGTTTATCCAACGATTCTGCCGCCGTGTATCGTCGAACTGGCCTGGCAGAACCTGGACCGCCTGGTTGGAAAGGTCATCAACCGGGAGGTTGTAAAAAAAATACTTACAGACCTTGGAATTGTCATTCTGGAAGAGGTTGGCCCCGAAACCGGTCTCCGGATGGAAATTCCTGCATACAAAGTGGATGTTACCCGTGAAGCCGATGTGATCGAGGAGATCCTCAGGGTTTATGGGTACAATAACATTGAAATTCACGATGAAATCAGGGCGTCGATCTCTTACACAACAAACCCTGACCCTGAGAAAATTCAGAACCTGGTATCTGATTACCTTGCTGCCAATGGATTCAACGAGATCATGAATAATTCACTAACCAGGTCGGCTTATTATACGGGCAATGATGACTTTCCGGTTGACCGGTGTGTGAAAATGCTCAACCCCATCAGCCGCGACCTGGATGTGATGCGGCAGACGTTATTGTATGGGGCCATTGAGAGTGTCGTTTATAATCAGAACCGCAAAACTTCAGACCTGAAGATGTTTGAATTCGGCAGGGTTTATGCCACCGGCACCTTCAATGAGGATCCGCTTAAGGGATATCATGAAGAAAAACACCTGGCCCTGATCATGACCGGCCGGTCCAAATCAGAGAACTGGAACGCTTCCGACCGGCCTGTTGATTTTTATGACCTGAAGGGATACCTTGAAGGAGTTTGTAAAAAATTGTCTGTCTCACATGACCGGTGGAAAGTTCAGCCATTCAATTCAACCCAGATATGTGACGGTCTCCGTTATATGATTGATGATAAGAACATTTTTACCATTGGTTCCCTTGCTGGCAGTGTTTTAAAGGCATTCGATTGCAGGCAGCCTGTTTTCTATGCAGAGGTCAACTGGGACCTCCTGTTTTCATTGATCCCTGAAAAAAATCTGAAATACAAGGGGATTCCGAAATTCCCGGAAGTAAGGCGCGACCTTGCATTGCTGGTTGACAAGGAGGTCACTTTTGGCCAGATTGAAAAGCTTGCTTTTCAGACAGAAAAGAAACTACTGAAGGAAATCGGCCTGTTTGATGTATATGAGGGTGAAAAAATAGCTTCAGGAAAAAAATCCTACGCACTCAACCTCATTCTTCAGGATGAGGACAAAACCCTTACAGATAAAGAGATCGAAAAATCCATGGAAAAACTCCTGCGAGCCATGGTGACTAATTTTAATGCACAGCTCAGATAACTTTCATATGGATATCCAGTCAATCAAACAGCGCTTTGGCATCATCGGCAACTCACCTATTCTTGACCGGGCCATCGACATTGCCCGCCAGGTTGCCGCCACTGATATTACAGTGCTGATCAGCGGGGAAAGTGGTACAGGGAAAGAGTTTTTTCCAAAAATCATCCATCAGATGAGCGCGCGGAAACACGGCCCTTACATTGCAGTCAATTGCGGCGCCATTCCTGAAGGAACAATAGATTCCGAACTTTTCGGACATGAGAAAGGTTCATTTACCGGCGCACACGAAGCACGCAAAGGGTACTTTGAGGTTGTCGACGGCGGCACCATTTTCCTGGATGAAGTTGCGGAACTTCCGCTGGGAACACAGGTTAGACTGCTGAGAGTACTGGAATCGGGCGAATTCATGAGGGTCGGTTCCTCCAAAGTCTTAAAAACAAATGTCAGGGTTGTCGGTGCAACCAATGTCAATATTCCCGATGCCATCTCCAATGGAAAATTCAGGCAGGACCTCTATTACCGTTTGAACACAGTTCCCATTCTCGTTCCGCCTTTGCGTGAACGAAAAGAGGATATCTATCTTTTGTTCAGGAAGTTTGCCTCCGATGCTGCAGAAAAGTACCGCATGCCGGCCATCCAGCTGGATGATGATGCACAGCAGGTTCTCAGAAACTTCAGATGGCCGGGAAACATACGCCAATTAAAAAATCTGACCGAACAGATTTCGATCATCGAAAAAAACAGGATGATCGATGGCGCAATCCTGCTAAAATATATGCCGCAGGGACAGTCAAGTGAACTTCCGGTTCTGTATAAAGGGGAGGACTCCTCGAAATTCAATGAACGGGAGCTGCTTTACAAAGTTCTTTTCGACATGAAAAAAGACATGAATGACCTGAAGCAACTTGTGATGAACCTGATGCAGCACGATGATGAAATTGCCAGCGACCTCGGTAAAAATAACCACCTGATTCAACGGCTGTACAAGGATATGGAGGAGGTGAAGGAGCCCGTACCCCAGCCTGTCATCGTACATCGTCATGGAAAAAGGTATGAGGAAAGTGAGTCGTTCCAGGAACCCGAAGAAGTAGAAGAATCCCTTTCACTTGAGAAAAAGGAGATCGATTTTATCAGGCGGGCTCTTACTAAACATGAAGGCAAGCGCAAGGACGCGGCAAATGAACTTGGAATTTCAGAGCGCACCCTGTATCGGAAGATAAAGGAATATGACATCGAATAATATTGCCTACCTTTGGCAATCAATTGAAAATGTGATGAAACGACAACTTTACCGGCATCAGGGATTCTCCATGCTGAAATGGATCGCGCCATTGCTGGTTTTGCTGGGGTCGATCACCACCTCCTGCAGGATGAGTTATTCTTTTACAGGGGCGTCAATTTCTCCAAATGTTAAAACGGTTGCGATTGCTTATGTACCGAACAATGCCAGCCTGGTTGTGTCTACTTTGTCAAGAACCTTTACGGATGCACTGAGGAATTATTTTACCTCCCAAACGAACCTGGTCCTGGTGGATCGCAATGGAGATCTCAATGTTGATGGCACCATTACGCAATATGTTGTTGTGCCTGTGGCCATTCAGGGCAATGAAACCGCTGCGATGAACCGGCTTACCATTGCTGTGAGTGTGAAATTCACCAATAAAACTGATCCAAAACAAAATTGGGAAACAAGTTTTTCCCGCTACCAGGATTATTCAAGCTCCTACAATCTTTCTTCCGTCCAGGATGGTCTCATTAAAGATATTACGGATCAGCTTGTTCAGGATATTTTTAATAAAGCTGTAGTCAACTGGTAATTCATGTAAAAGATGTTTCAGAAAGTATGATCAGCCGGCAATTTTCAAATTTGTTAAATGATCCGGGTATGGCAGATGACCAGGGCGTCGCGCTGCTTGAAGACCTGGTTGCCCGTTATCCTTACTGCCAGTCTGGACAGTTACTTCTTGCCTATAATTTTTATGTAAAAGACGACCGCCAATACGCAAACCAGCTCAAAAAAGCCGCGGCTTACGCAGGTGACCGACGGGTCCTTAAGGAACTTGTTGATCGTTCAAAAAAAGAATGGATTCAACCCGTCCGGCAGGAAGAAATCAGGCAGGAAGAAATCCGGCAGGAGGAGCGGTTTCTCCACCCCGGACCGGTAATCAGCATCATCGAGACCGCATCACCGGCATATGAGCGGATGACCCAGGAAGAGCTTCTGGAAATCGTGAAGAAAAGGCTGGGAGAAATCAAGATGGAAAAAATGCGGGAGCATATCTTTGAGGAAACCCTGGAACCTGTTTTCGATATTCCTGATCCGGTGCCTGTCAAAGAAAACCCTGTACTTCAGGCGACCAGGGCATCGCTCATTGAAAAATTCATTGAGGATGAGCCCAGGATTTCGAAACCGAAGGCTGTCTTTTTCAGTCCTGTCGAAAGTGCCATCCGGAGCAACTCCGACGAAGAAGAAATTGTGAGTGAAACCCTTGCTCAATTATATGCACAACAAGGCAATATACCGAAGGCCATTCATATTTATGAGAAATTATCCTTGATTAATCAAGAAAAAAGTCGTTACTTTGCAGCCCAAATTGAAAAACTCAGTATGTGAAAGTAAATTTGGGATATTTAATTCGTAAATCACAAATCGTAAATCGTAAATCAAAATGGGTATTTACATTTTAATCTCCGTTCTCATCCTGATCGTCTGTGTTTTGATGGTGTTGGTTGTGTTAGTGCAGAATTCAAAAGGTGGTGGACTGGCGTCGAATTTCGCCTCCTCCAATCAATTCATGGGTGTCAGGAAAACGGCCGATTTTCTTGAAAAAACCACATGGACACTTGCCCTTACCCTGCTTGTACTGAGCCTCTTTTCTATTTTTGTCATTCCTAAAAGCCAGGGTAAATCGGAAACCACTAAAAGTGAGATCCAAAAGCAGATAGACGAAAGCAAAACTGCTCCGATCCAGGATTTTCAGGCCCCCCCCGCTCAAAAGAAGTAGCCTGCCCGCTTCCATTTTCCAGTTTATTCGTGTCAGATTGTCAGCACAGTCTGACATTTTTATTTGCTGACCGGCGGAAACTGAAAAAATGTCCAGATTTATTCACCTGATTTGGTTTGGCATAAATTGTGACTATGTTGCTTTACCTGCATCAAAAGGTAAAAAATTGTATTGTTTAACTTTAAATTATAACGTAAAATGGCAAATGTGAAGATTAAACCGTTGGCTGACCGCGTCTTGGTTGAAGCTGCCGCGGCTGAAGACAAGACAGCTGGTGGAATTATCATTCCTGATACAGCGAAAGAAAAACCCCAGAAAGGAACTGTTGTTGCAGTTGGTCCCGGTAAAAAGGACGAACCCATGACCGTTAAAATTGGCGACAATGTGCTCTATGGCAAGTATGCCGGCACCGAGATCACCATTGATGGCGAAAATTACCTTATCATGCGCGAATCAGACATCGTAGCGGTAATCTAATCAACGTAACACAGGTAAGAAATTAAGAACCAATATTATAAAAATTATAGACCATGGCAAAAGATATTATCTTTAGCATAAAAGCAAGAGAAGCGTTGAAGAAAGGTGTAGATGAACTTTCGAACGCCGTGAAAGTGACATTGGGGCCAAAAGGCCGGAATGTCATCATCGATAAATCATATGGATCCCCCATTGTTACCAAGGATGGTGTAACTGTTGCAAAGGAAGTTGAACTGAAAGACCCTGTTGAAAACATGGGTGCCCAGATGGTTAAGGAAGTTGCTTCCAAGACCAGTGATCTTGCCGGCGACGGAACGACCACCGCAACTGTTCTTGCCCAGGCTATCTTTACAACCGGGTTGAAGAATGTCACTGCAGGTGCCAACCCAATGGACCTGAAACGTGGCATCGACAAAGCTGTTGCTGAAGTTATCAAATCGCTGAAGGCCCAGACCAAGCAGGTTGGCGACAGCATGGAAAAAATCGAGCAGGTTGCTTCGATCTCTGCAAATAATGATAACTTCATCGGCAAAATGATTGCCCAGGCAATGGATAAAGTTAAAAAAGAAGGTGTAATCACCATTGAAGAGGCAAAGGGCATCGAAACCACCGTAAAAGTGGTTGAAGGCATGCAATTCGACCGTGGTTATATCAGCCCTTATTTTGTAACTGATACCGATAAAATGGAAGTTGTTTACGAAACTCCTTACATCCTGATTTATGACAAAAAGGTCAGTGTGATGAAGGATCTTCTTCCGGTTCTGGAAAAAGTTGTTCAAACCGGCCGTCCGCTCATCATCGTCAGCGAAGATGTTGAAGGTGAAGCTCTAGCAACACTGGTTGTGAACAAGATCCGCGGTACACTGAAAGTTGCTGCCGTAAAAGCCCCTGGATTCGGCGACCGTCGCAAGGAGATGCTGGAAGATATCGCCGTTCTTACCGGTGGTACAGTGATCAGCGAAGAAAAAGGATATAAACTGGAAGACGCAACACTGCAATATCTTGGCCAGGCTGAAAAAATAACCATTGACAAGGAAAATACAACCATTATCAATGGAAGTGGTCAGAAAGCAGACATCACTGCACGTATCAACCAGATCAAGACCCAGATCGGAACAACCACCTCTGATTATGATAAGGAAAAACTTCAGGAGCGTCTTGCTAAGTTAGCCGGCGGTGTTGCTGTAATTTATGTTGGTGCTGCTTCTGAAATTGAAATGAAGGAGAAAAAAGACCGTTTCGACGATGCCCTGCACGCCACCCGTGCAGCCATTGAAGAGGGGATCATCCCCGGGGGCGGTGTTGCCTACATCCGCGCTCAGAAATCAATTGAGCATTTAAAAGGTGAAAACGAAGATGAAACCACCGGGATCGCAATCATCAAGCGCGCTCTCGAGGAACCTCTTCGCCAGATCGTCGAAAATGCAGGCCTCGAAGGTTCAGTAGTCATCCAAAAGGTAAAAGAAGGCAAAGATGACTTTGGTTTCAACGCCCGTACGGATGAATATGAAAACCTTTACCAGGCCGGTGTAATCGATCCCACCAAGGTTGCCCGCGTGGCACTGGAAAATGCTGCTTCAATTGCAAGCATGCTACTTACAACCGAATGTGTTCTTGCAACCCATAAGGAAGAAAAACCTTCTATGCCACCAATGAACCCTGGAATGGGCGGAATGGGTGACATGTACTAAACGTTGACAACACTGTTCAAAAAAGCCCTGGGAGATCAGGGCTTTTTTGTTATAATTTGCCTAATATTGTAATGATCAAAAATTCCTGATATGAAACAATGTTTTTATATGCTCAGCCGTGTATTGCTAATGGGTATGCTTGGTTTACCTCTGTTTGCACAAAAACAAGCCCAACCCTATAACCTTCCCATCGATCCCGAAACCAAAAAAATCGTGTACCGGGAAGTTGTCGAACAAAAAGGAACACCAGCATATCTTTATGATAAGGCCATAGAATGGTTTGGTTACTATTATCTGAATCCACAGGCTGTATATACGGTTCAGAGTAAGGAAAACGGAAAAATCGAAGGAGTCGGACGCATGAAAATCTATTATACCGACGAAGCTTCGGGGGTGAAAAGAGACGGGGGACTGATTCTCTACCAGATAAAAATGGAATTGAAAGAGAACAAGTTCAGGTATACACTGATGGATTTCAACCTGAAGGGGCCATCACGGTTCTCAATTGAAAAATGGATGGATAAATCCGACCCGGCCTATAATTCCAATTGGGATTCATACCTCTACCAGGTTGATACCACCATGCAACGGCTCATCTCGACCATGAAGGAAAAAATGAAACCTAGCGTAGTCAAGAAAGATGAGTGGTAGTCCCCGGCAAGATATCAGGTCATTGACAAAAGCGGACCTGGAAGATTTTTTCCTTGTGCGCGGTGAAAAAAAATTCCGGGCAAGCCAGGTTTATGAATGGCTATGGAGAAAATCCATCCGTTCATTCGATGAGATGACCAGTCTCTCCAAACCTGTCAGGCAACTGCTGGAAAATCACTTTTCATTTTGTGCAGCTGTTCCTGAAATTCGACAAAACAGCGGGGATGGGACTGTGAAAACCGCATTCAGGCTGCATGACGGCTTGTTGGTTGAAAGTGTACTAATCCCGTCACGGGAGCGTGCAACGGTCTGTATCTCCTCCCAAGTAGGATGCGCCCTGGGTTGTCTGTTTTGTGCCACCGGACAACTTGGTTTCACCCGAAACCTTACTGTCGGGGAGATTTTAGACCAGGTAACCGGGATGCGGGATGCAGGATCCAGAATGCAAAATCCGGACTTCGTAAACCCCGAACAGGAATTCATCATCTCAAACCTTGTCTTCATGGGGATGGGGGAACCCTATTTGAATTACGAAAATGTGACCGGAGCCATTGAAAAAATCACATCATCCGACGGGCTTGGAATGTCGCCGCAGCGGGTCACTGTTTCCAGCGTTGGAATCCCGAAAATGATTAAAAAGATGGCGGATGATGATCCGAAATACCACTTTGCACTCTCCCTGCATGCTGCAACAGATGCCAAACGCGACCAGATTATTCCGTTCAACAAGAAACATCCGTTGGCCGAATTAACAGAGGCCCTCAAATATTACCACAAAAAAACGGCCAGGCGGTTTACCATAGAGTACATCCTTTTTGGCAATTTCAATGATTCTGTTGCTGATGCAAAGGATCTTGCTTTGTTTTGCAGGAATTTCCCGGTCAAACTCAATATCATCGAATACAATCCGGTAACAGGGTCAGGTTTTACAAAATCCGATCCTGACAGAACCCGGGCTTTCATTGATTTTCTGGAGCACCGAAACCTGGTTGTCAATGTCAGACAAAGCCGCGGAAAGGACATCGACGCCGCCTGCGGACAGCTTCACTTAAAACTTAAAACTTAACACTCATTCTAACCCTATGGACCGGACTAATTTTGAAATTCAGGGAAATATCGTAGATGTGGTCGCCAAAACCATTTTTCAGGGAACAGTCGTGGTGAGGGATGGAAAGATCGCAGCCATACGTAAAGAACAGGTTGCATCAGGCTTGTATGTTCTCCCGGGACTTGTTGACGCCCACATTCATGTAGAAAGTTCAATGCTGATCCCTTCTGAATTTGCCAGGCTTGCGGTGATTCATGGAACGGTGGGGTCAGTTTCCGACCCGCATGAAATTGCCAACGTACTTGGTGTTCCGGGGGTGAAATTTATGATTTCAAACGGGAATAAGGTTCCATTTAAATTTTATTTTGGTGCCCCATCCTGCGTGCCAGCTACCGCTTTCGAAACATCCGGGGCCCGGTTGGGGGTGGAGGAGGTAAGGGAACTTTTGCAAATGCCTGAAATTAAATACCTGTCGGAAATGATGAATTTTCCGGGAGTACTTTATAACGATCCGGAGGTGATTGCCAAACTGGATCTGGCACATCAGGCGGGCAAACCAGTGGATGGACATGCTCCAGGGCTAACCGGAGGGGATGTTGAAAAGTACATCGGGGCAGGGATTTCCACAGACCATGAGTGTTTTACCATTGAAGAAGCCTATGAAAAAATAAAGTTCGGAATGCATATCCTGATCCGGGAAGGCAGTGCTGCGAAAAATTTTGACACACTGTACCCGTTGATCGATGAGTTTCCTGACCAGGTGATGTTGTGTTCAGATGACAAGCATCCCAATGATCTTGCAGCCGGACATATGAACCTTTTAGTGAAACGTGCGCTCAATCTGGGACTCGACAGGATGAACGTACTGCGCAGTTGTACCTGTAATCCGGTGAAGCATTACAAACTTGATATCGGGTTGCTCCAGACCGGGGATCCTGCTGATTTTATCTGCGTGGATAATCTAACCGATTTCAATGTACTTGCTACCTATGTTAATGGAAATATAGTCGCAGAAAGGGGTAGGACACTTATTCCCGAAGTCCCTGAAAGCCCTTTTAATAATTTCAATATCAATCCTGTTAAAGCATCCGAAATCCGGGTTATAACCGGTGAGGGTCAGATAAAGGTTCTGACCGTATCCGACGGACAGCTGATTACGGGTTTGTACAGGGCCGATCCTTTAATTGCCGGAGACAACGTGGTGAGTGATATCACCAGGGATATCCTTAAAATAGTGGTTAAAAACCGGTATAGCGAAACCCCTGCATCCGTGGGATTTATTAAAAATATCGGGTTAAAAAGAGGGGCAATTGCCTCTTGTGTCGCTCACGACAGTCACAACATCGTTGCTGCAGGAGTGGATGATGATTCTATTACAGAGGCGATCAATCTGATCATTGCAGAAAAGGGGGGCATCTCGCTGGTAGATGGAGCCATAAAACGGATCCTTCCATTGCCTTTCGCCGGGATCATGTCAGGACTTGACGGCTTTGAGGTTGCCCGGCAGTATGATGAGATGGATCAAAAAGCAAAGGAGATGGGGGCGACGTTATCAGCGCCTTATATGACACTCTCTTTCATGGCTCTGCTGGTTATCCCTGAAATTAAACTGAGTGACCGTGGCTTGTTTGACGGAACACATTTTAAATTCACCGGTGTATTCGGGAAATAAACTTATATAGCTATGTACATTTGTAACATCTATTTGATTAGCTTTGTAGAATAACTTCAAATATATCGCGCTATGACTAATAAAACCGTACTCGACATTCAAAAACTTGAACTCGCTGCCAGCAAACTGCGTGCAATGGCTCACCCTATGCGAATTGCCATCATCGACCTGCTCACAGAAAATAAAAAACTCACTGTTACAGAAATTTATGAAAGATTGAGCATTGAGCAGGCATCGGCATCACACCACCTGAATATTTTAAAGAACAAAGGATTGCTGGAATCAAAGCGCGACGGCAAGATGATTTTGTATTCGCTGAAGACGAATGTGCTGGCAAACGTGATCGATTGTATCAATCAGTGTGTTACACACTAGTTCCACACCTCTTCCACGTCCCAGTTGGCCCTGATGGTAACCGTTTTTGGTAAATAGATGACCTCTTCAGGTTGAATTTTTAATTTGTAATTTCCTGTATCCCAATGGCCATTCCTGTTGCGGTCGTAAATGGCCTTGAGTTTGTATTTTCCGGGGGGCATGAAATCAAAATGGATTTTTTCTGAGCCTGTAATGATTTTCTCCTCAAAAACCGCTGATTCATTCTCATTCATCAGTTGAACAATGTATTGTCCCGGTCTCTTTTCCATGTTCATGGAAACGATCAGGTTGCCGAAATCCTTCTCTGCCCTGGTTTTGAATTCCAAAAAGACCGAGTCGTGTGTAAAGTTCTGGATTCCGAAAAAGACGGAATCAGGGATGATGATTTTATAAGTTTTTTCCTCATCCCATTTGTGTTGGATGATAATTTCCCTTTTCAGGCTGTCGGAGAATGAAATATCCGGATGAATTGTGTCTTTTGCTGAAACCAGTAAAACCTTCGAAAAGTTCCAGCGAATCAGCGGATATGAAAAATTCAGTGTCAGTTTGTTTTTATACTGGTTCAGCCCGGAATGGGAGGCAGCATTCGAAATGCCAAGCTGGACTTGTTTCTCCTTGCCGGATGATTTTTTTCGGATCTCTTTTTTCGTGACTTCGAGGCGCACCGTGTCAATAGTCTTATTGCCAAGGATAACTTTGGCAACCAGTGAATCAACATTCG
This sequence comes from uncultured Bacteroidales bacterium, assembly GCA_903828645.1. GTDB lineage: Bacteria > Bacteroidota > Bacteroidia > Bacteroidales > FEN-979 > CAIVAT01. The sequence goes on from CAIKNA010000227.1 coordinate 24,201, forward strand.
GACGTGTAATCCAGAGAGTCACTGAATCTCCTTGTTTGGATAACTCTTCAATATACCAGGGGGATATCGAATCAAAATTCAATGGTACCACACGCAGGTTTTTAACCGGGAAACGGAACACCACCAGGGCCTTGCCCTCCATTGGGAACGAAGCATGCTTAATGCGTTGAACAGAATCGGTTGATTCAAAAAGAAAAAGGGAAGCGGATGGATAGTTCAACAAATTTTGCCTGGTGGAATTAATTTTATTCATCGAATCGGCAACTTTCAGGGAATCTGCTGATTTTTTCCTTACCGGGACAACATTATGATGATCAGGATGTACGGAATCATTTGCTAAGGTATCGGGCTTCGGTACGCGAATGTAATAGGGTTTGACCAGGCTGTCGTTAAAAGCAATTTTTTCAGATGGTTGATTAAAAATCAGATCCCCATTCTGATCTGCAAGCGCAAACAGCAGAAATTCTCCTTGTTTAAGGTTGTGGAACATGAAATTCCCCTGTTCATCAGTTTTGGTAACATAATAAGGTGCCACATGAAGCGGCAGGGAATCCAAAGGAAGCGTGTCGTTGTTGCTGATGTATAATTCAATGAAAACATCCTTCTGAAGTTTGTGATCAAATGCAGTTTGAAGGGTTCCCTGCAGGGAGAGGGAGTCAACATAATGCCCTGTTGAAAATACGTAATTAAATCCCTTCAGCACATTCCCCTCGGTCAGATCAAGGATGGCGTTGCCAAAGGTGACGGAGTAAGTGGTGTTTGCGGCCAGGCTGTCGTCAAGTCTGACGATCAGTGATTTTCCCCTAACCCTTGTGTCTATCGGGCTTTTTAAAGGTGGTGAGATGAAAATTTCATTTACGGGGTTTTTGAGGTTGATGAACTCATTAAAATCGATCCGGAAACTTCCTCCTTTGAATTCAGTTGCTGAATTTGGCGGGTCACAGGATATGACTCTGGGAGGGTTTACATCTTTTGGCCCTCCCTCGGGGCTTATCGGATGTGCACAACCATAGAGCAACAATGCAGTTAAGATGAGAAAAAAGTAAAATAAAATTGTTGATCGTAGCACCCAGCAAAGGATTTTCGTAAGTTTGCGACCCCAAATTTACCAATCGTTTCAATAACAAACCCTTTTTTTATTAATTTTACATTGTTAATTAACAAACAACAATCATATGTCAGGTCACAATAAATGGTCCACCATTAAGCGAAAGAAAGGTGCGCTCGACGCCAAGCGTTCGAAAATCTTCTCAAAGATTATCAAAGATATTACGATTGCAGTAAAAGAGGGAGGAGCTGACCCCGACGGCAACCCGCGCCTGCGTCTTGCAATTTCCAACGCCAAGGGTGCTTCCATGCCAAAAGACAACATTCAAAGGGCTATCAGCAAAGGGGCTGAAAAGGATGCTGCGGTATTGCTTGAAACTACTTATGAAGGCAAGGGGCCTCATGGAGTGGCGATTTTTGTTGAATGTACCACAGACAACCTGCAGCGTACTGTTTCCAATGTGAGGGCTTATTTTAACAAGTATGGGGGAGAATTGGGTCAGAATGGTATGCTTAATTACCTGTTCGATCGCAAAGGTGTATTTGTGGTCCCAAAAGGAGATTTGAACCGGGATGAATTTGAGATGGAGCTAATTGATGCAGGTGCCGAGGATATTTCACTGGAAGATGATGTTTACAACATCACCACGGCCATGGAGGACTTTGGAAGCATGATCAAGAAACTTGAAAAGCTCAACATTGAACCTGAAAGCGCCGCATTGCAGCGCATCCCCAAGACGACGGTTTCACTTGACGAAGATGCAACGCGGAAAGTACTTCGGCTCATCGATATCATTGAAGAAGATGATGATGTGCAGAATGTTTTCCACACCCTCGAGATTAGTGATGAAATGGCCGAAAAACTGTAAATGAAAAACGCGGCGACTGCCGCGTTTTTCATTTATGCCTCACAGATGAACTGTGTAAGGTTGACGCCTTTGGGCAGTTCGAGTTTCTTACGCAAACGGATACGTGAAATTTCAGTACTTGGGGCGGTAATCTTCAGGATATGTGAAATTTCCTTGGTGTTCAGGTTCATGCGTAACAAAGCGCACAGCTTGTGGTCGTTGGGCGTGAGTTGCGGGAAGTTTTTCCTCAGGCGGTCGAAAAAGCCAGGATGTATTTTTTCAAAATGGGCCTTGATACGATACCAGTCGTTGTCGAATTTGATGTTCTCATCAATCGTTTTCAGCACTTTCCCGATTTCTACTTTTGTAATGCTTTTATCATTTCGCACCAACCGGTTGATGTCTTTTTTTATCAGTCCGATGATTTTATTTTTTTGCGAGATAAAGATCGAGGAGGTGGCAAGTTCCCTGTTGATAAGGTCAAGCTCCATGTGGTGCTTCTGTTTCAGCAGCTGATTCACCTTTTGCTCAGCGTGAATGCGCTCCTGCAAACGAAGGTTGCGTTCTTTCTCAACCTTTTTACGGTGTTCGATCTCTTTTTTCAGTTCGGAGATGATCCGTTCATTTGTGATCTCCAGGTTGCGCTGGTAATTGGCAACTTCGATTGCTGCGCGAATCTGATCAATATCAACAGGTTTAAACAGATAGGCGTAGGGTTTAAGTGAAAATGATTTTGAAAAGATTTCACTTTTATTCATGGAGGTGAGGAAAATGATTCCGCAATTGTAATTTTCGGTCAGAATACGGGCCGCCTCAATGCCATCCATTTTCCCGGCCAGACCAACATCCATGATTACGATGTCTGGTTCCAGGTTGGATTCCTGCAGCGTGGCAATGCTTTCAATCGCGCTTTCTCCTTTTGTATCAATTCCCAGCACTTCATAACCAAAATCAGTCAGTTTGGCTTTAAGGTCGTGGGCGATGATCAATTCATCTTCTACAATATACAAACTAATAGGTGCCATAATTTAATGATTTAAAATTTGAACTCTGAATTTGTAACAATATTATATGTGTCAACGGCAATTACCAGTTCTTCGTTGGTGGGCATCACCATCGACACTACGCTTGACCCCGGGCGGGTAACAATGGCTTCTTTTCCCCTAACTGCATTTCGTTCATTGTCATAATCAACTCCCAGGAAACCAAGGCCTTCCAGGATGCGTCTGCGTGTGTCAATGTCATTTTCACCAATGCCCCCTGCAAAGACAATCAGGTCAACACCACTCATGGCGGCTGCATAGGCACCGATGTATTTTTTAACCCGGTAAGCATACATGTCAAGCGATAACTGGGCACGCGAATTTCCGTTTCCGGCTGCCTGTTCAACATCGCGCATATCAAAGGAGATGCCGGAGATGCCGCATACGCCGCTTCTTTTATTGAACATTGCATTGGTATCTGCAATGCTGAGGTTCTCTTTTTCAGCCAGGAATAACAGCACGCCCAGGTCCACATCGCCGCTGCGCGTACCCATCATCAATCCTTCCAGCGGGGTAAAGCCCATGGAGGTGTCGAGTGATTTACCGTTCCGGATCGCAGCAACAGAGGATCCGTTTCCCAGGTGGCAGGTAATGATTCGGAGATTGTTGAAGTCTTTACCGAGAAAACGACAGGCCTTCTGAGCAACATATTTATGAGATGTTCCGTGAAATCCATATCGGCGGATCTTGTATTTTTCATAGAACTCATAGGGGATGGCATACAGGTATGAATATGCCGGCATGGATTGATGGAAAGAGGTATCGAAAACGGCAACCTGCGGAATGTCAGGAAGAATGGCTTCGATCGAGAGTATTCCTTTCAGGTTGGCAGGATTGTGAAGGGGGGCGAGTTCAATGCATTTTTCAATGTCTTTTTTGACATCTCCTGTAATGAGCGCGCTGGTTTTGAAATTTTCACCGCCATGTGCAACGCGGTGGCCGACAGCCACAATTTCGTTTACATCCTTAATAACCCCGTAAACAGGATCTTTAAGTGTTTCCAGGATAAGGTTTATCCCAACCTGATGATCAGGAATTTCCCGGATAACTTTATACTTCTCTTTCCCGGTAACCTGGTGCGTCAGTTCACTGGTGGGTAATCCGATGCGGTCGAGCAGTCCCTTGGCTTTGAGATCAGCTTCTTCAGAAAGCTCGATCAGCTGATACTTGATGGACGAACTGCCGCAGTTTAAAACAAGGATTTTCATTGATTTGAAAATGTTTAGTTCAGGAGGTTCATTTAGATATTTCAGATCTGGTTATCAAGGAGCCCTTGTTAGGGTATGCAAAGTTACGACAAAATAATCTTTTTACAAATGAAAACATTAAAATTAACGTAACATCTTCTTTTTTTTTAAATTATAGACTATTTTCTGTGAAGTTCAAGGATGACTTAATTTATTTAATAGTATTTTTGGACACCCTAACCAAGCGCTTTACTATGGCTCTGATTAATTCTGTGATTGCATGGCTGATGAAAAAGCGTATTCACCAGATTGAACTGTTTATGCAATACCCGGATGAGGTTCAAACGGAATGGTTGCGCAAACTATTGTCTACGGCCCGGAACACTGAATGGGGCCGTCAATATGACTTTAAATCAATATCCACACCCGAACAGTTTAAAAATCGCCTCCCGGTTCATGACTATGATTCAATGAAGGGGGCTATTGACAGGCTGCGCCAGGGAGAGCAAAATATCCTCTGGCCATCTGAAATAAAATGGTTTGCCAAGTCGTCGGGCACTACGAATGATAAGAGTAAATTTATTCCCGTGAGCCAGGAAGCACTGGAAGAGTGCCACTTCAAAGGGGGTAAGGACCTGCTGTCAATTTATTTCAACATGCATTCGGAGACAAAGCTTTTCGATGGAAAGTCGATTGCCATGGGGGGGTCGCACCAAATCATGGAGGTAAACAATGAATCATACATCCAGGGCGACCTTTCGGCCATCCTGATTCAAAACCTGCCTGGCTGGATTGAGTTTATGCGGACGCCAAACTTATCCATCGCCCTGATGGATGAGTGGGAGAGTAAAATAATAAAGATGGCCGAAGCGACGATTCAGCATGATGTGACCAGTATTTCCGGTGTTCCTTCGTGGACCCTGCTACTGTTTAAACACATCCTGGAGATTACCGGCAAGTCGAATCTCCTTGAAATATGGCCTAACTTTGAGTTATTCATTCATGGCGGGGTAAACTTTTCCCCATACCAGGAGCAGTTCCGGCAGATACTTCCCTCCTCAAAGGTAAATTATCTCGAAACATACAATGCCTCGGAGGGTTTTTTTGGCATCCAGGACCGGAATCTTGCTGACGACATGTTGCTGATGCTGGATTATGGAATTTATTATGAATTTATCCCGGTTGAAGAGGTCGAAACGGACCACCCTGCGGCATACAGCCTTGACCAGGTAGAATTAAATACCAATTATGCCATGGTCATTACAACCAATGCCGGTTTGTGGCGATATATGATCGGAGATACCATACAATTTACCTCACGCCGCCCTTACAGGATCAGAATCTCAGGACGGACGCGGAATTTTATTAACGCCTTTGGAGAGGAACTGATCATCGACAATGCTGAGAAAGCCATGGCCATTGCCTGCGAACGCAGTCATGCCATTGTAACCGAGTACACTGCAGCACCAATATATATATCCGGTCATCAAAAGGGGGCCCATGAATGGCTCATTGAATTTGAGCGGCCACCCGGAGATATTTCATTTTTCACCGCAGCCCTCGATACTGCACTGAAGTCGCTCAATTCTGATTACGAGGCGAAACGTCACCATGGCCTTATGCTCGAAGAACCGCGGATAAGACCCCTCCCCCAGGGAACATTCTACAATTGGCTTAAATCGAAGGGGAAGCTGGGAGGGCAGCATAAAGTTCCAAGGCTATCCAACAACCGAAAATATATTGATGAAATCCTTCAATTGATAGCGCCGGGTTAATTCCTTTTTATAATTTTGATCGCAAATATAAACTTATGCATATCGCAATCGCCGGAAACATCGGCTCCGGAAAAACAACACTGACAGGTTTGCTTGCCAGGCATTTCGGATGGGATCCGCATTATGAAGATGTGGACACGAATCCATACCTGGGCAGTTTTTATGAAGACATGCAGCGATGGTCGTTTAACCTTCAGATATATTTTTTAAACAGCCGCTTCAGACAGGTGGTTGACATCCGGAATTCAGGGAAAACAGTGATACAGGATCGCACAATATATGAAGATGCCTATATTTTCGCACCCAACCTGCATACCATGAACCTCATGAGTACACGCGACTACGAAAACTACCGTTCGCTGTTCGACCTGATGAGTACATTTATCCTGCCTCCTGATCTGCTGATCTACCTGAGAGCCAGTGTTCCCACGCTGGTCAGCCAGATTCAAAAACGGGGACGGGAGTACGAAAACTCCATTCGTCTCGATTACCTGAAAAATCTGAATGAGATGTACGAGGAATGGATCGAAGGCTACAAGTTCGGCAAACTCCTGATCATCGATGCAGATACGCTTAAAGTCAGTGAAAATCCGGAAGACCTGGGGCAGGTGATTGAAAACATCAATGCACAACTTCATGGGCTCTTCTAGTCCTGTAAGCCGGGAAAAATCAAACAGGATGAAGATTTTGGGTGTTATTCCTGCGCGTTATGCCTCCTCACGTTTCCCGGGTAAGCCCCTAGTGGTGATTGACGGGAAAACCATGATCCGGCGGGTATATGAACAGGCAGTAAAGTGCAATAAACTGATTAAGGTAATCGTGGCAACTGACAGTGAAACAATCGCCAGTCATGTCCGTTTATTTCATGGAAATGTGATGATGACCGCTGAGCATCACAACAGCGGAACGGAACGTTGCGCTGAAGTTCTTGAGAAACTTCGCATGGAAGGAGAGGTTTTCGATTATGTGATCAACATCCAGGGGGATGAACCTTACATCGAACCTGATCAAATCAGCCAGGTAGCAGAATGCTTCAATAACCCACAGACCCAGCTTGCAACCCTTATCAAAAGAATCACTTCACCTGAGGAATTATCCAGTGCCAATGTTGTAAAGGTTGTGGCGGACAAAATGGGATATGCGTTGCTTTTCAGCCGTTCGATAATCCCATTTATCCGTGGGAGGGACCAACAGGAGTGGTTGTCGGCTGCAGCTTTTTACAAACATGTCGGAATTTATGGATACCAGGCTTCGGTCCTGGCGAAAATTGTCACCCTGCCGGTTTCTGAACTCGAACACGCCGAATCGCTGGAGCAACTGCGCTGGCTTGATCACGGATACAGGATTATAACACAAGTAACGGAATATGAAAGTGTTGCAATCGATTCTCCTGCCGACTTATTAAAAATTACCAACAATACCGGAACCTTTCTTCATTAATTCCGTATATTTACACGTTGAAAAACAGCAGATATATGGATATCCGTAATTGTATTGCAGAATTGATGTCGCTGCACGACTGCGTGATCATCCCGGGGTTTGGCGGGTTCATCGGGAATTATGCCCCTGCCCGGATTGATCCGGTATATCACACCTTTCAACCTCCCGCTAAAAAGCTTCTCTTCAACATCAACCTCAGGCAAAATGACGGGTTGCTGGCAAATGCCGCCGCGGCCGCCTTTGGAATATCCTATGGGGATGCGTGTAAAATGATTGATGAATTTTCGGATGAATGCCGCACGCTGCTGAAAAACGGAAAAACATTCATACTTCCCGGGATAGGCCAACTCCATGCAGGCAAAGAAGGGATCATCTATTTTGAACAGGACCAAAATGCCAATCTACTCCCGGATGCATTCGGGTTGACGCCTTTCATCTCCCCGCCTGTCATAAGGCAGTCTTCTGTATTAAAACACGAGTGGAATCCTTCAAGCCGGGAAACCA
>CAIKNA010000228.1 GCA_903828645.1 uncultured Bacteroidales bacterium
CCAATTTTCATCAGAACCCTGAACAAACTCCCTCCCCCGTGGGGGAGGGTCGGGGAGGGGGCGCCCCTCCAAGGGCGCTGGAGGTTCCTTAAATCTTCGTTGACGGTAAAGAATCAACTATCGCCTCCTTCATTGATTATCCTGCAAAAATAGGTGGATTTTTAGCCGGCAATGTTAAGGAATCATTAAATCTGAATGGTGCCTGAATGGTTACGCTGCAGCACGGGCCTTAAGTTGATAACGTTGGGTGAAGCCTGTCGCCGGATCAGGAGTACTGGCTGATCCTGTCTTCATCTCCTGAGATGCCTGCATCGAATAGTGACTTGAGAATATCATTCAACTTTTTCAGAAAATACCTATCTTTGTCTTTGAGGCGAAATAACCGTGTAAATCGAACGACAATGGCAATCGTTGAAGAGGGTAGTCCGCTATCGCGGATGACGGGCAAAATCGGGAGTGACCTTTATATCAGGCATGTTAACGGCAAAGCTGTAATCCAGCAATGCCCGGCAAGGAAAAGAGTCAAAATTGGCCCGGAGATGCCGAAAACAAACTTGAATTTCCGTTATGCAGCCAGCTATGCCAGTGCAGTCAGAAAGAATGATCCCGAACTCACAGCATTGTATGCGAACCAGGCTGAAGGGTTTAACAGCGCCTCTACCATGGCCATCTCCGATTATCTTACCCTCCCCGTCGTCAAAAGCATTGAACGGGGGAAACCGCCTAAAGCACCCCGGAATGTCATAATGATCAGGGTAGAAAATGTCGTCCGCGTGATGAGTGTTATGGTCGGGATTGAGGATGCAAACGGCGTAGCCGTTGAAAAGGGCATGGCCGAAATTACTGCAGACCAGACCCTCTGGAGATACCGGTGTTTGAAACCGTTACCGCGACGGGGTAAAAGAAGGGTGCTGGTTACTGTTCTTGATTTCCCGGGGCATACCGTTAATGCAGAAGTTGCCTTCTGACCCCGGGTCCCATTCTCTTTTTCTTCCACTGGCCGGAACCAACCCGGTTATAACCCGGTTGCAACCCGGGAGCACTTGCCTTCATTGTGCCGGGAATGAGGGGGGATAATGCCGGGAATAAGCCGGCGACTCCGTTTATTTGTTAATCCATCCATGAAGGATTGTTAACCAAATAGGATAAGTCACCCCCTTTCCAGCCCTTCACCAGCGGGGAGGGGGCGGCTTTGCTGGTGAGGGCCGGGGAGGGGGTTCCCCCCTGGGGGACAGCCCGCTGAGGGGTTATCCACATGCTTAATCCCCCCAAACCCAAATGGTGATGCCTGTGTTGAAAATTGGTTTTTTATATTACCGAGTGATAATGTTGATACCTTTGCACTCAAAACCACCCTGTTAATCCGGCAATAATTTGAAAAACAAGAAATTATTCATCCTTCCATTTCTGATTACCCTCCTTTTTAACAATATCGTTTCAGCCCAGAATGGCAACCCGTCAGCTGCCGGCAGTTCTGAAGATGGCGTAAAAAGTGTGCTTTGCGGAGGTGTCGAACGGTGGGCGGTAAAAGTGCTGGTGGATGCGGCGGCGGCTCAGGTAAACTACACCCCCCTGCCGACCACAATCGATTCGCTGATTAATATCCCGACCACTCCCAGCACGAGTGCACCCAGGATGGCAGGCAAAGAGTTCCAGTCGTACGTGTTTACCTGCAACATCACCGTCAAGAAAAATGAAGATGACAACGATTACCACCTGGTGCTGAAATCGGGCAGCGAAACGATGATCGGGGAGGTTCCCGACCCGGTTTGTTCGGCTGCCGCATCGTCGGTTCATGTGAATGAATTTATTTCCGCGCGCAACTGGGTGAACGCCCATATCGGGACAGGCGCCGTGTCAAATGTAAATATCGCGCCGGTTGACGTGACAGGGGTCTCTTTCGTTGATGTTCCCCACGGGCAAACGGGGGCGGCGCCAAACCAGATGGAGATCCACCCGATACTCGGCCTCCGGTTTTCAACTGCCACCGGGTTAAACGAAACCGGCAACGACACACCCGCTTTTACGGTGAGCGTGAACCCGTCGGTATTTTCCGAGTCGGCCGGTTTTCATATAACTTCGGATCGCGGGTTGTCTGGAAAATTCAGGCTTGAACTGTTTTCCGTATCAGGTGACAGGGTGAGAGACCTCGATCTGCCGGCCGCAACCGGTAAGGAGATCAATTATACCTTCACAAGGGCCGGGCTGGCCGGAGGAATGTACATCTACCGTCTCCGCAACAACGGATCGATCTTCTATGAAGGAAGAATCATGATCCGGTAATTCATTGGCTCATATTAACTTTAAGGTTGTTATTTCCTGATATTTAAGGTATCTTTGCTGTAAACATTCCTGCCATGTCAAAAAATCATGTTGTTTTCTATGTTTTTATGGTCATCCTGATGATCTCCTCCTGTAAAAAAAATGAGAGTGGTACCACCGCTGCCGGGAAAGAGATGAAAGACCTGCAGATTTCTCCCGGTTTTACCTGGGAAACAGCGCATGATGTGACTTTTCAGATTTCGTCTGACCATTCGACAGTGATCACGATTACCTCCGAAGCATCCGACGTACAATATTACCAGGGTTTTTTCAACGGGCTTACAGGAAGTTTCGCGGTAAAACTCAACATCCCCACGATGGTCGGGCAGGTGCGGGTGAACGGGATCCTGGTTGCAATTGCCGGCAATGAGGTCCAGGTGAATGTATCGAATGTGTTAAAAAATGGTCCGGCGCAAAATCTGTATGATCTTCCAACCCCCGGGCTGATCGCTGCCTGGCATTTTAATGAGAACACGGGAACCGCGGCAAACGATTCGGCCGGCGGCCATAACGGCCTGGTCGGCAACGCCACCTGGGTAAGCGGCATCCGTGGAAGCGCGCTCGAATTCAATGGCGTTTCGAGCCAGGTAGATGTTCCCGGAACAGGATTCAATCCAACGGGGAGCGGCCTCAGTATCTCGTTCTGGTTCAGGTTAACCGCGGCAGGTGACAAGGGGACCTTTATTTTTCAGAATCTCAAGTACATGGCAACCATGGATTCCCAGGGAAGGATCGTTTTCAGCGTATACACACCCGGGATGAAATCGTTGAATTCGGGTACCGGCAGCCGGGTCCTTGATACAGACTGGCATCATGCGGCGCTTACCTACGACGGTTCGGTCATGAAAATTTTCCTTGACGGTCTCATGAGAACCTACACGTCGAATACCGGGAACCTGCAGTCTTCAACCGGTGATGTGTATATCGGGAAACAGCAGACTTCCAATCCATTCAAAGGGGTCATGGATGAAATACTGGTTTACGACAGGGCCCTGACAGATCCAGAGGTTCTCCAGATCTTCGGTTCAACGCCGGATCCGGGAAACGGAAGCAGCGACCTGGTTTCATACTGGAAGTTTGATGAAAATACCGGGAACATTGCCAACGACAGCAAGGGGGTCAACACCGGCACCATCACCGGGGCATCCTGGAAACCTGGGATTGTGGGGAACTGCCTCAGGTTTGACGGTGCCACCGGGATTGTAAAGGTTCCAAGCAAACTGAACCTCAATCCTGTTTTCGGAATTACGATGATGGCCTGGGCCAGGACCGAAAATATAGTGACGGCGAAAATTTTTCAGAAAGGAGATTGGGACGGGCATGGGCTGGGAATTGGGAACTGGAATGGCTGGGGCGCCCAGATCAGGCTTGTGGGCAATACGACCGAAGAAGTAAGCTGGGGAGGAGGATTTCCCATTCTGAACCAGTGGTATCATCTTGCCATGACGTATGACGGACAGCAGCTGAAATTGTACGTGAACGGCCAGCTGAGAAGCAGCAAGGTTGTGACGGGTTTGTTGTATGTGAACAGCAGGGATCTGTCGATAGGGTCGGATGATGCCATCCAGAAATTTTTCAAAGGATCTGTTGATGAGGCCAAATTTTTCAGCAGGGCTCTTGACCAGACGGAGATACAGGCAAATTTTGCACAAAGTCCGCCCGACCAGGATGGCGACGGGGTTCCCGATGCAAACGACGCCTACCCGAAAGACCCGGCGCGGGCATTCAATATTTATAATCCGGCCATGGGTTACGGAACCCTCGCCTTTGAGGATCTGTGGCCGTCGAAAGGCGATTATGATTTCAATGACCTGGTGGTTGACTACCGTTTTAAGACAGTCACCAACGCGAATAACAAGATCTCGGAGGTTATCGCCACCTTTGTAATCAGGGCCATCGGGGCCGGACAGCACAACGGTTTCGGCTTCCAGTTGCCGGGTGCCGCCGTTGCCGGGGCAGATGTGGAAGTTACAGGGTCCAAACTGAGTGAAGGGATCATCACCCTGAACCCCAACGGAACGGAGGCCGGCCAGGAAAAGATCACCATGATTGTTTTCGATGATGCCTACAAACTCATGCCTTTCGCGGGAGGGTTCGGTGTTAATGTGGAGCCGGGTGCGAAGTATGTGAAACCTGATACTTCGATAATTGCGATGAGTTTCAAGCCCAACACCTATTCCATGGCTGATGTTTCCATCGATCATTTTAACCCTTTCCTGATCGTCAATCTTAACCGTGGGAAGGAGATCCACCTGCCGGACAATCTCCCCACCACCCTTGCCAACCCGGCATTTTTCAAGACCGGAAATGATGATTCCGATCCGGCGCTTGGAAGGTATTACAAGACAAAGACAAACCTTCCATGGGCTATCCGGATATCATCGGGGTTCGATTACACGATCGAACGGGCCCAGATCACGAGTGCCTATTTAAAATTCGCAGCCTGGGCTGAATCGGCGGGGGTGCAGTATCCCGACCTGTACCAGAAAAACAATGGCTACCGCAATGAATCATATATTTACCAGGTTCCTAAATAGGGTAATTTCCCGGTATCGCAGTATTCATGATAGTTGCAGGCAAAATAGCGAATATATTCTCCCTTAGGGCAGATTTCGGCGAGGGTGAATGTTAATTGAGCAGCGTGGAGCGGCTCATGTAGAGGTCGTCGTGGTGATAAATGAAGAGACAGGTGCCTTCCTTGATGGCAGCAAAGATCGGTTTAATGAGGTCGGGCGGGAGGGATGGGCAGCCAAAGCTCCTGCCGAGCCGGCCGGTCCTGCGGATAAAAGCTTCGGTGGCATAGGCGGCCCCGTGCATGATGATCTGGCGTTTCTGTGCGTTGTCGTTAAACCCTTTCTCCACTCCGTCGAGGATGAGGGATAATCCTACACTCGCTCCAAGGGCCTCTTTCCTTGTAATGTAAAACCCCAGGCTGCTCTGGCATGAGCCGGAAATGTTCGAGAAATGGCTGGCGAACTCATCGCCGGTATTCTTTCCATGGGCCACGAAAGTGTTGAACAGGAGGACTTTGTGAAGCAGGTCGATGACATAGAACCGCTTTTTTTTACTCGACTGGGAGAAGTCAACAATGGTAAGGATCCCGCAATTCA
>CAIKNA010000229.1 GCA_903828645.1 uncultured Bacteroidales bacterium
CACGTTGAGATTCAATTTAATGGTGGCATTTCCGTTCAACTCAGACGAGGCGATGAGCTGCCCCATCATGTTGTAAACATAAACATTTCCCTGGTTTTTGCCGGTGTTGTCGGAGATGAAGAGTGAATGGCCGGAAGCGAATACGTTGAACGGATGGTCTTTTGAAGTTTCGCCAATACCCAGGTGACTGAATGTTAACAGAAAGCGATTGGGGTTATCTCCGGGTTCTGCGGTAAACGAATATACCGGGTTCGAAGTGAGATCCTGTGTTGCCTTTGTTTTCAGGTCGTTCAGCAGAACGGGTCCAAAAAGATCAGAAATCGTTTTAGCCTCAATGGAAAAACTGGCGCCATCATTTTTAATGAAGGAAAATGGAATCTGCACCGTTCCCCCGATCTCAGGCAGCACATTGGTTGAAAGCTGGTCCTCTCCTGCTATCGAATAAAACTGCGGTGCATAACCAGCCAGGAAATGTGAGTCAAAATCAGAATCGAAACCTGTGGTAGCCTGGTTGTCAAACCTGACAACGCTTTCCTGTGCTGTCTGACCGGAGAGGTCATGTGCAACCAATACAATAGAGGGAGACTCTGTTGATTTGTACCATGCAGTTGTATTATGAACCCTGGCAGCGATTGGAATGGTTAGCGATCCGGTTCCACTGGTAACCTGAACCATAAATCCGTTCAGCGCCGGGATGATTCCATTGGCGGCAATGTCGGAATAACTTGCATTGGTTTCACTCCAGATTTTTGCTCCTGCAGCAATATTGTTAAGCGTCCAGTGGCCGTCGTTCCATTTGATTGCCGAGGTGAAAGGGTTGCCCAACAAGTGCCAGCCTTTGTTGGCACCCGTACTTATGGTAAGCCCACCCATGCTTAAGTCATCTTTGTTGAGTGTCCCGGTAAACTGTTTTGTACTTGTTGCTGCATAATCAACAAGATAGCATATCCCTGCAAGGAAGTTGGCGGAACTGTTATTGGCAGTATTCCAGGTTGGAGCAACCGTTGTGTTCTTAAAATTCACCCATTGGTTGGTAGGTTCCCACCAGCAATAGAAATCGTAATTGGTTGCGGTGGCATTGGTAAAGTTCGGGGCGATTGTTTGCGCTGAAACCGGTGAGGAAAGGAAATGCCAGCCGTGATCAATCGTTGGGTTATTCCATGCGGCAATGTCTCTTTCAACGGTAGCTGAAACTGCTGAGTTTTGAATCAGGGAGCCGCCTGATTTAACAACAAGCCCGCTATTGCCGGCGGAGTTGGTGAGGGTGCCTGACACTGTCAGTGCCTTGGATGAATTAATTGTCAAAGAGGCTGTTGACTCAATTGTCAGCCCTGTGCAAGTTGCTGCATCCGCATCCACAGCAACGGCATGTGTTGCTTTTATTGTCACGCTGTTACCGGAACCGGGCACCTGAGGTGCAGCTACCCATGTGGATCCTGTACTGTTGTACTCCCAGGTTGCAGCAGTATTCCAGTTGCCGGTTGAAGCACTGCGGAAACCGGCTGTCGCAATAGCATTCTGAATTGGAGGTACAATTTCACCCGATGATAAAATAGATGCTGTGCCGAAATACCCAGTGAAGGATATCTGCGCCAACTGTCCGAAAGTAAGTCCGGTTGCACTGCTACCCACAAAAATTTTACCTGCCGTACCCGTTGCTCCGCCACCACCTGTCCATCCGGTGATGGTGATTGTTTTCCCCGACACCCAGGTAAGGCCGTTGCTGGCAGCAAAGGTTAATGTATGATTGCCAGTCCCTAATGCAATAGTGGAATTGTCTGATAAAGATAATGTTCCCACTGTTTCGCTGTAACCTGTGGTTGACCCTGTACTTAAAGTACCTCCATTTAAAACCACATTAGATGTATTGGCGATTCTTTCAGCAGCACCTAATCTTAATATTCCTCCGGTAATTGTCGTTGCACCGGTGTAGCTGTTTGCGCCGAAAAAGGTTAAAGTTCCATTTCCAGATTTGGTGAGAGTTCCAACTCCAGAAATTTCCCCATTTGCCGTACTATTATAACCCCCGGTGAAAGTAAGAGCTTTATCATTAATATATATAGGGTTATTAAAAACAAATGCTCCACCAAATGAATTAATAACTAATGCAGCACCATCAATTCCAATACCGGTACTAAAAACATGTGTTGCGCTGGAAAGGTTAGTCAGATAAGAAGTCGCTGCATTAAAACTCAAGCCTCCTGACGCATCCGCTGTCAATGTTCTTGCTGAAGTTGCAGCAGTTTCAAATGTAAGTGTTAGTATTTTAAACCAAGCTCCATTAACAGTCATGGTGGTTTGGTTATTATTGTCAAAATGCACAAAATTCCCACCTATTGTCGTATTATTATTACATTGATTATAATCAACACGAGCGAGCCACCAGCCATCGCAAGTTCGATACCATGGATTAATTCCATCCCACCAATTACTTGTTCCGGCATCGCTTCTCCAATAGACATCTTGCTGTGCAATCGCACTTGCTCCTAAGAAAACAAATGCTACAAGTAGCAACAGTGTTTTTGGAATAATCCTCTTGTATGAGGCGATTACTCTCCTTTGATCCTCATTAGCAGATGCAAACAGATTTTGTTTAGAAACATGATCACAAACCCAAGGTAAAAAAGTCTTTTTCATAGCATCAAGGTTGAAGATTATTTTTTCGGGTTCAAATATAATCCATTTCCTTTTGTTTCCGACAAAACCTTACATTTTGCTTTAAATTTTTTCATTTCGCCCCTGTTCTCAGCGATCCCTTTGTTGTCTGATACATGGGTGTGGCCTCGCCTACTTCATCATGCGCAGCAGTTTTAGCCATAAGCCTTTCGATCATGTCAATAACCTCCCGGGCAATTTCAAAGCCTTCTTTTATGAGTCCCATTCCCGTATTATAGAAGTACTGGCTATTTTAATCGGGAAGTTCAAAGAGGAGCATGATTCGATTGAAATGCCTGATCCCATTGAAGCCATTATATTCCGAATGGATCAATGACCTATTTCCCTGCAAAATAAGCTGCCACCTCCTGCTCATAACTCCTTTTCATATGGTGCCGCTCCTGGTTCCTGATGTATCGTTTTACCCGCCAGAGTCCGCGCTCGTTCACCGATGCGGCATAATACTCGCCGGCCCAGGCGAACTTTTTTTTGCACAGTTGTTTTTCATTGGCCCAATGGGAAAACTCGCCTTTTATTCTGCGAATCACATCTGCTATACACTGATCAGGGCCGAGCCTGATCAGACAATGGAAATGATCGACCCAGCAGTTGATTTCGCATATTTCGATGCCGTTTTTTTTAGCGTTCTCCTGGATGTGTTTCAGGGCAACTGTCCGCATTTCACCCGCCAGGAAAGGATAGCGCCGTTTTGTTCCCCATACGGCGTGTACCCAGATGTTAACATATGACATAGCTTTTTTATGCTTAATCGGGATTTCGGGAAAAGGTGAAACGTTTGGCGGGGGTTTTTTAACACCAGGTTAAAACCTGGTGTTAGTGGGGTATTCTTAGTCGGTGTCGGGAGGGGATGGCAGGGGTACATGGTGGAGATGGGCTCATCTCCACCCCGGGCCGTGGGCCAGTGGCCCACGGCCCGGGATAAGGGGCGGGGGTGGCGGAGGGGGCG
>CAIKNA010000230.1 GCA_903828645.1 uncultured Bacteroidales bacterium
ATATAAGGAGATGCAACAATAAATCCTGCCATGATGGCGATGGTCATGTGCGACATGAACTGTCCTGCCAGTTCGATGTTGATCAGTTTGATGGTGCTGGGTTCAAGACAGAATGAATTGATGGATAACGCTTTTCCGATCCTGCACAGAACCCTGTATGTGATAAAATCCGAATTTTTGGGTCCCAGGATGATCAGGTCAAAAAGGATGCCTTTAAAACTAAAGGCGACCAGGGTCAATAAAATGATAGCGATTATACTGCGGATTAAAACACCACGCAACTCATCCAGGTGTTCCCAGAAGGTCATCCCTTCATCATCATCCTGTTTTGTGCTGTCATTCTTCATTCAGCAGATAATTGAATAAAAAATTCCGGGTGTATCCGGGAAGCAATATTATCTTTATTACTGATAAGCATCAAGATACTGTGGAAAGAAAAAGAACGCTATGATTTTCGCTTTTATGCAGCTTTACGGTAATTCCTGGTGATAACAGGGTAATGGAAAATGTGAATGGAACCTGGTTTCTCTCAAATGAAATTATTCCTTCGGAGTTTTATCCTTCTCAGATTCAGGGGTTTTTTTCTCCGGCTCATGAAGATCGTTCTCCAGTCCATTCATCCCTTCCTTGAAGCTTTTCACACCTTTGCCGACACCGTGCATGAGCTCCGGGATTTTTTTGCCGCCAAAAAAAATTAAAACCACGATGGCGATGAGTATAAGTTCAGGTGTTCCAAGGCCACCAAGAATTCCAACCAGAATTGAATGAAAATACATGCCGATTTGGGTTAAAATGAATACAATTACAAAAGTAGCATTAATTTACACAAATGATGACCTCACTTTGAAAAAAACAGGCAGGCATCTCCATAACTGAGAAAACGGAAGTTGTTTTCCAGCGCATAGTCATAGGCCTTTTTCCAGTCATCCCCAATAAACGCCGCAACAAGCAATAACAAAGTGCTCTGGGGCATGTGAAAGTTGGTGATCATCGCATTGACCAACCTGTAGCGGTAACCCGGAACGATCATGAGTTGGGTAGTCCCGCTGTAAGCATTCTCATTGTGTTTGTGAAGATAGGCCTCCAGCGCCCTCAGCGCTTCTTCGGCAGAATAGGGATGCGAATATTTTTCATCGTAAGGATCCCATTGATTTATAACAGAAACCTGCTCCGTATCCCCGGTTAATATTTTAACACCCGACCAGTAGAGACTTTCCAGTGTTCTGACTGACGTTGTTCCAACAGCAACAACAGGACTTCCGAGATGTTCAATCAGGTTGTGAGTGGCATCAACAGTGACGATAATTTTTTCGCTGTGCATGATATGGCCGGAAAGTGTTGGGGTGCTCACCGGCCTGAAGGTCCCAACACCCACATGCAGAGCCAGCTTTTCAAACGTTATGTTTTTCTTCCGCAGTTTTTTCATCACCTCTTCGGTGAAATGCAGACCGGCAGTCGGCGCAGCTACGGATCCCTCATGTTTCGCATAGATGGTCTGGTAACGCTGCGAATCCATTGGAGAGTCACCACGGTTGATGTAAGGTGGAAGCGGGATCCTGCCTGAAACCTCCAGTATCTCTGAGAATGTAAGTGACGCTGGTTCCCAGTCAAACCGGACCAGGAAATGACCATCCCCGCGATCTTCCTGCTTCAATGCATGAAGATTAAATACCTCGTTATCGTGACGAATCTCTTTATGTAAAACCCCGTCCTTCCATTTTTTAGCATTACCAACCAGGCACGCCCAGGTACATTCTCCGGTTTGCCTGAATGCACCCTGGATCTCTGCGGTTGGTAAGACAGGTTCAAGACAGAAAATCTCGATGGTTGCACCTGTATCTTTCGTGAAAATCAGCCGGGCCCGGACTACTTTGGTATCATTGAAGACCAGCAGGCTGTTATCAGGGATGTACTGGTCAACCTGCGAAAATATTGTTTCACTGATCTTCCCGTCTTTCCATACCAGGAGTTTTGAAGAATCCCTCCGGTCAAGCGGAAACTGTGCAATCCTCCCGGCCGGTAACGGATAATCAAAATCCTCAATCCGTATATCTCCGGGGAAGCTCATGGGTTGTTTTATGTTGCAAACTTAGTTCTTTCCCGACGTAAAAAAGTTAGGCTTATAGGTAATCTGCAGGTAAATATATTCCGAACCCCTTACCGAACCTTTCATCCCGTCAAATGAATCCATGGCAGAAGATGGGAAGAAATGGCAATAGGCGGCATTGAGTTCTACATTGGAAAGTGGTTTGTAGATGAACATCAGGTCAAGTTCAGACCCAA
>CAIKNA010000231.1 GCA_903828645.1 uncultured Bacteroidales bacterium
GTCCTCTCTATTTCAGGCCAATATCACAGGATCACATCAGGATCACGCCCGGATTATTGCCCGGCTCCAGTAGACCCATTGCACCCATGCACACGCCCCGATCACAGGCAACCCTTCACAGGATCACACTATTTCAGGCCAATATCACAGGATTACATCAGGATCACATCAGGATCATTGCCCGGCTCCAGTAGACCCATTGCACCCATGCACACGCCCGGATCACTGGCAACCCTTCACAGGATCACACTATTTCAGGCCAATATCACAGGATCACATCAGGATCACGCCCGGATTATTGCCCGGCTCCAGTGGACCCATTCACCCATGCACACGCCCGGATCACTGGCAACCCTTCACAGGATAGTACTTAAATAACTGTTTATATGTACGTTACAGGTGTTTTATGTTAAAATATTCGCAGGTACTTCGCAGGTACTTCGCAAATAGTATAAAAACTTCGCAGAGCAAAAACCATTAATAAAAGGATCGAAATAGGATAAAACGTAACTGTTAGCGTAAACAAAAGAGGGTAACTAATTGATTATTAGTTACCCTCTGTCGGGGTGAGAAGACTCGAACTTCCGACCCCTTGCACCCCATGCAAGTACGCTAGCCAACTGCGCCACACCCCGATCTGCCCGGAACGTTCTCCGGTTTGAGGGTGCAAATATACACAATTTTCATTCCGAAATTATGCCCAGGGTAATTTTATTAACTCCTTGTCATATTCATGTTGTCATTCATTTGACAATCACATCACAGGCCGGTAGATATGGTAAATGCCCTTGATGATGGTCCCCAGGTCAAGTTCACTCAACCCGACCTTCCTGCCGGAAAATCCTGTATTCTGATGGGCAATGACAAAAATTCCTTTCGACTTTACTGTATAAATCACGGCTGTATGATGCGCCATGGTTTCCGTATATACGGTACGTTCCCTGGTGTACTTGATCTTTATACCTTCAAACTGGATGATATCGCCGGGATAGACACACTCCTTCTCCGGATCAACCTTCCTTCCATAGACGAACTTCTTGTCCCATTCAGCCCCGGACTGGTTCAGAACCAGCGCAGCCAGATCCCAGCATTCTCCCCTCCCAACAGTCTTTCCTATCTGTTGCATCACAAGGTTAATGATCTTTTTATTGAGCAAAGGGATGGAGTCGCAGGGAATCGTGCGAACACATGCCGCAGGCGGATACCCTGCTGAATGATTGAAATTTGGCGAAAATCCCAAGGACAACAATGCAATGCATGCCGGCAGCATCAATAATGTTTTATTCATCGAAAGTCGGGTAAGTTATTTTTCAACGCGAAGGCAACAGACACCGGAAAGCAGTTAAATTTTCACGATCTTGCTCACCACTACCTGGTTGTCGAGGGTAAACCGGAGATAATAAACTCCCGGGGGCATTCCGTGAACATCCGCATTAACACTGCCCGTATGCACTCCTTCCGTCTGCAGCTGTTTCTTCTCAACCCTGATGTTGAATTTGCCCGACATGTCGTACAATTCGACCGTCACGGGAACCTGGTTCCTCAGAAAATAACTGTAAGTAACCTGCTCAGTGAAAGGGTTAGGGTATACGACGACTGTATTCCCGGCAGTTCCTGCCTGTTTTCCGGGATCTCCCTCGCCAGCGAGGGCGCCTGATGCCTGCTGGTTCAGATTGACCCATGCACTCCTCACAATTACCGGCTCTTTGATGCCGTACCTGCTTTCAGATGTGCAAACCATGAGAACAGGATACCGGTAACCCGGGGCAAACCAGTAATATTTCACCATATTCGCTTGTGTGGAACCGCATACACTGACCTGTAAAGATTGCCTTACCGCTTCAACACGAAGAACGTTTGTCAGGATACGGTCGGGAAAGATCAGCGTTCCAAATGCATCTGCCGTCACCTTTATCTGTCCGTTCAGGTCGGTCCGGCTTGTCCCATTGGACCAGGCAATACCTGAAAAAGCATCGGTGAACTGCTGACCAAAGGAAAACGGGTATTTCATCTTGGCAATGGGGTCAGAATAGCCAAGGGTCATTTTTCTCGCGGTATTGGTATAACCTGTTTCATCATATCCATTTTCACGGGTCACATAGGTATAATCATAACCATCTTCACTAAGAATCAGGTTCGTTTCACCGTTACCGGCAATCTTCAGCAATGAATTATCTTTCACCCCGCAGAAAGAGGTTTTCCCGGTGTATTGGAGCCCGGAGAAATCCCATACCAGGTTCTCCCCTGGTTTGCCGGGGTCAACATAGGAAATGTCGCGTGTACGCGACGAATCTCCCGGCAGCGGGCTGTTGTTGCGAAAATTCAGCGTGACCTGTCCGAATGCGTTTGACAGGAGAATTGAAAACAATAGAAGTATATTTATTTTTTTCATGGATTTTAGTTTTTTACAAAAGTACTGATAATAGAGGGCTCGTTGCCGCAGGAATTGTTAAATTTCTTAAGTATTCTTCTTACTTTTGAAAATAATTTTCGAACCAACCAGTCCCATTGTGTTTTTGAGACTCAACAACGCCAACCCATGAAATACGTCGGAGCCCATGTGAGTGCCTCAGGAGGTGTGGAAAACGCACCCATCAATGCAGCCGAAATCGGCGCAAAGGCCTTTGCACTTTTTACCAAAAACCAGCGCCAGTGGAAGTCATCGCCCCTCACAGCGGGCAGCATCCGGCTTTTTCGTGAGAACTGCGAAAAGCATGGTTTTCTGCCATTCCAGATCCTCCCCCACGACAGCTACC
Organism: uncultured Bacteroidales bacterium; assembly: GCA_903828645.1. GTDB lineage: Bacteria > Bacteroidota > Bacteroidia > Bacteroidales > FEN-979 > CAIVAT01. The sequence continues at coordinate 2,757 of CAIKNA010000231.1, forward strand.
TGATCAACCTCGGGCACCCGGAACAGGAGGGGCTGGATAAATCTCGCGAAGCATTTCTCGACGAGATGCAGCGCTGTGAACAGCTCGGTCTCGACAGGCTTAACTTTCACCCGGGAGGGTCACTCGGCAAGATCTCCGATGAGGAATGCCTCCTGAGAATTGCTGAGTCTTTGAATATCACCCTTGACCGGACGAACGGGGTCATTGCCGTCATTGAAAACACCGCCGGCCAGGGAAGCAATATGGGGTTCAGATTCGAGCAGATTTCTTTCATCATCGACCACATTGAAGATAAAAGCCGCGTTGGCGTTTGCATTGATACATGTCACGCTTTTGCTGCAGGCTATGACCTGTCAACCGAAGCAGCATTCAAGGCCACTTTTAAACAATTCGGGGAAGAGGTCGGTTTCAAATACCTGAAGGGGATGCATGTCAATGATTCCAAAAAGGGGTTGGGTAGCAGGGTCGACCGTCACGACAGCCTAGGAAAAGGTACCCTGGGAATTGATGTGTTCAAATGGCTGATGAACGACGACAGGTTCGACAATATGCCGCTGATCCTTGAAACCCCGGATGATACCATCTGGCAGGAGGAGATAAAACTACTTTATTCTTTCTGACCTTCATTTACCTGTTTTCATCCTCCATCTTGAAATCATACATGCTTACGGAGTCATTTTTTTCTTGCACATAAAAAAGGATTGTTGTATTTTTGCACAGTCAAATAAACTACTGGCCGGTTCGTCTAGGGGTTAGGACGCCAGGTTTTCATCCTGGTAACAGGGGTTCGATTCCCCTACAGGCTACAAATCATTATACAGAAGGCTGACAATCAAAATGATGTCAGCCTTTTTTCTTTTCGGGTACAACATAGGATCAAGAGGAAAAGTTGGGGGCTGACCTTGGAGGATTAAAATAATACTGATTTCTTTGCATTAAAAAAGCGATGCAGCAGAAAGAAGGATTAGATATTACCCAAGTGGTACTCCCCCAAGGCATTTTGGAGTATTTTGA
>CAIKNA010000232.1 GCA_903828645.1 uncultured Bacteroidales bacterium
CCATATCTGCACAATATCCGCCTCCCCTCCGCTGAATCCACTGAATATCATATCCGGCAGGTTGTCGCCGTTGATATCCACAGGGTAAAGGCATTTTTTCAAATCCCTGACCGAAAACCGAGTCATGGAATCCCTGGTGAACTGCGGAAACTGCCACAGGTGTTTTCCCAGGAATGAATCGATTATTTTTGCCGACTGTGAAACCGAAAACCGCCTCAGGTTGACCCTCGGCGGTTTCGGTATGTGAATATATCGTTTCCAGTAAAAAGTATCAGTGGCCGTTGTATAACGCTGGATATCAATCTGTGCATTCACAGAATACGAAAGCGACCACAGGAAAATCAGAAAAAGTAAATGGCTTATCTTCCTTTTAAATCCCAAAATCTTTCCTGAGTTTGTCAACATAATCTAGTTTTTCCCAGGCGAAGAAATCAACCGTCTTAAGATAAACCTCTTTGCCGTTCCCGTTGACTTTGGCGGGTTTAGAACCTTTGACGGGATAATAAACCTCTACCTTGTCTGAGAATGGATCCCGGCCGAAATGACCATAGGATGCCGTTGGCTGGTAAATCGGATTCTTCAGGCCAAACCTTTCAACGATGGCATAAGGGCGCATGTCGAATACTTTGTTGATCTTTTCGGCAATGGCACCATCCGGTAGCATGTTCCCTTTTTTATCTTTCACTTTTGCTGTACCGAATGTATTCACATAAAGTCCGACCGGTTGTGCAACGCCAATGGCATAAGCAACCTGGATAAGCACCTGGTCGGCAACACCTGCTGCAACCATATTCTTGGCTATATGCCGGGCCGCATATGCGGCCGAACGGTCAACCTTTGAAGGATCTTTGCCGGAGAAAGCCCCGCCACCGTGCGCGCCATGCCCGCCATAGGTGTCGACGATTATTTTTCGCCCGGTAAGCCCGGTGTCGCCATGCGGCCCTCCGATGACAAACTTGCCGGTTGGGTTCACATGGAGTTTAAAGTCACCCTGGAAGAGTTTCTGTATCCTGGCCGGCAGGGTTTTTTTTACCCTTGGGATCAGTATTTTCTCAACATCTTCCCTGATCTTGTCCTGCATGGCCTTTTCAGCGGTTTTTTCAGCCTTGGCAGTTTTTGCGGCTGGCTGGATAAAATCGTCATGCTGTGTGCTCACCACGATGGTATCGATGCGCAACGGTTTACCGTGGTCGTCATATTCAATGGTGACCTGTGATTTGCTGTCGGGCCGGAGGTACTTCATCTGTCTGCCCTCTTTTCGTATTGCGGCCAGTTCCTGCAGAAAAATATGCGCCAGTTCGATAGACATGGGCATCAGGTTTTCCATTTCGTTGCATGCATAACCGAACATCATCCCCTGGTCGCCGGCGCCCTGGTCCTCCTTTTTTTCACGAACCACACCCTGGTTGATATCTGCAGACTGCTCATGGATGGTAGAGATCACCCCGCAGGAGTCACAGTCGAACCTGTATTCTGCTTTGGTGTAACCAATCTGGCGGATAACACGGCGGGCTGTTTCCTGAACATCCACCCAGCCCTGGGTTCTAACTTCACCACCGCAAACAACCAGCCCGGTAGTCACAAAAGTTTCACAAGCTACTTTCGATTCAGGATCCCATTTCATGAATTCATCAAGCAAGGCATCTGAGATCTGATCGGCAACTTTATCCGGATGTCCTTCTGATACGGACTCCGATGTAAATAAATATCCCATTTTAAAAGATTTTAGATTTACGATTTACGATTTACGATTTTGCAAATTGCAATTTCATGATTTAAGAAAGAATGGGATTTGCGATTGAGGAAGGAAATGTTGGTTTAGCATTTTTTTCCAGTGGTTGCAATCAATCAAATCTATCCACTATTCCGGTTGCAAAATTACTAAAATTTCTGATTGGCAAAAAAAAATGGACGACAAAAGGGTTGAAGGATTCAAGACCTGGTCAATTCCTGGAAAACCTCTTCAAGTTTTTGTTCTTCACGCTGTAAGGAAAGTACAGTGAACTTATGGTCTACTGCAAACTGGAATACTGCGGCCCGGATATCGCTACCCGGGGCTGAGACCAGGTTCCATAGGTGGGAAGCATGTTCACCCACCGGGGATATTGGTTTCCCGTCCTTTGTAATTTGAAATTCATTGTTCAATATGCGATATTCAAAGTCATTCCCGGGAACCATTATCTCAAGAACACCTGGGATTGCAGTTAGCAATCTTCCCTCGATTGGTTTGTCAAATTCAACTTTGATGATAGACCTGGACGTGGCGATATGCTGCAGGTTTTGCGTTGAATCATCGGCCACGATACGGCCTTTGTGAATGATGATGGCGCGGTTGCATATGGCTTCCACCTCCTGCATGATATGGGTGGACATCATTACCGTTTTGGTTTTGCCAACCTCGGTGATCAGGTTGCGGATTTCGAGCAACTGGTTAGGGTCAAGGCCGGAAGTCGGTTCATCAAGGATGAGCACCTCCGGGTCGTGGATCATGGCCTGGGCGAGTCCGACACGCTGCCGAAAACCCTTAGACAATGCCCCGATTTTTTTATGCTGTTCCGACTCGAGCCCGGTCATTTCAATCATGTCGGCCACCCGGCCGGCGATATTTCCTTTAAGCTGGTGGGTTCCTGCAATAAAACCCAGGAATTCCCTCACGTAAAGGTCAAGGTAAAGGGGGTTGTTTTCAGGAAGATATCCAACCTTTTTTCTTACTTCAATTGACTGTTCCAGCACATCAAAACCGCAAACAGAGGCATCTCCCGAAGTGGGGGGGATGAAACAAGTGAGTATCTTCATCAGGGTGCTCTTGCCGGCGCCGTTCGGGCCAAGCAGTCCGGTTATGCCGCCGGGCTTTATTTCAATGGTAACGGCATCCAGGGCTTTCTGGGTGCCATATATTTTGGTGATGTTCTCTATTTTTATGGACATGATAAACAGGCAATGGTTAACAGTGGCTATCCGATCAACAGGTTAATTTGCAAAAGTAACAATTATCGCGTTTCAAAACTCCGGAGAGGCAGGGGTGAGAAAAGTTGTCAACTTTTTCCATTTTCTGTATTACCCTTGTAACACATACCGGATTAAGCAAAAAATCTTAATCCGAAAAACAATGAAAACAGGGAAGAAAATTATCGTCATTGTCATGCTTCTTTTACCTATCCTGGTTAAAGCCGGAATAAAGGAAGTGCCATATACCATTGACGACCGGGATAGGATCATCAGGACCGAACAAAAGGTCGAATCCGTCAAAACAGAAATGAATGCACGTTTTGAAACCGTCAATGAACAGATCGGGTCTGTTGATAAGCAATTCGAGTCTGTTGACCGGCGGTTTGATGCCATGGACAAGCACTTCGACCAGCTTTTCAACTTCCTGTGGGCAATTAATGGAATTTTCACTGCCATGATGGTCAGCATATTCGGTTTTGCCTTTTGGGACCGTAAACTGTCGCTGGCACCCCAGTAAAAACAGGATTAGCGGAATCTTACCGTATTGGTGGATTATGCCAAAACCCAGCCAAAACTTAACGAGATATTGAAAAACGCAGGGCTGCTTTGGGTTCCCGAAGTTTTCCTCATCCTTCAACATATTTCCTGAAACCCCCCAGATGGTCCCTGATCTTACCGGCCAGGAAATAGGGGAGGTTCATCAGGTAGAACTTTTTGCCGAGGATGGTTTGGGTTTGCTGAACAGCTACCTTCCCGGCATACAGCCGCACCGCATAGGCGTGAGGGGCGATATCCATGAACTGGTGCAGCGACCGAAGCCGGCCGGGCTCTCCCGACTTTACGACTACCGGAATGAGAAGGCCGTAATAGGGGATGACGAAATCGACCTCTGCCGTGGATTGTGCCTTGTTCCTGATCCAGAAATTCAGGGCCGGAGTTGAGCCGGCAGTTGAAAGACCGGGGTGCAAACCATTCCATGCCCCCGGACGTTCCGCTGCAAGTATTTCCTGCCCGACCACCTGCCGTGCAATCTGACCTTCGAAGACGGCATTCATATCATGCGATTGAAAAAGGGGTTTCTGGATGCCGGAGAAATAATTGACCAGGCCGGTATCAAGCAATTGCAGCCTGGGGAATTTGGACGAATCGGGCCATAACGGCAGGGTTGCGGATGTTACCGGGTATATCATTTGAAGGATTAAAGCACGTTCGAGGGCTTTGAATGCCCTGCTAATTTCCCGGCTTCCTTTTTCCAGGTTTCCGAAGCGGTTGAACCTGATCCGGGTAGCCGCATAGGGAAATGTGTTTTGAAAGACTTCAACGGCCAGGTTCCGGCTTTTCAGGCCGGAAGTAACCAGCTGTAATCCATTGATGAAACTCTCTTCGATCCTCTCATAAATATTTTTCAACCCGCTAAGGTGACGGGTTGCCGTATATTCTGAGGTGATTTCCGGCATTCCGCCGATCAGTGCATAGAGATGAAAATAATTCAGTAATTTTTCATAGGCGTAATAGGGAACAGGGACCTCGCGAAACGCTTCCAGGGAAGCGGGATCATCCATTAACGGTAAAAATTCCTCGAAGGAGAACGGGTAAAGATGATGTGCCTGCATGATTCCGTTTTCAGGATTTACGAGCATTTCCAGCTTTTCCGTCACGATTGAGGATGTTGCCACAAAAAAGGGCCCTTTTGTCACGGCAACCTCGCCTGTGGCACTTCGCGCCTGTCTTTCCACCCACCTGATCGCCTCCTCGCAGAGGCCAATTTCATCGAGTACGATCAATGTACCGTTTCCCCGGATCTCTTTGCCTTTCAAAAAGCTGATTGCCTTCAGCGTTTCTTCATAAGGCGGGCCGGACTGAAAGATTTCACGATCGGATTCCGTTTCGAGGTCGAGGTGGATCCAGTTACTGAACTGACTTGCAAAATCCCTGACCAGCGTTGTTTTTCCCACACCCCTGGCACCCAGGATGCAGAAAGCCCTGCTGCGAGAAAGGTCTTTACTAAGTAACCGTTGGTACATCAGCGTTTCCGGACTTTCTTCCTGGCAACAGGAATCTCTGTTTGTTCTGCAACTATCTTTTTGTCAATGCAATAGTCGTTGATAAGCGCAATGATATCCCCACCGTACTGTTTTATCTTGGCGGGTCCGATTCCTTTGATAGTTTTCAATGCAGGAATGGTTGTCGGCAATTTTTTCAACAATTCAGCAATTGATTTTTGTGGTAAAATCATATAGGCAGGAAGGTCGAATTCGTCGGCAAGGTTGTTTCTCCACCTCTTGATTGCAATGTACAGCTCAGGATGGACAATGCTTTTTGCAAATTCGAGGTAATCCTGCGTTTTTTGCCTGGAAGTTGGATGAAAATCGACGTCGGCCCTGGATTTCATTTTAATATAGGAAATGGTGTCAAACCCCTGTTGACTATTTTCAAGACAAGACGATTTGATGAAAACATCTTTCTGTAATTTTTCCAGCGAATCTGTCAACACTTTCCTGGTAGCCTTGTTGTCAGTTTCGAGATTGATCAGTTCAAGAAACGATTTCAGGTGTTTTTTTAAGGTTACTGCAAAATAGGGAGCTGCTTGTGTAACCCGGTTCTGCAATTTTGGATTTTCTTCCGGCAGCAGAGCGGGATCCATCAGGCTTTCAAGTTGCAATTTGAATTTCTCGGAAATTTGAAAGAGGTCAGCATCACAAAGGTTCCTCTTCTCCTGCAATTCACCGGTAATTGCTTCATCAAGACTTTTTAAATGTTCCCTTACCAGTTTTATGAGGTTGTCAAATCTATAACGTATAAGTTTGAAATCAAAGAGTTCTGTAATAAGTTCCCGTTGGAAAAGATATTTTGACTCCAGCAGTTTGCCCGGTCCGGGTTCATTTTGATGGGCTTCGTGGGAATAATTCAGCACGAGTGCATCCGTTTTGATCCCCGAACCTGAAATGGGAGTGCTCAATACTATTCCCTCAAAGGTTCTGCACCGGCTCAGTGCTACATACACCTGCCCATAGGCAAAAGCGGCATTGGCATCAATGATTACTTTGTCAAAGGTGAGCCCCTGGCTTTTATGAATGGTAATTGCCCAGGCCAGCTTCAACGGAACCTGTGTGAAACTGCCCGCAACATCTTCTTTTATCTCCTTGGTCTCCTCATTGAGCGAATATTTAACGTTTTCCCATGTCACCGGGCCAACGGCAATCTCGGAGGCATCGGAGGGACATTTCACATAAACCAGTTCATCTGTAATCCGGGTGACCCTTCCTATTTTTCCATTATAAAATTGTTTTTCTGCCGACAGATCATTTTTAATGAACATGACCTGTGCATTGGGTTTCAACTCAAGTTTTTCTTCAGTGGGGAAATTGAACGCAGGGAAATCGCCGGTGATCTTGGCAGAAAAAAAATGCGAATTCAATGAAATTTCCTGCAATTTGGCCTGATTCATCTCAAAGGCATTGGCGTTGTGCGTGGTGAGGGTGATGTACCCCTCTTCCCCGGACTTTAGTCCGGGTATAGGGCCTGTACCCCCGGACTGAATTCCGGGGATAAAGCGGGAGTTCAACTCCCGGATGGTCTCAGGATCGATCCTGTTTTCCCTGACTTTATTCAACAATGCGATGAACCGGGCGTCGGACTGTCTGAAAATTTCCTTTAACTCGATGGTGACCGGGCTCGTTTTTTGAAGTGCAATGCTGTCAAAAAAATAGACACTTTTATAATAGTTTCTCAAAATACTCCATTCAGACTCTTTTACCACCGGCGATAGCTGGTGCAAATCGCCGATCATCAGTAATTGTACACCGCCGAATGGCCTGGAGTGGTTGCGGTACCTGCGTAATACCTCATCAACGGCGTCCAGGATATCGGCACGGACCATGCTGATTTCATCGATTACCAGCAGGTCGATGCATTTGATAAGCCTGATTTTTTCCCGGCTAAATTTTTTCTGGACGCTTTCCAAGGGTGAACCTTGATGTTCGGGGCTAATCGAAGCCGGGATGGCAGGTGCGAAACTCAACTGGAAGAAAGAATGAATGGTAACCCCTCCGGCATTGATGGCTGCCACACCTGTCGGGGCTAAAACAACCATGCGTTTTGGAGTGATTTTCTTCAGGTTATGCAAAAACGTCGTTTTCCCCGTTCCGGCTTTTCCGGTCAGGAAAATGTTTTTGTTGGTGAACTGAACAAATTCGGTAGCCAGAAGCAGTTGTTCGTTTTGGCGGTATTCCATATTGAAAGGTGTTAATTATCTGCTTAATCGGTATTGAGAGTAAAAGGTAATACGAAAATCCTGTTTTTTTTTATTCTTGACGAATACACCTTCCCGAAAAAGGGTAGCTTCGATTCAGAATGTCATAAAATAAGCCATAAAATAATAAAATGATGTCACAAAATAAAGGATAATGCAAATTTATGCTATTTTAATCATTAAATAGCATTGTATGAATGAAAATTAACAATATCTTTGCACCCCTTTTTGGAAGAAAAAGGTTCATTGTTAAAAATAATCAGGAAGAAGCATGAATACGTTAAGTTACAAGACTATAAGCGCCAACGCGGCCACCGTGACCAAAGATTGGGTGCTTATCGATGCCGAAGGTCAGGTTCTTGGCCGTTTGGCAGCCAAAGTGGCCATGTTGCTGAAAGGCAAGACAAAGACCAACTACACACCGCATGTCGATTGTGGCGACAATGTTGTCATTATCAACGCGGAAAAAATCCAACTGACGGGCAAAAAGATGGAGGATAAAATTTACCTGAGCCATACGGGTTATCCCGGTGGGCAAAGGGAGGTGACCCCCAGCAAACTCCTTGCCAAGAAGCCGACAGCCGTCGTGGAAAAGGCTATCAAGGGGATGCTTCCCAAGAACCGCCTTGGCCGCGATTTGTTCCGCAATTTATATGTGTATGCCGGCACAGAGCATTTGCACCAGGCACAGCAACCGAAACCAATGAAATTAACCTCAATCAAGTAATATGGAAGTTATCAACACCCTCGGCAGAAGGAAAACTGCCGTTGCACGAATCTATCTGAAGGAAGGCCAGGGTATCATTACCGTGAATGGCCGCGAATTCAAGAACTATTTTCCCACCCCGATTCTCCAATTCAAGGTAACCGAACCGTTTGAGGTGACCAACAACCAGGGCAAGTACGACGTCAAGGTAAATCTCGATGGTGGAGGAATACGCGGACAAGCGGAAGCCCTTGCCCTTGCGATAGCCCGTGCACTTTGCGAAATCAACGAGGAACACCGTCCGCCTTTGAAGGCAAAAGGGCTCCTGATGCGAGATCCGCGCATGGTGGAACGTAAAAAATTCGGACAGAAAAAAGCCCGTAAGAGATTCCAGTTTAGTAAACGTTAGTATTTTAGAATTCTTAGAATTATTATATGTCAAGAACGAATTTTGATGCATTATTGGATGCCGGTGTCCATTTTGGTCACTTGCGCCGCAAATGGAACCCTGCAATGGCTCCCTATATTTTCATGGAACGCAACGGGATCCATATCATTGACCTTTACAAGACAATGGCCAAGGTGGATGAAGCCGCCGCAGCTTTGAAACAGATTGCCAAGGCAGGGAAAAAGGTGCTCTTCGTGGCTACCAAAAAACAGGCCAAAGACATTGTTGCCGAGCATGTCAAGAGAGTAAACATGCCTTATGTAACAGAGCGCTGGCCGGGCGGTATGCTTACAAATTTTGCCACCATCCGCAAGGCTGTCCGCAAGATGATCTCGATCGACAAGCTGATGAGTTCCCCTTCGTATACCAATTTGTCGAAGAAAGAACGTCTTACGATCACACGTGAACGTGCGAAACTGGAGAAGAACCTTGGTTCTATCGCCGATCTGAACAGGCTCCCGTCCGCCATTTTTATCGTGGATATCCTCAAAGAACATATTGCCCTGGCTGAAGCCAAGAAACTGAATATTCCCACATTTGCCATCGTTGACACCAATTCCGACCCGAGGACGGTTGATTTCCCAATACCCGCCAACGACGATGCATCCAAATCAATTTCCCTCATCGTTGATACTATGGTAAGGGCGATGGAAGAGGGTTTGATGGAACGCAAACTGGACCGTGATAAAAAGGAAGCCAGCGATGAACGTGGCGAAGGCGACGAGTTCGAAGGCAGAATGGGAGGCGACCTGATGGATGCCGATGAGGATGAAGTGGATGAAGATGGAATCAAGATCGTAAAAAAGGATTTTGTGGATACCAAGGTTGCCAAGATGAAAGCGCTCGAGCCGGCACCCGAGGATAAAAACAAACCCGCAAGAAAACGAATCAGCAAACCCGCAGGAAGAAGCACTAAAAAGTAATTTCGATTTACGATTTGCGATTTACGATTTTTTGATTCGCTTAATTTCACTGAGGCTTTGCCGCCAAAATTTAGTTCAATAATTAAAACCTAAGTTCTATATGAATATTACTGCTGCTGATGTTAATAAATTGCGCCAGATGTCGGGTGCAGGGATGATGGATTGTAAAAAAGCCCTGCAGGAAACGGAAGGCGATTTTGATAAAGCCATCGATTACCTGCGTAAAAAAGGTCAGAAAGTTGCCGGAAAACGTGCCGACCGTGATGCCAACCAGGGATTTGTGATAGCGAAAACATCTGATGATCAAAGCTATGGTGCTGTCATCATGGTCAATTGTGAAACCGATTTTGTTGGAAAAACAGAAGAGTTTATCAAATTTACAAAGGATTTACTCGATCTGGGACTTGCACAACGAATTCATGTAGTTGCCGATTTGATGCCCATGTCGCTGGGAACAACCACCGTTGAAGAAAAGCTGAATGAGTTGCTTGGCAAAACCGGCGAGAAGATCCAGATTGCCCATTTTGAAGTTATCGAGGCACCGGTGGTATTTGCCTACAACCATTTTGGAAACCGCCTGGCAACAGTGATCGGTTTAAGTAAGAAAGAGGCGAAGAATGTACTCGAAATAGGTCATGAACTTGCCATGCAGGTAGCCGCCATGAGTCCTGTTGCCGTTGATAAGGAGAATGTGACGCAGGAGGTGATCGATCGTGAAATAGAAATTGGAAAGGATATCGCACGCCAGGAGGGAAAACCCGAAGAGATGGTTGAAAAAATCGCACAGGGTAAACTTCAGAAATTTTTCAAGGAGATGACCCTGTTAAACCAGGATTTCATCAAGGACGCAAAAAAGACTGTTCGCCAATACATTGCCGAAAATGATAAGGATCTGGCCGTAACCGGTTTTAAACGCCTGCAATTGGGCGTGTAGTTTTTTCTTCAAGATTGAGGGGATTATCTGATATTTTGGATAATCCCCTTTTTATTTGATCAAAGGAATAATTGTCTTGAGGTGCCTGTCCAGGCTAATATCAATTTGAATTTTTTAATTTGCATTTTGCATTTTGTATTCTACCGTTGGAACTTTTTTTATGAGTGAACCTTCAAAAAAGGAAGTGGTTCGGGAAATGTTTGATGACATTTCAACCAGGTACGATTTTTTAAACCATTTTCTCTCTTTTGGCATTGACCGGGCATGGCGGAGGAAACTTGTAGCGATGCTGAAAGAGCGTAAACCTTTCAAGGTGCTTGATGTGGCAACCGGAACCGGTGACCTGGCCATTGCGATCGCCTCACTGAAACCGCAAAAAATTGTCGGAATAGACATTTCTGAAAAAATGCTTGAGATCGGCAGGCAAAAGCTGACTGACAAGGGACTGAACCTTGTTGTAACGCTTCAGCAGGCTGATGCAGAGAAAATTCCTTTCTCCGACAACTTTTTCGACGCGATAACAGTGGCCTTTGGTGTAAGGAATTATGAAAATCTCGAACTGGGTCTTGGCGAGATGAGCCGGGTACTTCGAAAGGGAGGTGTCATGCTGATTCTTGAATTCTCACATCCGGAATCTTTCCCGATGAAACAACTATATGCATTTTACTCACGAAATATTATCCCGCGACTTGGCCGGATGATATCTGGAAACAGCAAAGCCTATACTTATCTTCCCGAGTCGGTTGCTGCATTTCCTTCAGGGAAAAGCTTTCTTGAAATTCTTAATAAACTGGGATTGAAGAATACCCGGCAGGTGAACCTGAGCATGGGAATTGCCTCCATCTACCTTGCTGAAAAATAAAATATGGAAAACTGCGTTAATCTCTGACATAAACATCCCCGCGACTCGTTGAAGATCGACAGACTCATTATCGCTTTCCTGCTTTTTGCAACTCTTTGCCTTCCTATCAGTGGAAAGAGTCAGCGCATGATCGTACTAAACCAGCCTTCCTATGACCATGATTACCTGTTCCATTTTGGATTCATCCTTGGTGTCAACCAGAGCCTGGTAACCATCCGGCCCATTAACGACCTGAGTTCGCATGTTTTTGATTCCACCTACATTCCAGATATCCTGCCGTTACCTGATTCTGCAAGAGTGCTTGCCATCAATTCAACACCAACACCAGGCTTTGTCGTCAGCATTGTCGCTAACATGCAGATGGGAAAATATTTTGAGTTGCAGTTCGTGCCTTCTTTGTCGTTCGGCGACCGTACAATCACATATGACGTACAAACCTATCGTTACCGTCCCGGGGAGAAGGAGCCGGTGCAAAACTTGACCCTGTCAAAAAAAATCCCATCCACCTATGTCAATTTTCCACTTGAAATAAAGTTCAAATCGATCCGGTACAACAATTTCCGCCCATACCTCCTCGGCGGAGCGCAATATTCCCTCGACCTTGCATCGCAGGCCAAGAAACGTGAGCAAAAAAACAGGAATGAGAAAATTGTGAAATTCAACCAGAATGATGTTTACATCGAGGCAGGTGTCGGTTTTGATTTTTACAACGAATGGTTTAAATTTGGTCTGGAGTTGAAAATGATGTATGGTCTCATGGATGTATTAAAACGTGAAAGCAACATCTATACCAATTCCATCGACAAGGTGAGTTCAAAAATATTCCAGGTCTCATTCACCTTCGAATAGACTTGGAATCCTTCCATTTTCTTATCTTTGCTGGTTCAAACGAATTGACACATGCAAAGAATTGCAGTCTTCCCCGGCTCCTTTGATCCCATCACACGCGGACATGAATCGGTCATCAGGAGGGCGCTCCCGCTCTTTGATGAGATTGTTGTTGCCATAGGGGAAAACAGTGAAAAAAAATCATTTTTCCCACTGGACCGCAGGCTCCGGTGGCTGGACCAGATTTTCGGCCATGAACCCGGGATCAGGATAACTACATATGCAGGGCTTACCATCGACTTCTGCCGCAGTGAAAATGCTGGTTTTATTTTACGAGGACTGAGGACTTCGGCCGATTTTGAATTTGAAAGGGGCATAGGGCAGATGAATAAAATGATGTATCCCGAAATTGAAACGGTTTTTTTTCTGTGCGTTCCGGAATACGTTTCAGTAAGTTCATCCATTGTCAGGGATGTTCTGCGGCATGGGGGTGATGTGAGACAGTTTGTACCGGAGGGGATTGTTTTTTAATTACGATTTACGATTTACGATTTACGATTTAAAGGTTTATATATGAGGTTTTTAGGATTATTGGCATTCAGCTTGTTTTTTTCTTTGGTTTCATTTTCCCAAAAAACAGTTATTAATGGCATTGCGCCCGGTGCCGAGCATAAGGTCATTCGCGTTGCAACGCCCTGCGACCTGATCACCTTCTGGGAAAAAAACCTGGTTACTTCACGGGTCGATTCAACCGGCCATTTCTCGTTGTCGGTAGACCTTGAAAAAACTACCAGCGTGATCATTTCTATTGATTTTCATAAAACTGAAATCTTCCTTGAGCCTTCTAAATCATATGAGATCCGCATTGCCCCAATGAAATATGATGAATACACGGAAGTGAATCCCTTTATTCAATCGCAGAATCTGATGCTTGAAATAGTAGAAAGCGATCCCCAGGAGTTGAACAACCTGATCGGCACATTCAATTCGATTTACAGCGGATTCCTCACTGAAAATTTCAATGCACTCTATCATGACCGCCGGAAGATTTTACTGGACACTTTCCGCATACAGCTTAACCAGCATTTCGGCTCCGTGAAAAACGCCTATTTCCTCGATTATGCCTCATATAAAATTGCCGCACTCGAACAGCTTACGCAATACTACAACCAGGGACAGCTTGCGAAAAAATATTTTACCGACAAACCTGTAGGTTACAACAATGTTGAGTACATGGATTTTTTCAACAATTTTTTTTCCAAATATATAACGGTTACGTCGAACACCCTGAGAAAATTGGATTTTACTTCACTGCTAAAAGGTGCAGATCCCTATAAAGCCATTTTGAAAGCAATGACGGTTGATACAGTGTTGAAAAACGAGCAGTTGCGCGAACTGGTAATGCTCAAAGGATTGATGGAATTATATAACACGACAACTTACAGTCAGGCTGATGTGCTTGCAGCGATCAACGCGGCAAGGGAGAAAACAAAATTTCAGGACAACAGGGTTGTTGCAGAGGACATAGTGAGTTTGCTCACCAAACTCCAGCCAGGTACCATGGCTCCTGAATTCACCCTGCTTAACCGCGACCAAAAGGAACTTTCGCTGAAGAGCCTTCGGGGGAAGCCGGTGGTGCTGTGCTTCTGGACGACCTACTGCGAAGGCTGCCTTTCTGAGATGGACCTGATCAAACCATTGTATGACAAGTACCGGGAAAATGTCTGTTTCGTGAGTGTCTCTGCTGACAAGTATTTTAGCAAAATGCTCTATTTCATAAACCTGAAAAAAGATTACGTTTGGACCTTCGTCAATATCGGGGATCAATCGGATGTGTTGAAAGATTATGATGTTCACACTTATCCCTTGTTTGTGCTGATTGACAAAGAAGGCAGGATATATAAGTACGCGGCCGAACAACCGAGCAACGGATTGGAAGCCGATATACAAAAAATATTGCAGTAATAAAACCATATCATGTTCGATTTTTTTAAAAAAATGCTGGGAAACAAGTCCCAGCGGGATATCAAGGGAATCAGTCCCCTGGTAGAGAAAGCGATAGAATCCTGGCAGGAGATAAAAACCCTGTCGAATGACGAGCTTCGTGCCCGCACGGATGCGTTTAAATCCAGGATAAAAGAACGCCTCTCTGAGAAGGAAAAGGAGATTGAAGCGCTCAGGGAGCAGTTGAACTCTGATGAAATTGAAATTGATGAAAAGGAAAAACTCTATGGTGTTCTTGACCGGCTTGAGAAGGAATCCTATGACCTGACACAGGAAGTTTTGGTTGAAATACTTCCTGAAGCGTTTGCGGTGATGAAAGATACTGCACGGAGATTTTTTGAAAACGAGTACGTAGAAGTGACTGCAACCCAGTCGGACAGGGACCTCGCAGCAAGAAAAGCCAGTGTGGAGATTGATGGCGACAAAGCCAGGTTTCGCAACAGCTGGATGGCAGGCGGCAACATGATCACGTGGGATATGGTCCATTATGACTGCCAGCTGATTGGAGGGGTTGTCCTCCATGAAGGCAAAATTGCCGAAATGGCTACCGGTGAAGGAAAAACCCTGGTGGCGACCCTTCCGATGTATCTCAATGCCCTGCCCGGCAAAGGGGTTCACATCGTTACTGTTAACGATTATCTGGCCAAGCGCGACTCGGAATGGATGGGCCCTCTTTTTGAATTCCATGGGCTGAAGGTGGATTGCATCGACCGTCATGAGCCGAATTCGCAGCCACGCAGGGATGCCTACCTGGCCGATATCACCTATGGCACCAACAACGAATTTGGTTTCGATTACCTGCGCGACAACATGACCAGCAATCCTGAGGAACTGGTGCAACGTCCGCACAACTACGCCATTGTCGATGAGGTCGACTCGGTTTTAATTGATGATGCCCGTACCCCTCTGATTATCTCGGGCCCGACACCCAAAGGTGAAAACCAGCTCTTCGATGATCTTAAGGCAAATGTGACCAAACTTTACAACGCCCAGCGAAACCTTGTTACCAGGCTGCTTGCCGATGCAAAGGCATTGTCGGAAGATCCCAAAAATGATGAGAATATAAAGAAAGCGGGCGAGCAACTGCTGCGCGCTCATCATGGATTGCCCAAAAACAAGGCGCTTATAAAATTTCTCAGTGAACCTGGGATGAAGGCGTTGCTGCTTAAGACCGAAAACTTTTACATGGCTGAGCAGATGAAGAACATGCCCATCATCGACGATCAGCTCTATTTCGTGATCGATGAGAAAAACAACACAATCGAGTTGCGCGATCTTGGCATCGACCTGCTCACGCAGTCATATGAAGATCCGACCTTTTACATCCTCCCCGACATCGGCCTACTGATTGCCGAACTCGAGCGCCAGAATCTCACCGAACAGGAGAAACTTGAGCGGAAGGATGCCATGATGCTTGACTATTCCATTAAAACAGAACGAGTCCATACGGTAAATCAACTCATCAAGGCATATGCTTTATTTGAAAAGGATGTTGAATATGTGGTGATGGACAACAAGGTGAAAATCGTGGATGAGCAGACCGGTCGTATCCTTGAGGGACGCCGTTATTCAGATGGGCTGCACCAGGCGATTGAAGCCAAGGAAAACGTAAAGATCGAGGCTGCCACCCAAACTTATGCCACAGTAACCCTGCAAAACTACTTCCGGATGTACAAGAAACTGGCCGGGATGACCGGTACCGCTGAAACGGAAGCCGGTGAATTGTGGGATATCTATAAACTGGATGTGGTCGTTATTCCGACAAATAAAAAAATTGTCCGCGACGACCGTGAAGATCTTGTTTACAAGACCAAGCGTGAAAAATTCAACGCGGTCATTGACGAAATTGAGAAACTAGTAAAGGAAGGGCGCCCAAGTCTGGTTGGTACAACGTCCGTTGAAACGTCAGAATTGCTGAGTCGCATGCTCAAACGGAAAAATATCCCGCACAATGTGTTGAATGCCAAGCTGCATGCGCGCGAGGCGGATATCGTTGCCGAAGCCGGACGTGCCGGTACCGTTACCATAGCCACCAACATGGCCGGCCGTGGTACCGACATCAAACTTGGACCCGGTGTAAAACAGGTGGGCGGTTTGGCAATTATCGGTACTGAACGGCATGAATCGCGGCGTGTCGACCGCCAGTTGCGCGGTCGTGCCGGAAGGCAGGGAGACCCGGGCAGTTCTCAGTTCTTTGTTTCCCTCGACGATGACCTGATGCGTATGTTCGGCTCCGACCGGATTGCGAAGATCATGGACCGCATGGGGATCAAAGAGGGGGAGGTTATCCAGCATTCCATGATCACCAACTCGATCGAACGTGCCCAGAAAAAGGTGGAAGAGAATAACTTTGGCGTCCGAAAGAGGTTGCTTGAATACGATGACGTAATGAATATCCAGCGGGAAGCCATCTATAAGAAACGGCATCATGCCCTGTTCGGGGACAGGCTGGCAGTGGATATTTCGAACATGATCTACGACGTTTGCGAAACAATCGTGCTGGATTCCCAGGAATCACGTGATTTCCATAGTTTCAACCTTGACCTGCTGAAGGAATTTGCCGCGGATTCCCCTATTTCCGAAGCGGATTTCGGGAACCTGAATGCGGATGATCTTGGCGATAAACTTTACAATTACATTTACAAACGTTATAAATCCAAGTGCGACCACATCGCTCAAAAAACCTACCCGGTTATCAAAGATGTGTATGAAAATGATACCCGGTATGAAAATATTGCCATTCCTGTCACCGATGGCCTTAAAACCATGCAGGCTGTGGCAAACCTGAAAAAGGCCTATGAAGACAAAGGAAAAGAGGTAGTGCTGAGCATTGAAAAGGGGATCGTACTTGGCATGATCGACAATGCCTGGAAAGAACACCTGCGCGAAATGGATGATCTGAAGCAATCGGTTCAGAATGCGGCCTATGAACAAAAGGATCCCCTGCTGATCTACAAGTTTGAATCATTTGAACTTTTTAAAAGCATGGTCCAGCGTACCAACAAGGAGATCACCTCCTTCCTGATCAAGGCGGATGTTCCGATCCAGGTGGAAAATGTCAAGGAAGCCCAGGCACCGCGGAAAATGGATCGTGCCCGCATGCGCGAGGAACGTTCCGACCTGCTGTCGCAATCACATTCGAACACCCAGGAAAAAGCAGTCGCGCAGCCTGTCAAGGTTGAAAAGAAGGTTGGAAGGAACGATCCTTGTCCTTGCGGATCGGGGAAAAAATATAAAGCTTGTCATGGAATCAATGAATAAAATCAACAATCAAAATGCAAATTCAAAATTCAAAGAACAAATTCAAACGCATACTCTTAAAACTTTCCGGCGAAGCGCTGGAAGGCGCCCAGGGCTATGGCATTGATCCGCAGCGGTTATCTGTATATGCAGAGGAGATCAAGTCGGTGGTGGATGCAGGTGTACAGGTGGCCGTCGTGATTGGCGGTGGAAATATCTACAGGGGATTGCAGGGGATGGGCGAGGGGATGGACCGGGTGCAGGGAGATTATATGGGCATGCTTGCCACGGTGATAAACAGCATGGCCATCCAGGCTGCCCTCGAAAAGACCGGGGTCAACGTCAAACTTCTTTCAGGACTGGCTATTGAGCCAATCTGTGAAGCGATGAGCCGTCGTAAAGCCATTTGCCATCTTGAAAAAGGGGAGGTGGTCGTCATTGCTGCAGGCACAGGGAATCCATATTTCACGACCGACAGCGCTTCAGCCCTTCGTGCCATTGAAATAAAGGCTGATGCCATCCTTAAAGGAACACGGGTTGACGGTATTTATACTGCAGATCCGGAAAAAGATCAACTGGCTGTTAAATACGACGCGCTCACGTATGATGAGGCTTATGAAAAAGGCCTGAAAATCATGGACCTGACAGCTTTTACACTATGTCGTGAAAACATGATGCCCATCGTCGTATTCAATATGAACCAGGAAGGCAACCTTCTGAAACTGATCAGTGGTGAAGCAATCGGAACTGTAGTCAGCTAAAATAGCTGCATTGTTTGCATTGTTTGCATTGTTTAAATTGTAAATCTTTAATTTGAACCGTTTATGAACGATGAAATAGAATTTACGCTTGATGAAGCCAATGAAGGCATGCTTCTGGCCGTTCAGCATCTTGAAAAGGAACTTCAGAAGTTGCGGGCCGGGAAGGCCAGTGTCCAGATGCTGGACGGGGTTAGAATTGATTATTATGGGGCCATGACACCTATCGATCAGGCGGCCAATATCAGCACTCCCGATGGCAGGCAGATCATTGTACAGCCATGGGACAAAAGCGTGCTTGGACTGATCGACAAGGCAATCCAGGCGGCAAACCTGGGGTTTAATCCCAAAAACGAAGGAGAGATACTGCGCATCATGGTTCCTCCCTTAACGGAGGAGCGGCGGCGCGACCTGGTGAGAAAAGCTAAAGCGGAGGCTGAGAACGCCAAGATAAGTATCCGGAATATCCGCAGGCTGGCCAATGAAACGGCCAAAAAACTAAAAAAAGATGGTGTCCCCGAAGATGAGGTTGACAAACTGGAAATAGATATTCAGAAAGTTACCGATGAGTATATCGGAAAAGTTGATAAAATATTTGATGTAAAGGAGAAAGATATCATGACCGTGTAGGTTGAAAAATTCCGTGAATCAGGCCGCCAGGGTGCATAGAGTTGTCAGGAATTAGAAGACAACAATTTCATCCGTAAACATCCAGCAGGGCTCACCCGCACCTTCATGCCAGGAGGGGCATTTCCCCAGGTTTTTTGCTTTTACCCTGATGTACCTTGCTTTTGAATTTGCCATGAACTGGAAATTGAACGGCTGGATGAAAACCTGCTCCTCCTTTGGCGGGATGTTGTTTGACACCTCATTGAATGAATGGTATTTTTTTCCATCCGAAGAAAGGGAATACTCAACCACAACGGGTAAAAAGATCCAGCTTCGCTGATTTTGAAGAAAGTTCGCCTGCACTGAATTCACAGGCATCTCCCGACCAAGGTCGATGATCAAGTCAAGGTCGTTGCCAAGGAAACCCTGCCAGAGGCCGTCATGATGGTCGATGGATCCACGCAAACCATCGGTAAGTGCTGTGTTGCCTGCACCAGGGTAACGATCGGAAAATTCTTTCAGGTATTTCACGGGTTTCCCGATGGCAAGATGGTAAAGAAATGGCATCTCCGTGATCTTCTCTTTCAATTGTCCGTCAACAAACAAACCTGCTTTGATAACCCCGTTTTTCTTGATTTCAAAGGGGCCTGCATACTCAGGCGAGGAAGATTTGATATCATTTCCGTCGAGCGTATAGCGGATTGGAACATCCATCTGTTCAGAACCAAGGGTCACCATGACGGCATTGGTCTTTTTGTCAAATTTCGTACTCACTTCCGCTTTAAATGATCCCGTGCTGTAATTCACCTGCATTTTTTTAAGCCGGATATACTGACCGGTCATGCGGTGCTGGAAATCGTGCCAGTTCCTGGCGTTTTTTGGTGACCATAATACTTCCGAAAGGGCGATCATGCGCGGTACTGCCATGTATTCTGCCTGGGAAGGTGTGGGAATGTACTCAGTCCACACGTTTCCTTGCGCTCCCAATATGTGGTTGGCTTCTGTTGACGTCAGTTCGCCCGGTGCAGGCTCAAAGGAGTAAACCTTTTTAAGGGTCGTAAAGCCTCCGATGGCTTTGGGTTCTGACGCCGGATCAGCCTGGTAATGGTCGAAATAGCAATAAGCACCTGGCGTCATGATGGCATCATGTCCCTGCCTGGCTGCTGCGATGCCCCCTTCGACACCACGCCACGACATCACGGTTGCTTCGGGAGCAAGACCACCTTCAAGAATTTCATCCCAGCCGATCATCCTGCGGTTTTTCGAGGCGATGAATTTCTCAATTCGACGAATGAAATAACTTTGCAACTCCTTTTCGTCCTTCAGCCCCTCAGTCTTGATTCGCTCCTGGCACTTCGGACATTTTTTCCAGTTGGTTTTATCCGCTTCATCCCCACCCACATGAATGTATTTTGAAGGGAAAAGCGCCATGACTTCCGTAAGCACATCTTCCATAAAGGTAAACACTGAATCATTGCCAGCGCAAAGGATGTCGATGTTGGGCCAGTAACTTCCGGTAGCCACGGTAAATGGACCTCCTGTGCATGAAAATTGAGGATAGGCGGCAAGCACCTCAACTGAATGCGCAGGCATTTCAATTTCGGGTATAATCGTGACATAGCGGTCTGCCGCATATTGCACGATCTCGCGGATTTCATCCTGGGAATAGTACCCGCCATAGTTTACCTTTTCACCGGGTTGCTGGGAGGGACGTTCCTTCCAGGGCAACTCTTCATGGTCAACATGCCAGGCACCGATCTGCATCAGTTTAGGGTACTTCTTGATCTCAATCCGCCATCCGTTGTCGTCGGTGAGATGCCAGTGAAAGGTGTTCATCTTGTACATGGCGATCAGGTCGATGTATCGCTTTATGAACTCCTTCGGAAAAAAATGACGGGATACATCGAGGTGCATACCCCGGTAAGGATACCGGGGGTAATCCGTAATCCTGAGCGCAGGCAGTTCCCACTCCTTGAATGACATCGGCAGGTTGTGTCTCGAGATTTCAGACGGAAGCAGTTGAAAAAGGGTTTGCACTCCATGGAACAGGCCTGCACCGGTTTTTGCAATAAGCAATACCTGTTTTGGATTGATTTTCAACTCATAACCTTCGTCGGGCAGGGAGGAGTGCTCATCCTGCACGGCAAACACAACTGCCGGCAGGTTTTTATCTGCTTTGGTTATCTCCCTGACTTCCAGCAACGGTCCACCTGCGAACCTGATACGGTCGGCGAAAAACCTGGCAATCCTGGTAACCTCTTCACCATGTCCTTTTACAAGGATAGGGGTAAACCGGGTAATCACAAATTTTCCTGCTGCCGGTTTCATCGTCACCGGCCTGGGAACGATGGATATTAAATTTGAATCCGGGATGTTACCTGCCTGGAACATCCCTGGAATCAGCATCACAAAACATAAAATCAGATACCTGCGCATACAACGGGTGTTAAAAAGTATTTTGTGCAAAATAAGCAATAAAATCGATAGAAAATCAACCGATCTTGCGGATAATCTCCTGCATCTCACTGAAATGCTCTTCCATGCTGAGCAGCAACCTGAATTGAGCCCTTGCCCGCTGAAGATTATGCCCGGGGAACCCGATTTTGTAATAGCGGTCACCGTTGAGATGATCTGTTAAAAAGCGCAGACCGATAAGGTAAGTCATGAATTTTGCCGAGAAAGCCAGGTACATGGTCTCTACGGTATTCAGGAATTTGCCTGCTGTTTCAAGATAACCGCGGGAATAGGCTTCAAACAGGTTCAGGTCCAGATTCACCAGGGAAAGATCCCCTTCATCTTCGGCCCCCGTACTGGCTCCTGTGCGGATGGCATCGCCAAAATCAAATAAAACATAGCCCGGCATCACGGTGTCAAGGTCCACGACAGAGATAGCCCTGTTATTAGCATTGAACAGCACATTGTTGAATTTGGTGTCGTTATGCGTGACACGCAAAGGGATCTTACCCAGTTCGCCCAGGCGCAGGATGGCATGCATTTCGTGTGACCTGGTTTCCACGAAGGCAATTTCATTTTCAATTTCTTCTGCACGGACGGCCGGGTCGAGCAATACCGCTTCCCGGAATTGAACCAATCGGCTTGCAACATTATGAAAATCTGGAAGGATCTCAAACAGTGACCTTGCATCCATATCTGATGAGAGGGACTGAAAAATTCCAAAGGCCCTGCCTCCTTCGTATGCAAGACCAGTGGTTGCAACTTTGTCAAAACTCCTGCTTCCTCGGACATGGTTGTAAAGACGCCAGTAGTTCCCACCGCTATCATGAAAGTAGTGATGACCTGTTTTGGCCGGGATCAGCCGAATAACCTGGAAAGTACTGTAACCGGCATGACGATAAACCAGTTTTTCACCAAGGTGGCCGGTAACTTTGAGGATATTGTCGATGAGCCCGGGTACATTTGTAAAGATGCCATGGTTGATCCGTTGAAGCACATAATCCGATGCAGATTCAGGGAAAGTGGTTACCAGGTAGGAGTCGTTGATATGGCCTGAACCAAGCGGTTCAACTGATTCCACGCGGCCTTCGGTTATGAACTGGGCTACAATGTTATTTAAGTCATTCATAAATGGGTAAAGTTGTTGTAATTTTTATTCACCACAATAGGCACAACAGGTCACAATGGAACACAATAGCAAAAATACAAAGAAATTTTTCGGTATTTTCGCTGCAAATACACAGTAATTGTCCTATGCCCAAATCAAATTCTGCCAGGAGCCTTGCTTCTTTTCCAAAAAACTTCTGGACTGCCATCTCCATGGAATTTTTCGAGCGCGGTTCCTATTATGGTGTGATGTCCGTGTTGTCTGTTTACCTGGTCTTATCGAAAAGCGATGGGGGACTTGGATTTTCGAAGGAGAGCGTTGGTGTGATCAAGAGTACCATCACGCCATTGCTCTATTTCCTTCCTATTTTATCCGGGGCGATCGGCGACCGGTTCGGATACCGCAAAGTGCTTTTCTTTGCCTTCTTCACAATGAGCCTGGGATATTGGTTTGCGGGGTTTTCAACTACCTATGTGACTGTTTTCAGCAGCCTCATCCTGGTTGCACTGGGTGCCGGATTTTTTAAACCAATGATTTCGGGCACCATTGCGAGGGTTACGGATGTGTCAAATTCTTCACTTGGATTCGGTATATATTACTGGTCCATCAACCTGGGAGCATTCCTCGTCCCCCTGATCCTGGTGCCATACCTGAAATCCATTTCCTACCATTATATCTTTTTCATGGCAGCAATAGGCACAGGCTGGTTGTTGCTGCTGAATTACATGGTATACCAGGAACCGACCGGTACAAGGGCAGTAAAGTCGCTGAAACAGGTTTTTACTGAAATGGTTACTGTTTTGCGTGATTTTCGCTTCATCCTTATGATCGTCATCTATTCTGGATTCTGGATCATGTATTTCCAGGTATACGATTCGGTGCTGTGGTACCTGGGCGAAAAAGTTGATATGACCGGGTTCAACAACCTCGTCAATGGTATTCTTTCCCTCTTTCTGGATCATCCTTCCTGGAAATTCGACGCGGAACATGTCACCGTGATGAATGCCGGAGCGATCATTCTTTTACAGTTGCTGGTTTCCAGCATTGTGCGCAACACCAAAGCATTGCCGACAATGATTTTTGGCATTTCCCTTGGTTCGATCGGGATGGGAATGCTCGCCATATCTCCCAGTGGCTGGATTTTCCTGGCATCTATGTTTGTTTTCACGCTCGGAGAGATGATAGCCCATCCGAAATTTATAGCTTATGTGGGATTGATAGCTCCCCAGGATAAAAAGGCCCTTTACCAGGGTTGGTCTTTCATGTACGGGGTGATTGGAAGCGGTGTAGGAGGTATTCTCGGAGCTGCGTTGTATGTGAGGTTCGTGGAAAAGATGAATCAGCCGTCATTATTATGGCTTACTTTTAGCATGATTGGAGTGTTCACGATCATAGGTCTGTTGTTGTTTAATCGTTTCCTGGCTCCCAGGAAATAATCCGGGTCATTGAAATATTACCCCTTCCCCCAATATCCCTTTTTTTCCGAACGACAGGTTTTAACAGAAAAGCAGCTGTTTTTCTAATCGGGCGATAATTTATTGCACGCCATTATAGAAATGTTACCTGTTGATAATTAATTTCATGACTCTTTTTCAGAATAAAATGATTCTGCTTTTCCGTAAGGTTTTTCTACGGATTTACCCAATTGACAATCAATTACAGAGAGTGTAATTTTGTAAGGTTGAATAAAAAGATGTTAAGGGTTGTTTTAATATTACTTGAAAATGATGACCCATCCAAAAGAGATTAAAAACATGAAACATAACATTTTATCTCCTTTTTTCAAAATTTTTGTAAAGGAGGGGTTCATTGCAGTTCATTATTATTTTTCCTGATAAGTGAAACATTAAAATCGTTTGTACTTAGAATTCAGCGACTTAAAAAATTATTAATAAATTTTTCAAAATTATTTAATAGAATTTTAAAATAATGTTCTTAAATTTCCCGATGATTTCTGACCGACATTTAATCGAATTACCTAACAACAAATTTGAATTTGTTGTAATGTTAAAAATGCCGGAGTCTCTTTTTCTGATATTCAGAATGATAGGGAGTGTTCCTGTAAAAATTAGCTTGTTTGATCATATACATATATATAATTGATAGATAATTTTTTAACAGTTAAAACCATTCCAGATGAAAAAGAACGTAATACTATCCAGTTTGATTTTTTTGCTGATGTTTATGACCCTAGGCCTCTTTGCGCAGGTTGGGATAAACACAGACGGAAGCCAGCCCGATCCATCGGCCATGCTCGATGTGAAATCGGCCATAAAGGGCTTTTTACCACCAAGAGTTGCATTGACATCGCTCTCGGTTTCTGCCCCGGTGGCATCACCTGTTGCAGTCGGGTTGCTGGTTTTTAATACGGCAACCATCAACGGCCTGGTTCCCGGTTATTACTTCTGGAATGGCACCAGGTGGGTGGCTGTTGCAACCCCCCAGGGAGTCAACAATGGAGAAATGCTTTACTGGAATGGCAGTGCCTGGGTTATAATTCCTGCAGGTACTCACGGGCAACAACTTTATTTTTGCGACGGAGTACCTACCTGGGGAGG